>CAWJKX010000115.1:0-17732 GCA_963843065.1 uncultured Bacteroidota bacterium
TGAATGAAGAAAACGCACGGCGTACCGTTGAAAGCGGGTTGGATCGTCTGACCGTTTCCATAGACGGAACAACGCAGGAAACGTATGAACAATACCGCGTCGGCGGGTCGCTGGAGAAGGTGATTGCGGGGACACAGAACGTTATAGCATGGAAAAAGAAATTACAATCCGCTACTCCGTGTGTGGTGTTTCAATTTCTCGTCGTGAAACCGAATGAGCACCAGGTAGAAGATGCAAAGCGGTTGGCCAAAAAACTCGGCGTCGATATGGTCCTGTTCAAAACAGCGCAGATTTATGATTACGAACATGGCAGCGATCTTATTCCAACGATAGACGATTATTCACGATACAAAAAAAATAACGACGGCTCATACTCTATTAAAAATAAACTGCTCAACCATTGCTGGAAACTGTGGAAAGGCTGCGTTATCACATGGGACGGCGCTGTCGTTCCGTGCTGCTTCGATAAAGATGCTCAGCATACCTTGGGAGACCTTTCCACCTCGTCGTTCAGGGAAGTGTGGCAGGGCGAACCGTATCAACAATTCAGAAGATCAATTCTAAAATCCCGGAAGGAAATAGATATCTGCAAGAACTGCACGGAAGGATTAAAAGTGTTCGCGTAGAAGTTAGCGATTGTTGAATGGCCAGTGGCCGAAGCGTAAGTGTGCTCTATAAGAAAGTATGATCCCCCGCGGTGATAGCTGCGGGGATTTTTTTTATCCGTCCAACGAAATTACATGAACCTGAGCAGTACCTCATCTATAAAAGAGCTTGAAGTTGAAACTTCTGAAAAATTCCTAAGTAATGTCATTCTGAGGATCCCGACGCTTTTCGTCGGGAGACGAAGAATCTAGTTTTTTTTCAAATTGAACGAATAGACTTTTCTCCCACCGTTTTGCGGCGGGATCAGACATTTCATTGCAAGTTTTTCAGAAGTCTCAGATTATTTCATTGAGTATTATATGCGATCAAAAAGGAGTTCGAATGAACGCAAAGGAGGTAATATCTTAAAGCTTGATTAATTTATTTTCTGATCGAATGTACTAGTGTCGTGTATCAGAATTTCCTTGAATAAGTCTGGCCAGCCAAATTGATGATTCCCGACGGATTTCGAACGTCGATGGCTTCAGACTTTATTAACTTATTTGCGATACAGGACACTAGAAGCTATCTCAAAAACCACTTGCATGGTCATTCTGAACGGAGCGAAGCGCAGTGAAGAATCTATCCAACTAACTCAATATAGATGCTTCGCTACGCTCAGCATGACAATGACACCTAAATTCTACGTATAAATAATTTTGAGATAGCTTCTAATCATTTAATCCCTTTCCATTGAGAATTTGCTGCATGCATTTTTCAACCCTTGACTCCCGAGTTTTGGATTGTTTGGGTGCAGAAAAATAAAAAATGTATGCTCTTTGCCGTCCCGGCGTCAATGCATTAAAAGCAGTTTTCAAGGCAGGGATTTCATCTAATTTATTTTGAAATTCTTCAGGAATGATGAATTCTGTAGTCTTTTTAAAATTCACTTTCAAACCGGCTTTTTCCACTTCAATGGCTTCATAAATATAGGCTTTCAAGATGGTTTCCATCTCAACTATTTCTCGAACATTGGTGAACCGAATCTGGCGTGCCGCCTGCACATTCTCCGTTTGTTGGATGAGAATACCATCGGCATCATTTAACAAGGCACCTTTGAAAAACAAAAGCGCACAGTATTCTTTAAATCCGTGTATTAGAACGATGTTGCTTTCCTGAAACGTGTAACAAGGACAACCCCACTTCAATTCTTCGGTTAGCGGGCAGCTAAGAACGATCGTTCTCAATTTCTCCAATTCTTCCTGCCACTTTTTAGCTTTACTAAAATAAAAATCAACCTTAGGATTCATTCTATTCTTCTATTGATTAGATTAAATGATTTTTCTATCTACAGGTCTGAAATACCAAGATACTACAGTCAGGATTAGTAATAGCAGCGAGGGAAATATTTCATTCACGGAATTACCCGATGCGATATACGAAAATATCGCCCCCGACATGGCAAAGAAAAAGCCTGCATAAGTCCATTCCTTTAGTAAAGGAAATTTAGGAATAAGCACTGCTACAACTCCCAAAAGTTTCCAAACACCCAGTATTGTCAGAAAATAGACAGGATAGCCCAATTGTGTAATACTATCTACTCCCCCCTGCTCCCGCTTTCTCTTTCAATAACTGGACTATTCCGGTTGATAGCATTCCTAATGCAAGCCAGACAGTAGCAATCCAATAGATAATTTTATTTCTCTTTGTGAAATTATTTCTCCTTGTTATGAGGTGTTATTTTAATTTGCTTACGCTGTCTTGTAATCGGTTATGTGCCATGTTCATACCTTTAGGCATACCTATTTGCACCATTTGGTCTCTGTATGCGACTGATCTAAATACTATATGCATAGTGAGCTTGCTGGTGTCGTCAGTAAGTTTTTCAAATTCTAAGAACTCAAGCTGGACGCCAAAAGGCGTATTCTCCATTTCAAATGTCCGTGTGATTTTCTGGTTCGGGATAAACTCATGGATTACCCCATTGGCCCGAAATACCACCTTTCCTTGAGCATCGGCTGTTTCAAATTGGTAACTGCCGTGCTTTTTACTTTCAAGTTTCAGCACTTTCGTTCCCATCCATTGCTCAACAATGTCGGGCTCTACATACGCTTTAAAAAGTAATTCCAATGGCAAATCAAATTCCCTTGTTACCATTAACTCTTGTTTGCCGTCTTCGGCATTGATTTTTGTTTTTTGTTCCATAGTGTTCTATTTTGTTGCTTTGTATTTTTTCATCGCGGTTTCTAATTTGTTAAACCTATCATCCCATTTTTTGCGGAATGGTTCAATAAAGTCTGCTACTTCTTTTACCTTTTGTGGATTTAAGTGATAGTAAATTTTTCTGCCGTTTTGCTCTTGTTCAAGCAATTCGCATTCGGTGAGTATATGCAAGTGTTTTGAAACTGTCGGTCTCGCGGTGTCAAAGTTTGAAGCTATTGCACCTGCTGTCATCGATTGCGAAGCAACCAATAGAAGTATAGCCCTTCTGGTCGGGTCTGCTATGGCTTGAAATACGTCTCGTCGTAAATTCATTGTGTAGTTATTTGACTACAAATGTATGCATAGTTATTTAATTGCGCAAGTTTTTTTGCGATTTTTCTAACGGATGTTTTTGTCTGTCGTTAGCTGTTAGTCTGAATAATTGTCAGCCGATTAAGTTACCAATCGGCGAGAGTTTGGAAAGAAGTGGGGGATTTGGAGTTGGTGAGGATGTTCTTTGTGCCCGAGGGGAGACTTGAACTCCCATGCCCTTGCGAGCGCTGCCTCCTGAAGACAGTGTGTCTGCCATTTCACCACTCGGGCAAAAATCTAAAATAAAGATACAAAATTGCTCGGCGCAAATCAATATCTGGAAGAGTTTAAGGAGTCTCACTCCTCGTTCTGCTACCGAAAGAGTATGCGAGGCAGCTCACGGAAAATCAGGAAGAATTATTTATTTTTGTTCTCAAACGGAGATTTTGTATCTTTGTCATCGTGGCTGCCGAGAAAGAAGAATTTTTGTGCCATCAGCGGCGAAACGTCCGATTCTGGCTTTGGGGCAAGGAGGAGATGGGATAGTGGAGTGGGGCATTAGACGGCGGGAAAAAACATTACGGAACTTCAGTCCATTGATTTTTTTTAGAGCACAATAACAACTATGTCCGTTCGAAAGGCAATTATCTGGAGCATTTTTTGGATTGTGCTTTCGTTTTTGATGAATGTCGGCGTTTATTTCGCTTTTGGGGAGCAGAAAGCCTTGGCATTTTTCACCGGATATGTCATCGAAAAATCCCTCAGCATCGATAATCTTTTCGTCTTCCTCCTTATCTTTACCTTTTTTAAAATCCAGCCGTTACAACAACGCCGTGTGCTGAATTTTGGAATCATCGGAGTGGTGATACTCAGGGGCATTTTGATTCTGCTTGGAACAGCGCTTGTGAGAGAATTCCATTGGGTGATGTATCTTTTTGGCGTTGTGATTCTCTATTCTGGGTATCAGATAACGTTTGGAGAAGAAAAAAAGATTGAGCCGGACAAAAACCTTATTCTCAAGGTATTCCGGAATTTCATCCCGGTATCGAGCGGCGGCACTGACGGCCGTTTTTTTTTTCGCGAGAAAGGGGCTCTCCACGCAACATCGCTGTTTGTAGTTTTGCTCATCATTGAAACGACAGACGTTGTGTTCGCCGTGGATTCCATTCCGGCGATTTTTGCGATTACGACCGATCCGCTCATCGTATTTAGTTCGAACATTATGGCCGTGTTGGGTTTGAGATCAATGTACTTCGTGCTCGAGAAGGGTCAGCAGAAATTTGAGTATATGAAATACGGAGTCGGCGTCGTGCTTGCATATGTAGGAGTGAAGATGCTTCTTATGGACGTTGTCGCCATTAATCTTGTAGTCTCACTTTTGATTATCGCAAGTATTTTGGGCTTATCCGTATTATTATCATACGTCGTCAAGCCGAGGCGGTCTGATTCCTTGTAGCCGTAACGGATCGGGTACAATCCCTTTTTCTCCGCGATAATTCTCAGAGCCTTTGCGATTTGCCGTATCGATTTCTTATTCACCATTATAAATTAATGATGGGCTGTTAATGAAAAAATCTTTTTTTTGTCTAGTTGTATTTTTGTTTTTGAGTGCCGCGCTTTCCGCTCAAACTGTGTATCTCCCTGCAACGCATGGAGTCTATACGTTCCTCGACGAGATGGCTGCAAAACAAATTATTACCGATTATCGTGATGCTGTGAAACCGCTCTCCCGGCAATCTATTGCGAAGTTTCTGATTCACGTTGACAGTCTGAGTGCCAAATTGACAACCGTAGAACAAGAGCAGTTGAAGTTTTACAAAGAAGAATTTTATAAAGAGATGAAAAGTCTCAACTACAATAATTTGTCGGATGAGCGCTGGCATCTCTATAATTACGAAAGCGAACCGTCGCGATTTATGGTCGACCTCATCGGTTCGGCGTCGTACGACCATATGGCAGATGGGAAAACTCTTTCCGAACTTACGAACGGACTTTTTGCATACGGATACGTGGGGAGCAGCGTGGGCGCATATTTCTACTATCACGATTCTCATGACGGCGGTTCATACATCAGTACATTAGGAGACCAATCGACGCTGCGTCCGCTTTCTCCGTTGACTGCCGTAGTCCCTTCGTCAACAATAACCAATACGTATGATTATGATGTGTTTAATGCCCAGATGAATGTTGATTGTGGATTTGTCACACTGACAGCGGAGCAAATGCAGAATGTGTGGGGCGCTGGTGAGAACGGCAACATTATCCTTTCGACCAAAGCGCCCGCATATCCGCAATTAAAGCTGCATGCGCGGATCAGCAAGGATATTGATTTCACCTATATCCACGGATGGCTTTTTTCCGGAATCATAGATTCTGCGGAGAGCTACAATACGCAGTATTGGGGTATACGACCGATTTATATGAATAAATACATCGCTGCCAATATGCTGGAAGTGACGCCGTGGAATGGTGTGAATATTGCAGTCGGGGAATCGGAAATCTATGGAGGCCCAGGCCGCCAGCCGGAATTATTGTATTTAATTCCGATCATGTTTTTCAAAACAGCCGAGCACTATTTGAACAATCAGGATAATTCTCAGATATATTTTAATTTTAAATTCGATGTTGTGAAGAATTTTGATTTCTATCTCCCGATTTTTTTTGATGAATTTTCCACAACAAAATTTCTAAGCCCGACTCAAAATCATAATCAATTAGGCTTTACTCTGGGCGGCAACGCGTACGACCTTTTTTATCATGATACGAGAATCAATGTTGAATATACGCGTATTAATCCATGGGTGTATAACCATCAGTATGCTGAGGATACCTATCAAAACCATGATGTTAATCTGGCAGATTGGATCGGACAGAACGCCGACCTTTTTACGGTGAGTGCGTACCATCACCCAATGTACAATCTTGAAATCGGCTTGAAATTTCAGTCGTTAAGAAAAGGGGGAAAAGAATCTACGTACTACCAATATTCTGCCAATGAACCGACTTTATTGTACGGTCCAATCACTAAACAACAGTCATTCGGAATTGTTGGAAGTTATCAGCCGTTTCGCGACCTCTTTATAGATTTTCATGCACTGCGAACGCGTTTCACGACACAAATGACGGCGACGTATACGGATAATACTGTAGCTCCCGCGTATAATGAATTTTTGAACAATCCCTTTGATTACTTGCTTGATCCGAGTTATGCCGGCAAATATGATATTTTGATCGGAATTCGTTACAATGTGTATTGAGTTGATATTCCGTTTTTTAAGATCAATTCTACGTTTCATGACTTTCAGCAGGAGCAAATGCAGGAATTCTGATTTTTTCAAACCGCGCACATACATGTTTCGAACGCCATCGTTTCTTTTTGTTCCGTTCTTCAAAGAATTGTCGGGGCGCTAAGGAACGGCATGTCATTGCTCGTGATTCGTTTTGACGATTTCCTGCTCTTGTTCTCCCGGTACGCGTTGCAAACGGACCAGGGTGCGTTCCAATATCTGAGCATTATCGGTGATGATGATAACAGGATCAATGGACTCGTTTCCGTGCATTGCACCATTTATTAACGGAATTTACCTTAAACTTTGACACATTTTCCGTGTCAAAAAAAGTACGGCGATATATTCGATGGATCAACGCAGCGATCTTGAGCTGATTCGTGAGTTTAAGGATGGGAATGAGAAAGCATTCAACGGACTTGTTCTACGGTACCAGGAAAAAATATACTGGGTTGTCCGCCGACTCCTTCCTGATCACGACGAGGCCGACGATGTCGTACAAGACATATTCGTCAAAGTCTACCGGTCGCTGAATTCATTTAAGGGCGATTCAAGCTTTTACACGTGGTTGTATAGAATCGCGGTAAACTTATCACTCAATGAAATTCGCCGGAAGAAAACTCGAAAGACATTTGCACTTGATGATTCTTCTGCTCAGTATGAGTCGGACGAGATTTTGCCTCTCGAACGGATGGAGCGGGACGAACGTACGAGATTGATTAAGGAGGCGATCGACCGATTGCCGGAAAAGCAGAAAAAAGTTTTTGTGCTGAGGTATTATGAAGAACTGCCGTATGAAGAGATATCTAAGATTCTCAAAACTAGTGTCGGCGGTTTGAAGGCAAACTATTTTCACGCTGTAAAAAAAATTGCGGAGTATGTTAAACATGGATTGCGATAGAATTCAATATTTATTGGTTGGCCTGAGAGAGGGAACGATTTCTCAGGAAGAACGAGAGGCCGTCGAGCGGCATGTTGCGACGTGCGTTCGATGCACGAATGATTTGAATCTGATCGACGAGGCGTTCGAATCGCTGCGCAACGTTGAGGATGAAGATGTCCCGACTCATTACTTCACGAATCTTTTGCCACGTATTCATCAGAGGCTTGAGCAGCAACCGGAACACGCATCAGGATTTGCGATGCCGTTGTGGGTGCAGCGATTTCTGGCTCCCATATCAGCCGGTGCGGTGCTGGCATCTATGATTGGAATGTACATTCTTTTCAACCCGATGGCTGATACGATGCAATCCCATTTGAGGGAGATCGTTTCCGAGATTCCGAGAGAAGAAATTGACGAGGTGGCAGAATCGGTCTCGTACTCCAATGTGCTGGCGAGAACAATCGATCCGTCTCAACGGCTGATAGAAACAATATCGAATCCTGCCCTGGTATCCCGGCAGATTGAACGCGAACTTGTCGACGACCAGCTTGCGAACGGGCATTCCCCGTCGGTATTTCTTGCGGCTGAAAACCCTGTGGACGATGTCAGCGATGAAGACGTAGATTTTGTCATCAGAAAACTTAATGATACGTCATTATAGAATGGAGAAGGCGACCATGAAATATTTTGTTACAATCGTTTTTGGTGTTATGTTTTTGGCGACGGGTTCATTGCTGGCACAGCCGGAGCGCGGTGATCGCTCCCAGCGGCCTGCGTACGACCGCATCGAAAGTTTCAAGAAGGTAAGGATGCTTGAATCATTAAAATTAGATGAAGAACATTCCGCAAAATTTATTGCGAGGTACAACAAACATCAGGATACGATGCACGGGTTTGAGAAGGAGCGTAATGAATTGGTCGATAAGCTGGATACCCAATCAAAATCGGACGCAGGGGATGACGATTACAGTCGCACGTTCAATCTCTTGCTCGACGTCGACAAAAAAATTTCCGGAGAACGTCTTCGTTTTTTGACGGAGTTGAAGGAAGTCCTTTCCAACAAACAGATTGCCGAATATATTGTGTTTGAGCGCAATTTTGTGCAAGAACTGCGGCAGGCAGTACGCGACGTGCAGCGTGAACGGTTGAAAGGCCAATAAAGTCAGAATTTCGGAGTACAGGTAAAAGGGTGAGGTCTCGTTTCAGGCCTCACTTTTTTTGTTTTTTACAAGGGAGGTGCAGAGGTCATCCGGGGTGAAGTTCTTTCGGTTGATTATTCCTGAAGCGATTGATATATTTTTATACCATGAACAATGATGTCCAAAGGATCTACCTCGATTACAGTGCGACGACGCCGGTTGACCCGGATGTGGCCGAAGCTATGCTTCCATACTTTACCCGTTCATTCGGGAACGCATCGTCAATCCACGCATTCGGCAGGGAAACAAAAATTCTTCTCGAGGAGAGCCGGGAAAAGATTGCTCGTGCAATCGGTGCAAACCCTGGAGAAATCTTTTTTACCAGCGGAGGGACCGAGGCGGACAATCACGCGCTCTTCGGCGTTGCGCTTGCGGCGAAACGTGCGCACGGGAAGAATCATATCATCGTTTCTTCCGTCGAGCACCACGCCGTTCTTCGGAGCGCCGAGTATTTGGCCGGCAATGGTTTTGAGACGACACTGCTTCCGGTCGATGAGTTTGGAAAAGTCGACCCCGATGAGGTTCGTGCGGCAATTGTGCCGCGGACTTCTCTTGTCTCCGTGATGCATGCGAACAACGAGATCGGCACCATCCAGCCGGTCGAAGACATCGCGAAGGCCGCACACGACCATGGAATTGTTTTTCACTCCGATACCGTTCAATCTGTCGGCAAAATTCCAATCAACGTAGATGCGCTTTCAATCGACATCCTCGCTATATCTGCCCATAAATTTTACGGCCCGAAAGGTATCGGGGCAATTTACATCCGAAAAGGAGTGAATGTCGATTCATATCTTCATGGAGGGGCTCAGGAACGGAACCGAAGAGCCGGGACAGAGAATATTCCCCTTGTTGTCGGTTTTGCCAGAGCAATCGAAACGAGCCGGCGTGAATTGGAAAAAAATGCAGTTCATATGAATGGATTGAAAAAAGAATTGAAGCGTCTTCTGTCGGAGCGATTCGACTCCATACTGTTTAACGGCCATCCGACAGATGCACTGCCTTCTATTGTCAATGTCTCGTTCGACAGCGCTAAAACCGATATCGACGGGGAGGCGTTGTTGCTGAACATGGATCTGCACGGCGTGGCCGTGGCCAGCGGTTCGGCTTGTTCTTCGGGCAGCATGGAACCTTCGCACGTGCTCCACGCTATCGGGCGCGACGTAAAAACGGCGCGGGCGAGCATCCGGTTTTCGATCGGAAAGAATACTACTAAAGATGAAATAATAAAAGCCGTAAAGATTTTGGAAAAAGTCGCGCATCAAAGCACGGTTGCCCCTGTCTAATTTTTTTGAAAGGAAACAGCATGAAGCTCGTCCTTACCGTTATTTTCTCAGTGCTTATGTTCGGATGCGATAATACGCCCGAACAAGCGCCGAACAATCTCCAGAAAGGGGATGAATACTTCGCGGCAAAACAGTACCGAAGTGGCGGAATACTACTACGATAAAATTCCCGAAGAAAGCCCTTTGTATAAGGAGGCGCAGTTAAAGATAGAGAAGATCGACGATATTGAGAAAGGCGCGCTGCCGAAAATATCTGTTGTCGAAGAATCCCAGAAAGTTACGGTGTTTGACCAGACCATGACAATCAACTCGGAGGGGACGGAACCCGTCCATTCAGTGGAGCTCAATAATGAATCCGTGCACAAACTTGCATCCGTGGTGCTAGAGTTCACGTACCTTGATGCTACCGGAAATGTTGTTGCCGTGAAGCGATGCAAGATCGCTGCGCGAATGATCGGAAAAACTCAGGAAACGTTCAAGGACATTACTCCGGGAAGCCTTGAATCTCCCTGTGTATCGAGCAAGGTGAAAGTAGTGTCGGCAGAGTTTCAATAACTGCTAGTGCCGCTTCCCAAAATAAATATTGTATTTTATAATCTATCGTCATCCTTCGACGCAGCCGCGACGGCTCATCCTGAGCAAGCGGAGCGCGTCGAAGGAGGCCGTCGCGTCCCGCCCCTCTTCGGCGGGATCAGGATGAATGCGTTTGTACAAATACAAGATTATTTTTGAGAAACAGCACTATCAGGGTGATGAAAAAGTCCATTCAGCTTGCCACGAAGACACAACGTCACTAAGAAATTAAGGTGAAAAATTATTGTCGCCAATATCATCGACGGTTGAGATAGCGATTTGCTTAAAATTATTTCGTGCCTTCGTGGCTCATAAAAATGTTTTTCAGCAACCTGCTAGTACGCAAAACACTCACTTATCAACTAAGTTCACGAAGTGCAAGAAGAACGCTTAACGTTGCAGATTTTTACCCAACATTTTTTATGAAAATAAGCACGGCATCCCATGGAGTGAAGAGAAACCTTCGTGTTCTTAGTGGATGCTCTATGAATGCGTAACATGAGTCAGTAAGAAGATTTTCCCCGTTCAATTTCCCGTAATATGATGCCGTACCGAAGCCCGCGGTCGCTCACCGTTATTTTCTCGAGTCCCGCGGTTTCCATAAATTCGAGCAAGATAATCACCCCCGCCAAAATGACGTCAGCTCTTCCTGCCGAGATCTGAGGAATGGACTTGATTTCTTCGTAGGTTTTTCCTTCCAGCGAATGGAACGATTGCAGAATATCGTTGTAATGCAATTCGTACCCATGGACTTGGTTCGGGTCGTACTGCTCCAACTGAAGATGCATTGCCGCAAGTGTCGTAACTGTGCCCGCTACTCCGATAGCACGCGATACCCCCGTTCGTGCAAAGCTGACCTGCTTAAGATTGTTCCGGATAAGCTCACGCGTTTCAACGATTTCCCGTTCTGTCGGCGGCGACCTGTGTAACAAACGCTCCGTTGCCCGAACGCATCCGATATCGAGGCTCACTTTGTTGAGGATTTGAGAACCGACACCGGAAATGATCTCCGTGCTTCCGCCGCCGATATCGAGCACCGTAAAACTCTCCGTTGAGGTATTGATCCCGACAAGGGCTCCGCGATATGTCCATTCAGCCTCGTCATTTCCGGAAAGTATTTCTATGGAAATACCGACAGTCCGAAGGATGAACTCGCAGAATTCTTTTTTGTTCGATGCGTCGCGAAGTGCACTCGTTCCTACGGCAATGATTTTCTCCGATTGAAATTTTCCGGAAGTCTCGTGATACGACCGTAAGAAGTCAGCGGCGCGGTGGAATGTTTCTTGGTTAATGACATGGTGTTCGTCGACTCCCTTCCCGAGTCGGGCAATGACCTGTTGGTCATGAACGACACGAACAATGCTGTTGGCGTCCACGTCCGCGATGAGAAGAAGAATGGTATTCGTGCCGATGTCAATACTGCTGATTCTCATACTTCACGTCTGTCGGGCCGCGATGCCGATCCATTCGTTCTCTTCAAAGACCGAGAGGACTGTGCAATGGTGTTTATTCAGAATGCCCTCAATAATGTTTCGGTCATCGGTTAAAAGCCCCGATAGCAGAATGGTCCCGCGCTTGTCGAGCTTCTCAACCATGGAGGGAAATAGTTCGATGATTGTGCCCCGTGTAATATTTGCGAGGATGAAATCAAATCTGATTTCCTTGACAACCTCCAGCGAGCCGAGGCGAATATCGACGTATTGCTTACGGTCATTGCGGGCGACATTTTCTGTTGCGTTGATGTAAGACCACTCGTCAATATCGATTCCTACGGCAAAACGGGAGCCTAATTTGACCGCCGCGATTGCAAGGATTCCTGTGCCGGTTCCCACGTCAAGGACAAACGATTTCGGCGTAACAAAGCGTTCCATCATTCTCAACATAAGCCGGGTTGACTCGTGATAGCCTGTCCCAAACGACATTTTTGGATCGATGACGAGCACAATTTTTCCCGCATTTTCCGGGACGGGATGCCACGACGGCGCGATAATGATTTTTTCTGAAACCTCAACGGGTTGAATGGATTCTTCCCATTGCTGGTTCCAATTTTGATTTTGAATTTCGGTGATGCTGGAGATTGAAATCGAGGAATGAGGTTCTTCCCCCACGATCGAGAGGATTTTGTTTTGCAAGGCGTCGTTCCAAAGAGCTTTCGGGATGTAACAATGGAAGACGTTGTCGGTTTCCAAAAATCCGCTGAAGCCCAATCCGTACAACTGAAAAGAAATCAATTCCCTCAGCGCATCGTCGGCGGGGGCGTTCAGCGCGAACTCAACGTACACTTCACTCATGGCGTGCGGTCAAGATGCATACGTTGAGCAATGAGGTCGTCGACCAATTTCGTATTCATGGAGAGCCAGAAGATTTGGTCCTGATAATTCTCCTGCATTTTTCTATCCGCTTTATTGTAACGGACGTTCATCGCATAGATGAGCCAAACAAGGGCAACGGGGAGGACGGAGGTGAGAGCAAAATGCGATTTCATCGTAAAATCCACCGCGAGCAAAACCAATCCAACAATGCCGAAGCCGAACGAGGTTCGCCGGATACTGATCATGACCTGGTAAATCGTCCCGAAGAAAAAAATCTTTTCGTGGACGGTCTCCGGTATATAATGATTCAGAATGTAGAAGTAAAGCTGCCGCGCTTCATCGTCGTCCATCGCCGGGGCGTCTTTTACTCTGCGCGATCGTTCGAGAAGAAACTGGCTCGGTTGGTTCGACTGGAAGGCTTTTCGTTTCTTCGGACTTTCTTTGGCGTAGAGCGTTAACCCTGCAAGAAGCCCTCCGATGAAAAACGTCGGGATGCCGATTTCCCATGTATCGAAAGGGTAGATTGAAAATGTGAAGGCGGCAGCGTACACGTACAAGACGAAAATGAAATAAAATCCCGGAACAAGTATGCGCAGGATTTCGTACGATCCGAAATGAGTACCGGGATAATTGTCTTTCATGCGGTGCTCCTCTTTACTTCACTGCGACCGATGGTTTTGAATAGATCACATGCATCAATACCTTACCGATTGCTCCCAAGCTTTCGGCGCTGCACTTGTCCGGCGTGTCCTGCGTCGTGTGCCAGAACGGATATTGGAAGTCAATAAGGTCGACGGTTGGGAGTCCGCCCGAGTTGAGGGGAATATGGTCGTCGGAAATCTCTTCGCCCGGGACATTCACAAATTGTGTTATGCCGAGATTCTCCGCCGTGGACCAAATGAGCTCGACTGTTTCCGGTGCAAAGGTTATCGAGTTTTGTTCCATCGGAATTTGAAGATCCTTGTAGCCAACCATATCAAGCAAAATTGCAAACCGCGGCCTGTAGTTCTCGCTTTTCACTTTCATGAAATACCGAGAACCCAAAAAGTAGGAGTCGAGGTCGTGGCTTTTTCCGTAATCTTCCCCATCGACGAAAAGGATATCGACTCCGATTGGAGGCGGAACCTGCTTGAGAAGCCGGGCTATTTCGAGCAACACGGCGACGCCGCTCGCTCCATCATTTGCGCCGAGAATAGGCCGGTTTTGTTTGGCAGGGTCTTTGTCTTCGTCTGCGCGCGGACGAGTATCCCAATGTGCCAACAATAATATCCGGTCAGATGCGGTGGTGTTGAACGAACCGAATATATTTGTGAGCTTTAGGACTTCGCCGCCGTATCCTTGATGGATAAAATTCTGCCGGGTCGCGTTTTCGGCAAAGTGCGATAGTTCACCGGCGAGATAGTCGAGGCATTTTTGATGGCCGGTTGAATTGGGGTTGCGAGGACCAAAATCAGTCTGAGCCCTGAGATACGCAAACGCCTTCTGGTCGTCGAATTCAGGTATATTCATTTTTCCCGGAAGAGTTTGCGTGGCCGGGGCTTGCTGTGGAATTGTTTTTTCCTGGTGCTGGCTGCACGATGAAAAAAAGGCAATCGCACAAAGAATCGAAACATATTTGATCATGCTGTATTCAAAGGGTGGTGAGAAATTATACAAAAATCGATGCCGAGATGCAATAAACGGCAGTGGCTGGCAGTGTCCCAATTTAGGAAAGGTGTGAAGATCGCTCATGCAAAGTCGCTAAGCCGCAAAGAGAATGGATATGTTTCCTTTGCGGCTTAGCGTCGTTGCGCGATAATTTCAGCTCTCCGCAAAAAATCCCTTGGACTTTGTTCTAATGAGGACACTGCTCAGCGGCTGGGTACGGGTCAACTTCAGTTATCCGGTTGCTTTAAGCAATCGGATACCTGATGAAACGGGCAGCGCCTTACCGTTCCTCAAGCTGTAACACTCTGTAACTTTTCGGTAAAAATTTCGTTACCTATACAAGGGCAACACGATTACGAGCACATACCAAGGAGTGGTTATGAGAATTTCACCTGGTTCATGGGTTAAAATTATTGTTTTCATCGTTATTGGTGTACTGTTCGGCGGCGTTATGGTTCTGTACTCAAATTCGCAATTTGAGAAACCCGAAGCCGATTCTCCCCGCGATGAACTCAAGTCGATGTTTGGTGAGAATGAGTCTTCGACAAACCGGCATATCGAAAAAGCATTCTCTGTGAAAAGCGGCGGCAACCTTTTGCTCGATACCGATGCTGGCGATGTCGATATTATAACATGGGACAAAGAGGAAGTTCTTGTCAAAGTCGACATCGAAGGAAGCGACCGCCGGTCCGAGAAATTTGACGTGAAGTTCTCAGAAAGCCCCGACCGCATTTCGATCATCGGAAAAGCAAACGATAATAATTTTTTCAAATGGGATGTCGGCGATTTGGACGTGAGGTATCATGTAACGGTTCCCAAAAAATTTTCAGTAAAAGCAAGCACGTCCGGCGGAAACATGACGCTGCGCGACTTGGAGGGGGACGTACGATTTGAAACAAGCGGCGGCAACCTGACAATTGATGCTGTCGACGGGACGGTCGATATCAACACTTCTGGGGGAAATATTGACGTAACGAAAGTTAAAGGGACTTTGAAAGGCGTAACCTCGGGGGGCAATGTCCACGCAGACGGCGTTTCCGGCGGTGTTAATGTCGAAACGTCCGGCGGTGAAGTTGAACTTTCATCCATCGAGGGGAGCGTGCATGCAGAAACATCCGGCGGCGGTATCACGTTAAAATTGATCGGCGATAATAAAGGCATCGATGTTCACAGCTCGGGAGGAGACATTAACATTTTTGTCAACGACTCCATCACGGCAAATCTGGAAGCGTCGACAAGCGGCGGAAAAGTCCGATGCGAGCTGCCGATTACGGTCAAGGGGGATATGTCCGATGATGAATTGCGCGGAAAAATCAACGGAGGCGGAAACATCATCCGGGCCGAAACATCCGGCGGAGATGTAAGGGTGAAAACGTTGAAGTAAAAGTCTCTGTTGTTGTTGCAAATATGACGGCTGCCGCAGAAATTACGGCGGCCGTTTTATTTGTGGCTGGCGGGACCGCTTTTGCGGGAGAATCCCGCCATGAGTGCGCCTATGGCATCCTGTATTTTTCTGTACGGTTCCCCCGGTCCGATGTAATTCTGCATCATGATCGAGAATCCAAGCATTTCGCCGTCAGCCGTGGCGACGTATCCTGACAATGAACTGACTCCTCCAAGTGTTCCCGTCTTTGCGTGAAGATTGTTTTGTGCCGGCGTTCCTCTCATCCTGTTAGCAAGCAAACCGTCAACCCCGGCGTTGGGAAGAGAGGAGTAGTACAAATCAAATATATCTTTTTTGGAATGCATTCCGCGAAGGAGTGCGACCAAAATGTCCGGCGTCAACAAATCATAATGGGATACACCCGAACCGTCAACCATAAGAAATTTTGTTGTGTCGATGCCAAAAGTATAGAGGGTGCGTTTCACGGACGAGATGCCGTGTTCGGTTGTGCCTGGAGCGCCGTACCGATTCGGCCCCGAGGATTTTTACCATATTCTCTGCTGAAAGGTTGTCGCTCATCTTATTCAGAAACACGACCATCGAATCGATCGGCTGAAGATGGCTGGCAAGGAGAACGGCAGCCGAAGGGATGGTATCCAACAGCAACTTTCCATCGAATACGATATTTTGGCGCTGCAATTCTTCTTTGACGAGTGTGAGAAAATACATCTCCGGACCCCACACTGAAATAGCCTCCTTTTGCTGTTTCGCTCCCCGCGGGATTTTTCCCTTCACTGTGACAACATTGAGCCGTTCTTTAAATTTTCGGGAAATTTCAAGCGTCAGTGCTGCCGTGTCAGCATCTGTCGTCGCTGTGTTAAAGAGGGAAACGTATTGTGTCGGCGGATCAATAGAGACGAGGGCAGTGTCTCCAGCAATGTTCGAGGGAGCGACGGTCGCTTCCACGCAATTTCGGTTGATCGAAAGGGCGGAATTATACGCCGCGAACCCCGCCGGCTCGTCATCCCACATCCAGCCGACCCCCCATCGCTCGTCGTCGAAATAGGTTGCGTCGCCGACTACATTCCCTTCAATTTGTGTAACGCCTCTTGCCTTCAACGTTGAAAGCAAGTCTGCCAGCTGTGCCGAATTGAAATCCGGATCGCCAAATCCTTTTAGATAAATATTTCCGTGGAGGACGCCGTTATTGATGAGCGTATCCGCATACATTTCTGTCTTTAACGCAAAATTCTTCCCAAGTATTGATAAGGCCGCAGCGGCGGTGATCAGTTTCATATTGGATGCCGGACGGAGGAGCATTGTAGCATCGCGTTCATAGAGGATTTCGTCGTTGTCGAGTGAAACGATCTTTATACCGCATTTCGTTGCGGCAAAGATAGAGTCCGAAAGAAGTGCATCGATGCTGCCACGAAATTGTTCAAGAGGCGTTTCTCCCTGTGTCAATCGCTCAATGGCGGAACAGCCGTCGAAGATTATTGCGAAAACTGCGAAAAGGGAAAAGAGGAGAAGTCGTTTCATCGATGCGTTGTATGGTACGTGTCTTTTCGGAATGATAATAGTGTATAATTTAATGTAGAAAGAATTTTCCGGGCACGCAAGATGAAGAGGCGACAAGCAGAGGTGTTCATTAATTTATAAAAGCGCAGAGTTGACAACGCCAATGCACCGTAACCTTTCGACACCGCCGCGACGGTTCATCCTGAGCAATCCCGTTCCGCTTCAGCGGAACGGGAGCGTCGAAGGATGCCGTCGCGTCCCGCCAAAAAACGGCGGGATCAGGGTGACCATCTTTCTTCTGAGCCGCCTAAAAAACACTCACCCCCAATTTTTGATATTCTCCTCTCAATTGTTATATTTGAATATGAATAAAGCAGCGACAATCCTGGGAATAGAAACTTCATGCGACGAAACGTCCGCCGCCATTATGCGCGACGGTGTATTGCTTTCAAATGTCGTCTCTTCACAATTTGTTCACGAGCAATACGGAGGGGTAGTGCCCGAACTTGCTTCGCGTGCGCATCAGAAGCTAATGATTCCCATC
>CAWJKX010000116.1:0-8928 GCA_963843065.1 uncultured Bacteroidota bacterium
TTTCGCCCCTTTCTTCTTGAGGAAGGATATCGCCGCCGTCGCACTTCCTCCGGTTGCCAGCATTGGGTCAATGAGGATCACCAACGCTTTCGAAAGCTGTCGCGGAAATTTCGAATAGTAATCGACCGGCTGAAGCGTTTCTTCGTTGCGGTAGAGTCCGACATGTCCAACTCGTGCTTCTGGGAGGATGTTGAGAAATCCTTCTATCATTCCAAGCCCGGCGCGAAGCACAGGCACAACAACGATGGGATCCTTCAGCGAAAATCCTTTGGTCCGCTCCAGCGGTGTCCGAATTGTAAATTCTTTCAATGCAAAATCCCTTGTCACCTGAAACGCCATCATTCCTGCTATTCGCGATAAGATATGACGAAATTGGTCGTTCGATGTTTTCGCATCGCGCAAATAGGCCACGTCTCTTTGAATGATTGGATGTTTAACGATGGTAAGGTTTTTCATAGATTGTAGATCGCGTTTGGTTTTTAGGGGTTAGCTTTTAGATCCGTTAACCGCAATTTTGCGCTCCTTTTACTTTTCACTTTTAACTCTTTCCCCAACTGTTCTGCTGCGATAGTAATTCCATCCCATAGCGGCGCATACGGCGGTGTATAAATTAAGTCAAGTTGTTCAACTTCGTCAATTGACATTCCATGCCGAATCGCAACAGCCAACGTATTTGCACGCAGAATAGCCCCTTTATCGCCTATTACGTTCGCACCGAGAAGTCTCCGCGTTTTCCGGTCGGCGATAAGCGTAAATAATATTTCCTTCGTCCCCGGCATCATACCGACATGCGATGGAGCGCGAATCGTAAAAGCAACACCATCATAATACGCTTCCTTCGCTTCCTTCAGACTCAATCCAACATGAGCAACTTCTTTATCGAAAACCCGCACACCAATCGCGCGAATCGTTCCCTTGAAAGTCGCATTCCCACCGGCAGCATTTTCTCCCGCAATCCGTCCCGTCTTACTTGCAACTGTCGCCAACGAAATGACCATCGGCTTATTGGTAATCATATTTCGAAGCTCGCAACAATCGCCCGCAGCAAAAATATTCTCCGCTCCGAGCGCTTTCATTTTGTCATCCACACATATGCCGCCAAGATTTCCCACTTGAATTCCAGCCTCTTTGGCGAGGTGTACGTTGGGCTTAACTCCAACGGCTACAACGACAAAGTCGGTTTCAACGGTCGTGTCGCGAGTCCCTACGGCAACAACCGCGCCTTTTGCGCCGATGCCAAGCCAATCCACTTTTGTGCTCGGAAGAAACGTTACCCCATGCTTCTGAATCTCTTCCAGCACCAGTTTTCTCCCCTCTTCTTCAAGCCTGGACATCGGCGTCGAGGCGTTATGAATTATTGTCGCTTCGATTCCGCGCCGGACAAATGCGTCCGCCATTTCCATACCGACGAATCCGGCACCGACAATGACAGCTCGACAGGGTCTCTCTTCATCGATAAATTTTTTCAGCGAGTAAGCTTCTTCAAGGTCTTTGACTGTGAAAACATTCCTACAATTCTCTCCTTCAACGTGCAGAGTCTTAGGGATCGAGCCGGTCGCAATGATCAACTTGTCGTAGTGCTCAATTTTCGTTGTCCCTTCTTTAAAATTTCGAATTTGTATTTCTTTTTTTTGCGGTGAAATTTCTTCTACCGCATGAAGAACATTCGCCGTAACCCCTTTTTCCTTTTGTAATCTTTCAGGGGTAAAGACAACCAATTTTCCCGCGTCCGCGATTTCATTGCTCATGAAGTAAGGAATTTCGCAAATACCGTAAGAGATATGCGCTCCTTGTTCAAAGAGAACGATCTCCGCATCCGGGTCAACCCGCTTCGCCTTCGCCGCTGCGCTCGGCCCGGCTGCCAATCCTCCGATGACGAGTATGCGGCGTTTCATCCGTGCTTCCTTCTGAATTGAAGCGTGAGCGGAACTCCGACAAAGCCCCAATGCTCTCGGATTTTGTTTTCAAGGAAACGTTTGTAGCTGTCGCTGATTAATTTCGGTTCGCTCGCGAAGAAAGTAAAAATCGGGGGAAGCGTCTTTACCTGTGTTACATAATTTAGCTTTACGTCTTTGCCCGTCTTTGTCGACGGCGGGTAATGCTGGATATCAGCGAGAAGGACTCTATTCAGCTCGCTTGTTCCGATACGCTTCGAGCGTTCCGCGTGGACAAGCTTTGCCAGCTCTATGACTTTAAAAATTCTTTGTTTTGTCTTGGCCGAGATGAACACGAGGGGTATATAATCGTATGTGCGAAGTTTTTCGCGGATCGTTTTCTCGAAAATTTTTGTCGTGGAATTGTCTTTATCAGCCACCAGGTCCCATTTGTTCACTGCAATAACGGCCCCTCTATTCCGGTCGATCACTGATTGTATGATCATGAGGTCCTGTTTTTCGATTTTCTCGCTGGCGTCGAACAGCACTACCGCAACGTTGCACCGCTCAATGCTTTTTAAAGTGCGAACAGTGGAGTAAAACTCTATGCTTTCGCGAATGCGCTTCTTTTTAATGAGCCCTGCAGTGTCGATCAAAATAATCTCTTCTCCGTAGTGTTTCAGCACCGTATCGATTGGGTCGCGCGTCGTGCCTGCGACTGGAGTTACGATGGTGCGATCTTCACCGATGATAGCATTCACCAAAGACGATTTACCGACATTCGGTTTACCGATGATTGCAAGTTTCAGGCGTGTGTCTTCTGTTTCGTCTTTACCATCGGCCAATATATTCTTCGTGATCACGTCGAGGAAATCGCCGATCTGTCTTCCGCCGAGGGCGGAGATGGAAGTCGGCTCACCAAGCCCCAGCGTATGAAATTCTGCCGCTTCATATTCCGAAGCTGCATTATCGATTTTATTCGCGACCAGAATAACTTGCTTGTTGGTTTTCCGGAGAATCGATGCGATCTCCTTGTCGATATGAGTGATCCCCTCCTTCGCATCGACAACGAAAAGTATCTCGTCCGCCTCGTCAATCGCGATATGCGACTGCTCGCGAATGGCCTTCTCAAATAATTCTTCCGATTTTGGAACAAAACCGCCAGTGTCGATCAAGGTAAATGACTTCCCACACCATTGGGCAGATGCATAGTGACGGTCGCGCGTAACTCCCGGCTGGTCGTGTACAATGGCATCTTGCGAACCAACAATGCGGTTAAACAAAGTAGACTTGCCGACGTTGGGACGGCCGATAATGGCTATGAGGTGAGCTGACATTTGTTAACTACACTTGCAAAATTAAGAAATTGGAGTGTGGCAAGGTCGATGCCCATATATTGGATATAACTTGCCTATATATATAATAGATAAAAACGAGGAGAGTTTCAATGAAAGGAGGTAGTGGGCTATTTTGATTCAGACAGTATGATCCTCATTAATGTAAAGGAATGAAGTCGTCCTTCGATGCGTTCTCCCGCTCTTCGAGCGGGATCACTTACTCAGGATGAACATGGACTGTTCACCCTGAGCAAGTCCCGATGTTTTTCTCGGAACGCGTCGTAGGGTGTGACCATGCAAAGGTAGCCCACTACCGAAAGGAACGCTTAGGTTGCGGCTTAACGCGATGCTGTATGCGATGTGCTGGGAAGAACAATTGATCGGTTCAAAAAAAATGCGTAGTTTTTAAAATTAACTCTCAAGTTAAACGACAACGAATATTCCGTAAACAAGAACAATAGGATGAAAGGCATGGCGGGAAACGTTGTTGGAATTTTCATTGCAGCCAAGAAAGAACAACTTCCGGTTTCAGTCAATTCGATTGAGGCAATCGCCCATCGAGGCCTCGTGGGAGACCGCTATTATGCAAACTCCGGCACATTCTCTGGAGCTGAACCGCTCGGTCCTGGACGGGAAATAACGCTCATTGAAGAAGAAAGTGTCAGCGCCTTGAGCAAGCAACTTCATCGGACAGTCAATCCTGTCAACTTCGCAGGAATGTGATAACGCGAAGAATCCGACTGAATGACCTTTTGTCGGGAGGGAATTTATGATCGGCAAGATCAGGCTGATTGGAGTAAGATTGTGCCACCCCTGCGCGCATTTAGAGCGGCTGAGCAACTGGGATGTGCTGAAACATTTGAAAAATAGAGATGGTCTGCGGGTTGATATTTCAGATAACGGATGGCTGCATGTTGGCGACACAGTGAACTTTTGAAGTGAGACATTCCTGCCATGAAAAATTTCTTTATTATTCTCGTCGTTCTTCTATCAAGAGTTACATCTCTTTACTCTCAACAAATTACAGTGACGGTAAACGGATCTGAAAACCCGATCGCCGGGGCAACCGTTCGCCTACTTGAACTCGACCGGACTACTCACACAAACTCCCGAGGCCGGGCCGTCTTTCCAAATGTCCCGAAAGGGATGTACAAAATATTTGTTCGTATGATCGGCTATGCATCTGCAACAAAGACGATGCCGGTCGATGGCCCATTCGCGGAAACAACAATCGCGCTTCATGAATCGGCGATCGACATAGAAGAAGTCGTCATTTCCGCATCCCCCTACGCTCGCACAGCGGACGACCAATATCAATCGGCTGAGTCGAAGTCGATGGAGGAAATGCACGACAGCCCCGGTTCAAGTTTTGCAGAAAAAATTTCAGACCTGCCCGGTGTAACAGTTCGCGGCAATGGTTCGGCGCCGTCCCGCCCAATACTCCGCGGACTTTCGGACAATCGCGTGCTAATTTTGGAGAACGGCCTCCGCACCGGCGATATTTCCACGTACGACCCCGCACATGCTGTCCCGATCGATGCGTTAAGCATTTCGCAAATCGATGTCGTGCGAGGCCCGGCGAGCATTTTGTATGGTCCCGGTACTATAGGCGGATTGGTAAATGTCATCACCAACACGATCCCGGCCTTCTCGACTAATCCATTTTCGGGAAGGGTTTCACTCGAGGGAAATTCTGTGAGCGATGAGTACGCAGGCTACTTTGACGGAGTGTACAGCAACGGCGGGAGTGCCCTTGGCATTTCCGGGAGCGGACTTCATTCTCAAGACATCCGCATTCCGGCGGGCGAGTACGCCGACCCCGCAAGCGGTCAGGAATTTAATCTTAACCGCATGCCCCAATCATTCGACCATGCGCAAGAAGGAAGCATCGGCTACTCGTATCAGGACGATTTTGGCATGATTGGAATTGGGGGGAAGCACTATGAAATGAATTATGGTATTCCGGGCGTGCCGCCAAATCCGAATTGGATGAATGTGCCTCCGGCAACTTCCCGCATCACCCAATATAAAAATTCTTTGGAGATGCGCAGTTTGTTCGTATTTGACGGTTCATTGCTTAAGCAAGGTAAGTTCAACGCAAACTATGTCGATTACCGACATTCGGAATATCCCACGGCAGAAGACTCAACAGGCGTTTCCGATCCGCAGGCGAATGAATTTCATAAACAGGCGTTCAATGCAACATTGCAATTCGAGCATCAGCAGTTCGGCAAATTTCAAGGCGTAGTTGGATTGTGGACGGACATTGAATATCTTACAATCGAAGGAGATATGCCTTTCGGGGCCGAATTCCGTTACGACGGGCATCGCAGGCTATGCATATGAAGAGTATCTCGCCAATGAAAACACGCGGTTACAAGCTGGCATCCGGTACGATTTTAACCGTATACAAACGAAGCCATACGCCGCTTCGACCGATTCAGTTTTCCAGGTGCTGGACGTCGCTCGATCTTCGAACGCTGTAACGGCATCAATCGGAGCGATTGAAAAAGTATCGCATGAATTGACGGCATCGCTGAGTGCTGCCCGGTCATTTCGCCCCCCCACAGTACAGGAACTTTTCGCTAACGGACTCGACGCAGCGAGCGCCACGTATTCGATAGGCGACGCAAACCTTACTCCCGAGACCGGGTTCGGCATTGATGCCGCTTTAAAAGGAACATTCACTGATCTGTCATTTGAACTTTCGCCATACGTAAATTTTATCAATAATTATATTTATGCCTTTCTTACTGGTGATACACTGCAGGCGTTTCCGGTCCGCCAATTCTCTGCGACGGACGCTCGCTTGGAAGGGTTTGAGGCATTATTGATGGTCCAGCCAGTTCAAAAAATTGCGCTGAGAGCGAGTATTGATTTTGTGAATGCGGAAGACACAAAGAACAACGCTCCGCTCCCCTTCACGCCGCCGATGCGCGGGCTATTGAGAATGAGCTACCAGGACGAGATGTATTCCGGCATGGTGGAATGGCGATTGGCTGCCCGGCAATCACGTCTCGGCGATGGCGATACCCCGAATGCGGGTTATGGCGTTGTGAATCTCGGTGCGGGAATTCGATTTGCACGCGGAGGAATGGAACATACTATCAGTATACACTGCGATAACCTTTTTAATCAAGTGTATCGCGACAATCTTTCCGTCATTAAAGACTTCTTGCCACAGCCCGCACGTGGCGTTCGCCTTAATTGTGATCTCTTGTTCTGAGTTTGCAATATTTCAGTCATTTGATAGAGTAAAAAGTGATGAAGAATTTATTTCCCTGGCTCATTTTTGCAAGGTATCCACTAAGGACACGAAAGCAAACGAAGGTTTAGAATCACTCTATGAGATGCAATCTCTCTTTCATAAAAACTTTGTTAGCAAATAATCTGTAAGAATATCCTCTTCGTGAACTTAGTGGACATGTGAAAATCACTTAACAAACTGTGCCGCTCAATGAATCCATCAATCCAAATCAGACAAGCTCTCCCCGAAGATGTGGAGGCTATCACCACAATTTACAACGAAGCGATTCTCACAACAACTGCTACTTTCGACACAGAACCGCAGACGACGGCCGAACGCATGGAGTGGTTCAAGGCTCATGATGAGAGACATCCCATTTTAGTCGCAGCCGTCGAAGGAACAATAGTCGGATGGGCATCATTGAGCCGATGGTCTGACCGCCCCGCCTACAACGACACAGCGGAGACTTCTTTTTATGTGCAATCTAAATACCGAGGCCGGGGAATTGGGCGAATGCTCAAGGACTCCATCATCGAAGAAGCTCGGAAGCATCATTTCCATACACTCATCGCGCGTGTCGCAGAAGGAAGCCAAGAGAGTCTCCATTTAAATGAAAACGCCGGTTTTGTGCAGGTTGGAACGATGAAAGAGGTCGGAAGGAAGTTTGGAAAGTTACTGGATGTTCATATCTTGCAGAAGATGCTGGAATAACACGAGATGTTTTCCAGAGTGATACCTACACGGTTCACGACAGTTCAGAATCCAATCCGCATCTTCCTGTATTTCATCGATGAGTCTACCGGATATCCCCCAGGAATTCCCAGACGAATCTACCAAGCTGTTCAAACTCAATAAGAAATGCATCATGCCCGAACGGCGAAGATATTTCCCGATAGCGTCCACGCGGAAGCAGCGATGCGAGTTTTTTTTGCTCATGTACGGGATAGAGTATGTCGGAGTCAATTCCAACACACAGGACTGGAATATTTACAGAGGATAAAACACTCGCAACGTCCCCTCTTCCGTATCCGACATCATGAAGATCCATCGCGCGAGAGATGTAAATATACGTGTTCGCGTCAAACCGGTCGACGAGCTTTTTACCCTGGTAGCGAAGATAGCTCTCAATTTGAAAAACATTTGTGGAATCAAATCGCGTCCGCGTACCGTTTCCATTAGACTTGATTCTGTCTCTGTGGAATCGGTCCTGAAACGACGCATCGCTGCGGTACGAGACCATTGCAACTTGACGTGCCAGCGATAATCCTCGTTCCGGCTGGCCGTGGCCGTAATAATCGCCGTTGCGCCACTCGGGATCGTTCATGATAGCCTGGCGTGCAATATCGTTTAATCCAATACACCATGGCGAGTGCGCACTTGCCGTTGCTATCGGAATGATTGAACGAACTACTCCGGGAAACATCACTCCCCATTCCAATGCTTGCATTCCGCCGAGCGATCCGCCGATGACCGTCCTCACCTGCTTCACGCCGAGAAAATCGATCAACGCTTTCTGAACGCGAACCATATCGCGGATTGTCATCTGCGGAAAGGATACTCCATACGGTTTGCTTGTGCGGGGATTCAGCGAAACCGATCCTGTTGTACCGTAACATCCTCCAAGAAAATTCGAGCTGATAACAAAATATTTTCTTGTATCGAGAGCTTTACCGTCTCCGATGAATGAATCCCACCAGCCGGCGCTCTTCATGTCGCTTGAAAGAAAACCCGCAGCATGTGCGCTTCCCGTCAGTGCATGACAGACAAGAATTGCATTGTCCCTCGCGGCGTTCAATTCTCCGTACGTTTCGTACGCAACGCTGACCGGAAAAAGCTTCTCCCCGCAATCCATTTCAAGAGGATTTGCTTCGTCGAAAAGCTTAACGTCCTTTGTCCCGACTATATTTTCAGTTAGTGTCGTCATATATTTCTCGCCACCCCCCTGCCCCCCTCCTCTTTGAGGAGGGGGAGACGCAACGCGTCGGGGGTGGTCAATTTACGCGTGAACAGCAGTCTTGACTGCACGAAGCGCTTCATCGAAGTCTTCGAGAATGTCATCGATGTGCTCGATGCCGACCGATATACGGATCAACTCCGGCGTGACACCCGAATCGCGCTGCTCTTTTTCGGAAAGCTGCTGATGCGTCGTCGACGAGGGATGGATAACAAGCGTTTTCGCATCCCCGACGTTGGCGAGCAAGCTCGAAAGTTTGACATTGTTGATGAACGTTTTTCCCGCTTCGACACCGCCTTTGATCCCAAATACAACGATCGATCCGAACAGACCGGCACGCAAATATTTTTTTGCGCTCGCGTGTGAAGGATGATTGGGAAGCCCCGGAAATGAAACCCATTCGACCTGTGGATGCCGCTCCAGCCATTGCGCAACCTTCAATGCATTTTCATTATGACGGTCAACGCGAAGTGAGAGCGTTTCCAATCCCTGAAGGAACAAAAACGAGTTGAACGG
>CAWJKX010000117.1:0-3100 GCA_963843065.1 uncultured Bacteroidota bacterium
GAACCAGTAGTTTGTAAAAATAACTGAACCAGGTCAACATATGCAATGCACAAAAATCAATGAACCGCCGTTCCGTCAACAAGCTTGCCGCGCCTTTCGTCAGATAAAATTTCGCATGGCGCAAATCCTGCAAGGCCGAGGCAGGATTTTTTGGATTCTTCGGTTCTTCGACGGCTTCGCGGACAATGGAAGCTTTTGCATCGCCGGCTGCGATAATAATCGCGGTGGCAGTTTCGTTATAGGTAATCGTCGCAAGGCCGATCGTAATCACAAGCCGGCTGCGCGAAATCTCGATACCGCCAAGGTCGGTTGCGGCAGCAGCCTGTGTCTCATAATTTGTCCCGGTCAACCGCGTCACGGAATAAAAACTCGATCCCCTCACGTTAAACGCGATATGTCCGTCCGGCCCGATGCCGCCGAGAAAGAATCCTATTCCCCCCATCTCACGGATCTTTCGTTCATACTCCATGCAAAACCAATCGACGCGGTTTATAGTGTCGCGCTGCAAGGCCTCCAGTTCCGTCCGCGTTTGCCGCACGCGGAGCGAAAGATCGACAACGCTGTCGGGGAATATGTCCCGCATCATTTTTCCAGGAAGGATTCCGAGCCGGGTAGAGTCGATCAATAACGCTTTCTCAGGCGACAGACCGAAACCATCGATATAATATTTGCGGACATAATAATTGAAACTATTGTGCTGTTGAGAATCCATCGGATAAAATTCATCGATCTGAACAAACGAAAGGCTCTTCATGTCGGGCCGCCTGGAACCTTCGATTCCATACTCATGCAGCATTGATTGTATTTCCTTCGTCTCCCATCGCTCGACGATGCGGCTCACCCACTTAATAAAATGCTCCGGTGTTTTGCCCGTAGGCAAAGAAATAACGCCCCCCGGATTTTTCAAAACCCATTCGATGAATCGGAGAGCCGAGAGTTTCCCTAGGAGGGGGAAATTATCGACTTCGATGACATCAATTTTTTCTGTCGGTGAATATCGCAGCTTCCGGCCGATTTTTGCCAGCTCTACGCCTTCTACAGACGACGTTCCATCATACACCATACACTGTTTCGGTTCCTTTCTTTTCGTACTTATTGTTTGCCAGTTGCTCTCTTCCCATCGTTACAATGACTTCATGAAACGACCCAAGCTCCTTTGATGATATTCCCCCGTTCACTTCTTTCCCATCCAGGAGTATCGATCGTATTCCTTTTTCCACTCCATCCGGATTCTTGACAATTATCTTAAAAGTCGCACCGCGCCATTTTCTCGTCGCCTCAAAGCCTTTCCATTCTTTCGGGATGCACGGATCGATTATTAATCTGTCGAAGCTCGGGCGAATGCCCAGAATCCATTTCGTCGCCGCTGTGTATGCCCAGCCGGCACTCCCTGTGAGCCACGGATGGCGCGCCCTGCCGTATGCCGTATGATCCTTTCCCATGATAAACTGGCAATACGAGTACGGTTCGGATTCGCGAACATCGATCTTGTCGTTTTGATCTGTACGGCAATATGGCATCGTACAATTTCATCGCTGCCGTGCCTCTTCCGAGCTTGCATTCGGCAATCATCGCCCAAGGATTCGGGTGGCTGAATATTGCGCCGTTTTCTTTGATGCCTTTATAAACACGTGTTAAATATCCGATATCGTCATTCGGCTTCGAGTAGGTCGGCCAGCATAGGTGGATGCCGTACGGCGAGGCGAGATACTTGTGGACCGCATCCATACACTTTCTTCCGCGCTCTGCCGACGCTGCCCCCGAAAGAACGGCCCAGCTGTTGCTCTCCAGGAATATTTTCCCCTCTTCATTCGCCCTTGTCCCGATTTTAATCCCTTTTTTTGTCACGCCGCGAATGTACCATTCTCCATCCCACAACTCTCTTTCGCACGACTCGCGAACTCGCTCTGCCATGGTCGAATATTTTCTTACATCGTCGCTCCGGCCAAGATATTCGGCAGCCGCGACGAACTCCTGCAACGCCCAGTAGTGCATAAAAGAGACCATCGCACTTTGTCCGCCGCCCAGGTTCAAACAATCATTCCAATCGGCACGGAGGCCGAGGCAGATGCCATTCGCGGCGGTTTGTTCGGCGGAAAAATCGAGTGAACGCTTCATGTGTTCATAGACAGTGGCTTCGCCCCCATCCGCAAAAGGAACGATGCGATCGAAGAATCCGGCGTCTCCGGTTTCCTTCACGAACTCGCAGATCGACGCAATTATCCATAGTGCGTCATCGGAGCACACATCTTCTATCCCATGAATAATATCGCCGGGTGCCGGCGTCGGGACAACAGTGGGAAGTTTCACGCCGGGAAGTTTTTGTTTCTGCGGCGAAAACACTTCCGGGTCGAAAAGATGCAGTCCGTATCCTTTGCTGACCTGACCGTGGAGGAGTTCGATGATGCGTTCCTTTACTTTTTCAGGATTGGAATGAGGAACCGCCATCACATCCTGCGATGTATCACGGTACCCCAGACCAGTCCGTCCGCCAACTTCAACGAACGAAGCAAACCGCGACCAGACAACGCACGTTTCAGCCTGGAAGAGCGTCCACGTGTTGATCATGGTATTCAATCCCTCATTCGGCGTCGTGCATTTAAAAATCGCCTGTTTTCGTCTCCAATATGTTGCAAGTTCGAGGAATGCGTCTTCCACATTTTTCAGGTTGGAATATTTTTCCCGGATCTTTTTGCCCGTCGCGCGAGGGCCGACTCCCAGCATGAACACCAGACGTGTCTCCTCTCCGGGTGCAAGGGTGAGCTTCTTGTGGAGCGCACCACAGTGATTCCCTCCAAGTTCAGTGCTGTTGCCGCAGCTCCCCCGCTCAACCGCGACGGGGTTCGTTTCCGTCCGATACGGACCCAGGAAGCGGTCGCGAACACAATCATAACTATCCGGCTTGACATTGGAAGTGAAGTAATGATATGTCCACGGTTCATAAAAAAAATCGTACTCGATAATACCGTCATCGTAATTCGAGCCGCTCGCATACAAGGACATTTGCAGATTCTGGTTGTCGATTTCGATATGATGAAATGAAAACTCTACATACGAAAACACGCTGAGATTTTTCGGCTTCCCGTTGTTATTCTTTATT
>CAWJKX010000118.1:0-11032 GCA_963843065.1 uncultured Bacteroidota bacterium
CCCAGTATTCGCTCTTCTCCACGTAGCTAAACCGGTCAAACTGCGGCCTCACTTTGCTGATGCCGAGATTATACTTTGCAACGGCTATCGCGTCGTGAACATCCTGCAATTTCGGTATAAGATCCCGCACAAGCTGTTTTCCTCTCGGCACAAAGAGTATATAATAGACATGATACACGCCTGCAAGTATCAAGACGACCCCTGCGATTCGATGAAGCAAACTGCGAATCTCGAACACTGCAGGACTCATCGACCGTATCGGCGACACCCACCATGCATCGGGGAATTTCAGCATAAATCCGGTAATGACAAGCGTTGCGAAGCTGACGATCAAAGTGCCGTGCTGCAACCTTTCGCTCAACGTCATCCTCACATACAGCGAGTGGCCAAGATCTTCCTCGTAGATCGTTCCCCGTCTCACACGCAGTTTTCGTTTCGACTTTTTCACAAAATCCAGCGCGTTGTGCGCAAACATTCCGCCTACGGTGAGTATGATGAGAAGAATATATCCTGATGTAACATAATACAGTAGATCCTTGTCCTTTGCCGTCACGATAAGGTGCACTGGATCTTTTGTAAAATTCTCGTTGGCTCCGGGATGACATTTTCCGCATGTGACGGCAAGATTCGCTTTATTTACCCTTGACTTCGGATTACTCGACGGTAAAATATCATGGACGCCATGGCAGCTCGCACAGTTCGCAACCTCAACGCTCCCTGCCTTTGTTGCAAGTCCGTGGTAGCTGTCATCGAAGCTCTTCCCTCGCTCGGCGGCAAGGCCAAATTTTTCGCTGAGCCGAACAGAGTTATGACAGGGGGAACAGACCTCTGCGGAGACGTGAAGTTTTGAGACACGTGAGTTTGGGTCTTTCGGCGCGAGAATATTATGCTCACCGTGGCAATCGGTACACACCGGCACATCTTTGTTGCCCGCCAGAAACGCCGAACCGTGAATACTTCCTTTGTATTCCTCGGCAATGGATGAATGGCATTTTGCACACGTGTTCGGGATATTGAGCCTGTTCACCGTTGACGTCGGGTCACTCGCTTTTTTGATTTCGTGGCTGCCGTGGCAGTCAACGCAGTTGGCAGCTCTCCCGTTGCCGTTCTTGAGCGCCATGCCGTGCACGCTCTGCTCGTACGACATGACAAAGCTCGCAGTCGGCGCATACTTGGGCGTTTGTTTATTCTTCACATGACATGCAATACAAACTTGTTCTTGCGCGATCTTCAATTGTGCAGAATCGACTCCGGCTTTTACCGTCGTGATATTTTTCGAATGGCAGACGACGCATGTGGGCGCATTCAGGTTGCCGGACAACAGCGTCTTGCCGTGAACCGACGCCAAATATTTTTCCTTCACATCGCCGTGACATTCACCGCAGCTCTGAATGATGTTCGACGAATTAAATTTTGTTCCGGGAGTTTTTGGCGACTGGACATCGTGCCTGCCGTGGCACTCTTTACACATCCGGCTGACATCTGCACCAGCTTTGGACAGAAGCGCTTGATGAAAAGGATGTTTCGCCTCAACATTTTTGTGGCATGTCTGGCATTGAACGGGAGTGATTTTTTCTTTATGCGGAACGTTGTTTGGGTCAAACCCCGTGTGGCACGCCACACACACAAATGTCCTGTGTGTGGAATGAGCCAGAACTTGGTCGTTCACGTACAGCGAAATTGTCTTCCCGTTTCGCTCCGTGGAGAGTGTGCTGTCGGAGTGGCAGGCAAGGCAATCTTCTTTTGTTTGCGAAGTGAGATGAGGTGAGAATGGTACAGCTATAGCAAACAGAATTAGTATTCGATAAATCAGTTTTTTTTCTATCCACATACTATAAAGAGCGCCTTTACTTTACCTGATAAACCCAAGCGTTGAAAAATTCGGCAAGGATTGTGCCAACAAATTCAACAGCCAAATCGAATGATTCTTGAGGTTTAAGCTTCTCCCTCGACCCGTTTTTTCAAGATTGGGGGTCAGAAATAGATTATTTCCCAAATAATAGGAATAAAATGGTTTATTTCCCAACAAATAAATCGAACGATTGGCTAATCATAATCCAATTCGAACAATGAAGCTGGAGAGCAGGATAAAAATTCGAAAGGGGTTTCACCGAATGGCGCGCTAAAAAAAGCCACTTGCTTCCCGAAGCAATTTCTCCGCTATTTGGTGAATAGGCCAGTTCCATTCCAAGTACGGAACCGAGGGTTACGTGCAAAGCCAAAATTTCCAGATCACAATGACTAATTGCTCTATGGCACCACCCCTTTTTCCCTCCTTGACAAGGAAGCGGGGATAGAGAGGTCGAAGTCTCTCGGATTTGACTATCGCTGATTGTTGTTTATTAGCTCATACATAACGAGAAAAAGCAAGACCATCACAAGCAAACAACCCAGTCCAGCCAATCATCCATCGAACGAGCACTATTGCATTGGGCAGGGAATTGATAAAACGCTTGATTCTTCTCATCAATGCGAAAGTCTCCAAACGCTAACTGCGCAAATGAGAATTTTATGGTTGGATTATGTGAAGTTTTACGTTTGAATGGGGATTATTTGGCGTATTCACGCCTAAAACTGGCAAGGGAATTGCAAGCTTATTGGTTGGTAGTTGTGTCAATCAACACACACATTCTCGAGGTAACAATGGATCGCAGATCATTTATTCTACGCGCAGCTGGAGCGACGGTTCTTGCCAGTACGAGCTCCGCTTTTGGAAAGCTTAAACTGTTTGGCGAGGAAATGTGGGAAAGCACGCCGACCAACACCTTTGACCTTGTCGCCATCAAAGGCGGGGAGCCGGATGTGATGTTCGCGAAAGGAATAGAAGCTCTCGGCGGCATGAAAGCGTTCGTCAAAAAGGGGCAAAAGGTTGTCGTGAAACCGAACATCGGGTGGGATGTTTCTCCGGAAAGAGGGAGCGACACGAATCCAAAATTAATCTCGGAGATCACAAGACAATGTTTCGGCGCGGGTGCGAAAGAAGTGGTCGTCTTCGACAATACGTGCGACAACTGGCAGCGTGCATATAAGAACAGCGGCATTGCCCCGGCTGTGGCCGACGCCGGCGGAAAAATGGCACCGGGCAACACGGAAGGATATTTTCACGACGTGACAATATCCGGAGCAAAGAATTTGACAAACGCAAAAGTGCACGAACTTATCCTCGAATCGGATGTTTTTATTAATGTCCCTATATTGAAAAGCCATGATTCGGCGAAGCTGACGATGTCGATGAAAAATTTGATGGGAACCGTGTGGGATCGCCGCGCGTGGCATGCCAACGACTTGCATCAGTGCATAGCAGATTTCGCGGCGTACCGGAAACCGGACCTGAATATCCTCGACGCCTTCTATGTCATGAAACGCAACGGACCCCGCGGCGTCTCGGAGGAGGATATCGTAACGATGAAATCACAGTTGATTTCGACCGACATGGTCGCGATTGACGTTGCCGGAGCGAAGTTGTTCGGCATGAACCCGTCCGATGTCCGGTATATTCAAATTGCCGCACAGCAAAAGGTCGGGCGAGCAAACCTCGATCAATTGAACATCAAACGAATCTCTCTTTGACCCGTGCGATATCTGAGGATGATCCGATGGGGCATTGCAACGCTATCGTTGATTCTTATTTCAATTTTCTTTTTGGATTTTGCTGCGCTTGTCCCGCCGGTTTTCATTTCCTCAATCCTTTCGTTGCAAGCAGGGCCGGCAATCATTCATATGCTTAGTGCGTCTGTCTTCGCCGTCGTCGGGTTGACAATTGTTTTAGCAGCGACGGTGCTGGTCGGAAGAGTCTATTGCTCTCATCTCTGTCCGCTAGGAACTCTTCAAGATATTTTCATCTGGGCATCGAAAAGAAATTTTAAGCATCGAAAGTTTCCATATACAAAACCGCACTACGCTCTCCATTACGCAATTTCTTTCATTATCATCACCGCCGCTCTGTGCGGAAGTTTTGTTCTCCTGAATATATTTGAGCCTTTCAGCAGCTTCGGAAGAATTCTGGCGAACATTGTTCGCCCGCTCGTCATCCTTGTCAATAATGCCGCGGCCCTCGTTCTCACGAAACGGCAGATATTTTTCCTGTATGAAATTCCGCTCAAGGGGCTGGGCGTTTCCGTTGTGGGCACTACGCTCATTTTCCTTGCCGGCTTGTTTTGGCTTTCGTATTATCATGGACGATTCTTCTGCAACACATTCTGTCCCGTCGGCGGAGTATTGAGCCTGGTCTCCCGTTTCTCACTCTTCCGCATAGCAATCGACAACGAGCACTGCATCGATTGCGGATTGTGCGAGCGCGTTTGCCGAGCCCGGTGCATCGACAGCGAAAAGCGGCAGATTGATTTCGCGGCGTGCGTGGGCTGCTTCGACTGTCTCAGTTCCTGCCCAACGGTCGGTATGAAATATGCGTTCGGACAAAAAAAGGGAAAAATGGAAGTGCCGGTCGACGCCGGAAGACGGGGAGTTCTTGCCGCTGCATCATCAGGGATGTTGTGGCTGGTCGCCGTGAAACAACCCGTACCTTCCGTTGAACCGACATTTGAGGAAACCCGAAAGAACGCCCGTCGTTGCTCCGGGCGGCCGCAGCCTTGACCGGTTCACAAACCATTGCACAGCCTGCCATCTCTGCGTCAGTACGTGCCCAACGCACGTGCTGCAGCCTTCGTTTCTCGAGTTCGGCGTTGCCGGCCTGATGCAGCCGCGAATGGATTACTCCGTCAGCTACTGCAATCTTGATTGCACTCTTTGCGGTCAGGTGTGCCCTACCGGGGCCATTCAACCGATCAGTCAAGAGGAGAAAAAATTACTTCAAATCGGCAAAACGCATTTTGTAAAAGAAGATTGTATTGTTGAAACGAAGAAGACCGATTGCGGCGCCTGTTCCGAGCATTGCCCAACGAAGGCCGTAAGAATGGTGCCGTACGGCAAGCTCGCCATTCCCGAGGTGGATAACCAGTATTGTATCGGCTGCGGCGCGTGTGAACACGCGTGTCCAGCAACGCCGCGGAAAGCCATCTTCGTTCAGTCGAATGCCGTTCACGGCGTCGCGAAGAAGAGAGAAGAAACGAAAATGACGTCACCGGTCTCGACCCCGCAAGAATTTCCATTCTGAAATATCCTGCAATAAAAAAATCCCTCGGACAAAGCGGGATTCATACTGATTTTGCCAATCCAGCAATTCAAGCAAACTATTTCAGAAAACCGTACTTCGAAATGTGTCGGTAGGCGAGGTACGATGCCCCGCCGGCTTCGACAGCGCCCAGCATCGTTCGGAGTATCTCGAGTGGGTCTTCATTTTTCCAGTTGAGACCCATCTGCCAGTAAAGATCCGCCCGTTTTTCGGGAACAGGGGGCTCCGAGAGGAGCGCATAACCGAAAGAGCTGGCTGGGAATTCACGTCTAATTTCAAGATCGGAGAGCCGCAGCGGAGGAAGAAATGACGGACGAGCAAGAGAATTTTTCGAATCGGGAAAAACCAAGCTCTTCGGAACCAGTGTGTCGGCCGATTGGACGGTTTTGAGCTCCTGCGCTGTTGTGACTGCGACAAGAAAGAAAACAAGGAGGGTCGACCTGACAGATTTCATAGCGTATCATCGGGCAGAGAATTACGAAAAAGTTATCAAATTGTCTGCTCGAAGTCAAACGTGTTAAAGCCGTTGCAGAGGATGAATTCAATACACTTCTGCACGTTAGACGAATAGACAATGCTAATCGCTCCGAATTTCTCCGCGCATCGATGAGCCAACTCGCGGAGGATGACCTGTCGATTTGTATTTGAACGAGATTTCTATTTTTAGTTAGTACCAGGCGATAACTATTTCAAAAGCATCAGCTTCTTCGTTGCTGCGAAGCTCCCTGCTTGAATGCGGTAGAAATAGACGCCACTTGCAAACCTTGACGCATCGAACGAAACTTGGTGCAGACCGGTATCCAATGCTCCGTCGACTAGAGTCTCCACTTCTCTTCCCAGAATGTCGTAAACTTTCAATGTCACACGGCTTTTGGCTGCAAGCTGAAAACTGATGACTGTCGATGGGTTGAACGGGTTCGGATAGTTCTGCAAAAGTTGAAATGATGTCGGCAGCGTTGTGGCACTAACAGAATTCACACTGGCAGTCGATCGCACTTTGTAGAGTCCGTCGGCATAGGTGTAGGCGTACGTGGTATCGCCATACGACACGAGACCAAGTACGGAAATGCTGTCGAGACCGAGGTAACTCCACGTTGCACCGTTATTGTTCGTTGCATACAATCCGCGCCAGAAATAGTTGTACCCGTAAGGGGTGCTGAATCCGGCAATTGTATATCCGGACGAATCGGCGCTCACAACAAACGCGGCGTACCCAGTGAGTCCGGAAGGCGACGGAAGTTTTATCCACGCTGCTCCGTTCTTTTTATAGAGCCCGTCGATTGCACCGGCGAGTGGAATACCGTTCTTGTCGGCTGTGATCCAATATACCTGTGTGCCGGCCAGACCGGCCGTGTCGGGGATCCATGTTCCGCCGACAATCGGACGTTTCCATACCATTCCTTTGTAATTACTTAGACTGTTCGTCGCAGCGTACAGAAACCCATGTCGATCGGTGCCGAATGCCGTCGGGAGATCCGATGTTCCAATCCCATAGCCCGCCGTGTCGGCAGCCCAACTCTGCCCGGGAGTTTTACTGTAAAACCTCGCCGGAGCGCCATAAGCGCCGTAGTGTTGCGTTCCTGTTTCGTCAACATAATACATCGGGCCCTGTCCTGTCAGGCCGCCGATGCCTGCCGTATCCGGGTTCCACGTGAGACCGCCATCAGTGCTCTTCCAATTTGCCGGAAGGCTCTGATAGTTGGAAGGATCGGTCTTCGCGCCAAGCGTGTATGCGTTCCCTGAGCCGTCAACAAATACCGGGCTTGCCGCGATAAAACCTGTCGCTGGAAAAGTTTTGGTCCATTGTAGATCGCCCGGGTTTTTATAGTAGACCCCGAGATTTGTAGTGGTAAGAAGTCTTCCGGCAGAAGTTTTAGCGAGGCCATACATGAACGATGCGCTAAACTGCGAGCCGTCCAGCATCCACGTGGTTCCCTGATCGGAGCTTATGTATGAGCCAAAGACAGTTGAAGCATATAACAATGAGTCTCCGCTGAGACTGTTGAATAGAAGATTGACGGACGGGTCATATGACAGAGCACTCAGTGGCTGGTCAATGCGTGTCCACGGCTGCGTTCCTCCAGTGGAGCGAAATAATCTGAGTGCGTTGCGAGCGTAGATGTTTCCGAAGGCGTCGTCACAAAATCCCGTTGATCCAAAATAGCCGGCGGCAGTCATTCCCGCCGTATCAATGTTCCATGTCGCGCCGCTGTTTGTGCTCATATATACATTCCTGGATGAAGCGACAAAGACTCTATTCATGCGATCGACGAAAACGGCCGAGGTGTTGATTCCGGGAAAGGATGAGACCTTTTGCCAGATGCTGGTGTCTGGAGACTGCTTGAACAGTCCCGATGAATACGCAAGGTAAACGTACTGAAGTGAATCAAGCGTGAGGTCGGTACGGGTAGCCAGAACCGAGGCCGGCGGTATCGATCTGCCAGGTTGCAGCGGTGTCGCGGCTTGCATACGTGAGTCCACTTGATGCGAGACCATAGAGAGCATCACCTACCAATTTGCTGAAACTTGGCCCGCCGGGAGGCGATCTCAATGTAGGAATATCCCAACCAAAGGATTCGTTCCATATCATCTCGTATACGCTGCCATCGTCGAGAACAATGAAGACGATATCTGGGTTGTGAAATTTCGGGACAGCATAAATAATGTCCCGGCCCTTTGGGGGTGACCATCTGATCAGAGCGCTGTTCAGGATGTCCGCCGTCAGCATTTTGCTGCTGTACTTGATGCTACCTCCAGGAATAGACTGAAACTGCTGAGAAACGCTCTCGCCACTCGGTGAAGGCACCGGCTGGGCAAACGAAGTGAATGGAATGGCGACAAGAAACAGCAGAGTGGAAAAGCCGGCCAACCTCAATGAACAAATAATACGTTTCAAAAAATGCTCCTTCCGAAGAAAAGTATATCGTAGTACATTAATTACGTAGCACAAATCCCGCAGTATTGAGTGGTATCACTTCAAGAGTATCAGCTTTTTCGTTGCTGCGAAGCTCCCTGCTTGAATTCGGTAGAAATAGACTCCGCTTGCAAACCTTGAAGCTTCGAACGAAACTTGGTGCAAACCAGTATCCAACGCACCGTCAACCAGAGTCTCCACTTCTCTTCCCAGAATGTCATAGACTTTCAACGTCACACGGCTTTTCGTCGCGAGCTGAAATCTGATCGTTGTCGATGGATTGAATGGGTTTGGATAGTTCTGAAACAACGCGTAGGACATCGGCACATTCGCTGCATGTTGGACACTTGTCACTGGAACTGCTGTGCGTGTGAGAATGTACAGACCATTGTTGGTCGCCGCGTACGTGCTGTCTCCATAGGAAACGAGTTGATTGACAGTGATGCTGTCGAGTCCTGCGTATTTCCATGTTGCTCCGGTATCTGTGGAAAAATAGACGCCGAGTCCGCGCTTATTAATGATGCTTACATCCTCGCCCCATGGAGCGATAAAAACCGCGCCGCTTGAATCCACCGACAAGACCATTGTAAGGACATGACTTGCTTCTGCAATGGAAGGCAATTTGAGCGTCGACCACATGCCGTTATTCGAACGATGAACCAGGTTAGGACGATACGTACCATACATATCCCCATACTTACCCGGATAAAGCGCATCCAAATAGCTGTAATTGGCAAGACCCACCGTATCCACTACCCACGCGCCGCCATTAATCGGTCTGCGCATCACTTGTCCGTTGACACGAGCGCTTCCGTTGAAATATTCTCCCGAAAGGTAGAGATATCCGTGGTGGTCAGACGCGATCGCCGCCGTGTAATTGTTATTGCTGTTGGTTACTTGAAATCCCACGGTATCCCACCCCCAGCTTCCGCCATATGGTTTCCAGAGATAGCCGGCATGTTGGCCACCTTTCTCGTCGATGCATTGAGGTACGACTCCCCCTCCTGCAGTGTCGGGGCTCCATGTCGATCCATTATTTGAACTCTTGGAGAGGTATGTTGAATTATAGTTTGCGGTGTAGATATTTCCAATACCATCGGTGTAGATATTCAATAATGAGAGGTAACCTGTTGTGGGGAACACTTTTGTCCACGCGGTGTCTGTGGGACCCAATGAATACATTGCAAGACTTGTTGTCGTAAACCATTTGCCTCCAGCACCCTTCGCGAATGAAGAGAAAGACGTGGCTGGATTGTTTGCGTTATCTTCTGTCCACGTAGTGCCCTGGTCTGTGCTGGCGAAGAGGCCAAACGACGTTGCTGCAAGGAGGATGCTGTCACCGCCGACAGAATTGATTGTCGTAGGATTAACTGTAATGGCAGTAATCCCGCCATCGATGCGCGTCCATCCCGGTGTATTGTTCATGCGCCGGTAGATCTGATAGAATCCATTCGCGATTGCGTATGTGTTGCCGTAGGCATCATCGGAGAGCTTGAGGATTTGTTGTTTTCCGATTCCGGCTGAATCCAGCGTCCACGATGCGCCGTTATCCGGTACTGACGTAGGTTCCTTTTCCGTTGTAGCTAACATAGTTCGCCGCGAAAATGTTGTCGCGTCTGTCCACGAGGATATTTGAAAAATTGCTTGTAGGAAGGTTCGTGATCTGGTGCCACACGTTCGAATCGGGATTTTGTTTGAACACTCCATTTGTTGATGCCGCGTACACATTTTGGGCCGTGTCAAGAGAAATACCGGTAATGGAATTGCCCACTCCCGTCGAATCTATCTGCCACGATGACACCGAGTCGCGATAAACAAAGACGTAAGCTGATGAACGTACGTATGTCGCATCGCCGTCTACCTGCACCCAGCTTTGGCCGTAGTCAAGGCCCACTTTGAGCGGAGGATCCGGGTGGTCGACCGGGCCGGTTTGACTGTTCGCCAAAGTATAATCCAGCACGTGGACTATAACGTAGCCGGTTGCGTCGTCCCTCACCAATACCTTTAGCAAGTATACATACTTCCCTTTCGCTCCAGGCCGGCCTGGAGTCGATTTGGCGGCAATAATAATACCTGGTGACTTAGGTTTCCAAACTGGAGGATTTGCGTATACATCACCGATAATACGAGTAGCAATATAGTTGCAAGATACGTGATCGCTGGACACGTCGACTTGTCCAAAACCAGTAACCGAGGCATTTAGGGATACATCCGCGCGATACCCGCTTGTGTTCTCTCCTAGAGGTGTGAGAACCACTTTGTTCTGACTCCGAGCAATCGTCGAGGACACGACAACAGCAAGAAGCGTCACGACAAAACAGCGCGACAAGTTTTGGAATTGATTTTTTTTCATACAAGCCTCATATGAGTGAATGAAGTCGCGGTCAAGCGGCTGCCCGATCCGATTCTCAGAAAGGGAATTAAAGTCAGTTCGGGGAGAAACAACAGGAAGAGCAACATCATCACACAGCGAGGGAACAATCGGAACACTGAACCAAGCTTCATGCAACCTCCTTGAATGAAGAAAGTGTTGTCCTTGCGCTCCTGAGTCAGCAGAAATGCTCTCATTCGAGTCCACGGACTCGAATGGATTAGTAATAAAGGTTTTGGAGAATGGCAGTACAATAATAACAAAAACTCAGCACCAACGCAAATTTGCCGGTGATGGTCCGTTTTAGAATTTTGGAACGGATTTCCATCCGTTCCTACATTTTTGTGACAGTAGGAACGGTCGAAAGACCGTTCTTAGCGAAAACTTACCGCTACCAATTCAGGCAGTGTTTCCGTTTGGCAAAATGTCGGACGAAGGCAAAGTGTAACACCATCCAACGTTAAGCGCCTACAAATCAAATTCGTGCAAGTGCTGACAAATGCTATTTAATACGGCAAATTTACAAGCGAGGGGTAACAAGCAAATATAGTATATTTACCATAAACGATGTGTGACAACCTGCACATCAAAAAGCGCGGAACCATTCCACGATTTA
>CAWJKX010000119.1:0-30227 GCA_963843065.1 uncultured Bacteroidota bacterium
TGGAACCAAGTAGACTAGATATCCCAAGCAATGATTATGAGCCATAAGAGTCGCAAGGGACCTCGATCTTTTATTGATGATGATCTTTCTTGAGACCTTTTTAACATCAAAAGAGTAATCTCTGAGAGTGGGAGAGAATAACAGCATATTTGAGAAGTGAATCAACGGCTATAATTATACCAATCAAAGGAATAGGAATCAAGATGCTTCATTGCCACGGCATTAACGGGCCGGAGCAAAGATGTCTACGACTCCCCACGGGTCTTCGACCCGAAGGGTCGGGGCCTACGAGTCGTAGCCTTGCAGAGCGGCGACCTGTAGCCAGTTCCGTGTAGAATATAAGCGCGGCATATCTCGCCATTTCTAAAAAAAAATGCGCGCGGCCAAGTCGTCGACGGCTGGTTCCGCCAGCTTGTCGAGCGCTCTTTGCGAGACTCAGCGTATTCTTGCTGGGAGCACCGGTTAGGGCACGCGACACATTTCTAAGAAGTTATTCCTTGCCTTGTTCTTTATTCAAAGGCTTCCAATGTAATTTGTAATCCTTGTCAAGCATAAGTTTTGCAAGAAATGAGATTTGACCAGTATGGATCTCCAAGTGTGTCAAAGCTGTGATCAATGCAGACATAACTGTTTCATCAAATCCTTGAATGCGCCGCTGTGCAAGCAATGATTCCGGTGTAACCTGCAAAACCGTATCTTGGACTTTTTTATCTAATAAACCTATTTGTTGAAGAAGTTCTTTTTTGGAGACGGAGTTTAGATCAGTAAATTCTTGGGATCTGTTGCGCTCAAATGCATGACCACCAATTCCCGAACAAACCCATTGGTTAAGATTTCCTGATAGATGTTGGAGAATTATGCCGACGCTATTTGAATTACTTGATGGACGGTGCCAAATTTGTTGATCGTCTAGTTGATTAACTGCATGGGTGATTCGCTCAAATGCCTTGGAAAAACGAGTAGAAATTACAGTCAAGATTTGATTTTCGATTTGCATAATTGCCCTAGTATTTGTTCACGTGTCCTAACGGACCGCGGTAGTCATTCCGCGCGTGGCAAGCTACGTTCGATAGTAACTGTATGTTTCGCTCGTGCAAAATCGTCGACGGCTCCTTCCGTCAGCTTGAGCCACTGGTTAGACGTCGGGCGCATGTCTTTAGTTTGAATGAGACAGGAAAGTCTCAATGACATTGATTTTTACATTTTGAGAAACTCGAGCAGTTTGTACATCAGGATGGCAGGCCAAACAATGGCCTTGAAAAATCCAAGTATACCTTCCCAGAAGGTTGCGGAGTGCTGAATGAAATAAACCGCAGCACCAACGAACGCCAACCCGTAGATACCGCCAAAAGCACTATTGTTGTGTTTCATTCCGTTGTTCCTTTGATGTTCGTTCATGGAAGAGTCTCTGTCGTTTGTTATTGTTTTTTTGACCTTATAAGTGTTGGAGTCGCACCGCGCCCGCCGGCTAATGGACCGGAGGTAAGCTGTCCCGGCTCTGCGAGTCGGGACGTGCCGTCAGTTACATGTAGAATATACCCGCGGCAGGCATCGCCATTTCTTTAAAAATTTTTCTAGCGCGCGGCCAAATCGTCGACGGCTGATTCCGTCAGCTTGAGCGACTGGTTAGGCGTGCAAGCCAGATGAATCAAGAACTTGCACACATGACGTTAATGTCGTATATTATATTATGATAATCAACTTCGCCGACAAAGGTACCGAAGACCTGTTTAACGGTTTTGATACAAAAGCGGCGCGCCGTATTCCACAAAACATTTGGAAAGCTGCAATACTTAGGCTCGACGCCTTGGACGGTGCAAAACAGCTTCAAGACTTGAGGTTCCCTCCTGGCAATCGACTCGAAGCATTGAAAGGCAATCTGTCGGGATTTCATTCTATTCGGATTAACGATCAGTTCAGGATTATCTTTCGTTGGCTTGATGGTGATATCCATGACGTCGAAATTACCGATTATCATTAAGGAGCATATTATGATTCCCAAGAACCGTCGTCCAAGCCACCCAGGTGAGATACTTTTGGAACTCTACCTCAAGCCGATCGGCATGAGTCAGTTGGAACTGGCGCGTCGCATGGGTGTGCCCATTCAACGAGTGAACACACTCATTAATGGAAAGCGCGACATGAGTCCTGAGACTGCAATTTTGCTTTCCAAAGTACTCAAAACGTCTTCACAATACTGGATGAATCTCCAGATGAATTGTGATCTGTACGATGCACAGAAACGTCTTGACCATGCCACTTAATTTAATTATCCTTTGCTGGCCGCCTGACGGACCGGAGCTAGGCTGCGGCGACGAAGTGCCGCAGCGACGGTAGCCATTCCGCGCGTGGTATGTCCAGTCCGACAGTAGCTGGTTTTTTCGCGCGTGCAAAATCATCGACGGCTGGTTCCGTCAGCTTGAGCGACTGGTTAGGCGGGCAAGCCCCTTTTTAATGTGAGGCGAATTGGGCAGGTTCCATCCAAGCTGGTTTTAAACCCCGATACAAAACGTCTGGATCGATATCTGCCCCATTTTCCCAGGCGATCGTTTTCATTCGTTGGTCAACATGCAGCGAACGAAAAAGTTTTGGATCCTTTCTAATCGGATCAAAAACCGGGCCGTGTAAATACGGTTCCAAATCGATTTCCTTTTTAGTTCCGTCTGTAAACTCAATTTGAACGCGATAGCCTACTGTTGGATTGACTGAGCGAATCCTTACGAACTTGTTCATAATGTTTTCTCCAAATTAAACTAAGGGTTCAATTTCTTTGAGTGGAACACCCTCTTTAGCACGTTCCCAATTTTCTAATAATTCATTTCGATGAAGTGATGCCCATTCAATAACAAGCGCCCGAGCACGATTAGGTAACTCTCCTGAATAAATCTCTAAAGTATCCACTCGAAAAAGTGCCTCGTGTTCAGCATATTCGGCGTGGAAGTGTGGTGGCGCATGGTCGTTGTAGTAAATATAGATAATAATACCGAAAAACTCGCTAATACTTGGCATTGCAGGTTACCCTTTTGTTAGATGAAAGGTAACAATCTTTGTGAAAACTTGCCAGCTAACGGACCGGAGCTAAGCTGCGGCGACGAAGTGCCGCAGCGACGGAATCCAGTCCGCGCGAGATAAGTCCTGTCCAACAAGTAACTGCTTGTTTCGCGCGTGTTAGATCATCGACGGCTGGTTCCGTCAGCTTGAGCGACTGGTTAGGCGGGCACGAAAAATTATTGACGCCCGCGCCAATAAAACGGACGACGCTTTTGGTTTGCGATTGCCAAAATTCGGACAGAATCGTCAACGATAGAATACATTGCGCTGTATGGGAAGCCCCTTAGTAGTTTGCGGCGAACGGCTTTTAAGATTCGTGGAGCGGATTCAGGGTTATTTTCGATTTGCCTCGTAACGCGTTCCACTTCAGAGAGGAAGGCGAGACCAAGACCATTCACTTTTGATTCATAATACTTTGCGGCTTCATTCAGTTCTAACTCTGCAATTTCATGGAATGAAACAGACGATATCATTTTAATCGCACTCGGGCATTTTTGAAGACTGCGTCGGCTGGTCGTGATTTTGATTTTCCTTGTGTCATGTCCTCGTCCCGACGAAGCGCTTCTTGAGCCCAAAGTTTTTCATTCTCGCCATCTGAAAGTTCATCGAGACTTGACAAGAGTCTACTAGCCAATTTGGCGCGGGAATTGGCGTCTAATTTCATCAATTGTTTTTCGATACTTTGGACGGTCATAATTTGTTTCCTCCTTCACGAATATTACGAAAACAATTTGAATGATGCCACTTTGCCCGCCTAACGGACCGGAGCTAAGCTACGGCGGCGAAGCGCCGCAGCGACGGAATCCAGTCCGCGCGTGCTAAATCATCGACGGCTGGTTCCGTCAGTGAGTGCCGAAGGCACCATCCGCCTTTGGCGTGCCTTGAGCGACTGGATATTACCAAAAAGGAAAGGAGCCTCCTAATTTTGTATGTTACCGGTGACCAAACCATGAACAAACAATCTTAAGGAGGCTCCCATGTATTATTCAGGTATCGATTTGCATTCCGACAACTGCTTCATAACGACCGTAGACGAGCAGGGGACTGTGGTCAAACAACAACGAATAGAGAATGTCGCAGAGTTCGTGCTCGACTACTTTCATTCGCTCGGCGATTCACACACCGCTGTTGTCGAGTCCACCACCGGTTGGTATTGGCTCAACGATCTGCTCGAAGCCAACGGTATTGAGCTGGTGCTTGCTCACGCCAAATATCTCAAAGCCATCTCGTATGCAAAGGTCAAAACTGATAAGGTTGATTCTCACACGCTGGCAACACTCTTACGGCTCAACCTCATCCCACGTGCTCATAAGAGCAGTCACGAACTGCGCGACTTGCGTGACACCATGCGTGCCCGCTTACGGCTTGTCCACAAACGCACTGCCTGCTCACTGAGTTTACACACCATTGGTGTAAATTCAACCATCCAGAGGCTCTGCCTGAACCATACCAGCTCCAGGTCTCTCTACTTAAAGAACAAATCCAGATGCTCACCGGGCATATTCTTACACTGGAGAAATCGCTCCATCCGACCCTCATTCCCAATGACGACATCCAGTACCTCCTGTATGTCCCAGGAATCGGCAAGCTCTCGGCCTTTACGCTCTATCTCGAAATCGACGGCATCGACCGTTTTTCCACCGACAAACATTTTGTCTCCTACTGCCGCCTCGTTCCTGCTGCCGACAACTCCAACCGTCGTGTGCACCATCGTTCCAGCAAAGATGGGAACAAGTATCTCAAGATCGCCTTCTCCGATATTGCCGTGCATGCCATTCAGTATTATCCGGAGTTCCGTGCTTTCTACCAGAAGATGCTGCGCAGATCAAACCCTGCGATTGCTCGTACCCTTGTCGCCAAAGAACTGGCGAGAATCGTTTACTACATCTTAAAGAACAAAACACCCTATCGAGGTTTCAAAGGACAGCCGATCAGCCGTCAAAAATCTTTGCAGTGGCCGCGCCTGTCAAGCCCGGACTTCTAACTGGACGCTCATAAGCTCCGCTTGACTGGATTGGGAAGACAGGCGCTGTGCCGTTGTAATATCTGGGATCCTTCGCTCATGCGAAGAACGATGGGCACGAAGAACATCGTAAGCCCGAAAAGTGGTTTGGTCATCCATTGCATCCGGAGTGACTTCACCGATAAAAGAAACGGCACCCGACAATATCGGCTCTCTTTACATTCAAAGAACTACTAACGTGCAACTGCACTACGTTGCGCTCCGGGAGGACTCTTTTCTATTGACTCTTTCCTTTTTAAAGTGGTTAGAACGCAAACGGTGAAAAGCTTAATTAACATTTCTTTAATAACGTATCGCAATTATCGTAAGACCTATTGGAGTGTTACTAAATTATTGTTCTCAGAACTATTGACATTAACTCATTTTTATGCTAATTTAGTTAATGTAATTAACTTGTTTATATTATTATCAATATTCATATTTTAGGATGAAACAATGGACAAAACAACTTTAACACCCGAAGAAAGTCTCTTGTTAATAACAAAAACAATTGAAGAGACTAAACAAAGATTTAAAGAAAATGGCCATATAATTATTTTGTGGGGAGCAATTACGTTCACAGTATTTTTAAGTCAGTATATTCTTGTGGCAGTGGGATTGTACAAAGTATTGGACATAATTTGGACTACTATTTTATTTCCGCTTGGGGCGATTTATACATTTATCTATGTTAGGAAAAACGTAAAAAGAGGAAGTCTGCCCAAAACTATCATTTCAAGGACAATAGAAACAATGGGATGGGCAATAGGTGCGAATCTGATGATATTAGGTTTTGTTTTCAGACAGCAGCTTGGCACAGCTATCGCTCCGGTCTTTTTAATTCTCCTTGCTTTGTTTATGATTATTGCTGGATCAACCATCAAATTTAAGCCACTTTTTATTGGAGGTATACTACTTAATTTAATTGGACTCGGTACTTTCTTTTTAAATACAGATTATCATGGACTTAGCATGATGTTAGGATCAGTGGTAGGATTGATAATACCGGGAATATTACTCAATAAAGCTAGAAAAGAAAATGTTTAAAGAACTAGACCCAATATTACACTCACAGCTTCGCTTGTCAATTGTCTCTATTTTAATGACTGTAGAAGAAGCGGATTTTACTTTTATTAAAGAATCCACCAATGCCGCAGCCGGCAATATAAGTATCCAAATAAAAACTTTACAGGACGCAGGTTATATTCGGGTAAAAAAAACGTTCAAAAATAATTATCCAAATACTGCTGTATCAATTACAAGTAAAGGTATAGAAGCATTTGAGAACTATGTAGCTAATCTTAAAAAATATATAAATCCGAAAAAATGATTGTTTTACCAATTGGTCCAATCCAAAACTTGATGAGACGGATTTAGCCAGAAACGACATTCCTTGTTTAAATATTGATTGTGTAACAACGTTACGAGGTTTGTGCGTTCTAACGGACCGGAGCTAAGCTGCGGCAACGAAGTGCCGCAGCGACGGAATCCAGTCCGCGCGAGACAAGTCCTGTCCAATAGTAGCTGGTTGTTTCGCGCGTGCGAAATCATCGACGGCTGGTTCCGTCAGCTTGAGCGACTGGTTAGGCGGCGCTTTGAAATAGAATGCGCGCGCCTCGTTAAAGTGCGTACGATTGTACTTGGCAGCCTAAGGGAAACGAAGTATTTGGCAGGATAGAGATAGTCTTCTCCACTTTCATCGATGATCCGCAAATCACCATCGTGTTCCGCCTCTTTATCAGGAATTATCCGATAAATCTTGTGGAGTTCAAGCGAGGCAGGATATTCCGAATTGTTAATACAAATGGAAAATCGCGGGGATAAGATTTCTCTAGATTTCATAGTGTTAATCCAAGTATCGTTTACGTTTGTATTCCTTTTTTCCAATACCGTGGGCTTCGTACCAATGAAGTTCTGCTTTTCTTATCATTCCATTTGAAAGCCGAATCAATGCTATACCTTTCATTTTGCGCCAACGCCCGCGTCCATAATATTTTTGTAATCGAATAAGATCGCGAATAGCGCTGCCAACAGCGATTGTCTCAATTTCGGAAATTTCACTGACGATATCAAATGATTCCATCAATGTTTAATATAGATTTATTTGGCAACGAGTGCAAGAAGCGCCGCCTAACGGACCGGAGCTAAGCTGCGGCAACGTGCAGCATTTTGATTGTAGTTCATTGCGCGGACGTTTCTGCTGATCATATCATTCTCGGCGAACCGTCGCGCGGCGAAATCGTCGACGGCTACTTCCGTCAGCTTGAGCGACTGGTTAGAACGCACGCGGTAGAATATTTGATTAACAGCTACAAATCACAATTTAATTGTCATCACATTTCTTCGTTGTCCTGCTTTATGTTTGAACTCAAACCCCATTTTGTCAAAGGTCGATTTAAAGCCCATAAATCTATAACTTGGTTAATCTGGATCGACTGGATATGCTTCTACAAATTTTGCCCCATTATTTTTCGCATATTCTAACGCCGCCGGTATTAGCATTTTAATCATTCCTTGATTTCGGTATTCTCGTTTTATAAAAAACAGACTATTGACCAAACGCTCTTTAGTGAATTGTCACCCGAAAGCCCTCTGTAGTGAATCCGTGGTACGATTGAACACCAAGCAATTGGTTCTGTGTCCAAATAATATAATAATCCTACAGGAATTCGACTGTCGACATATGTTTTTAACGAAGTTTTTTTATCGGACCTTTTTGAACGGTCTGTCCCATCCTTCATATTACGCCAAACTATGCACCAACAATTGTGAGGTCCGCCTTTGCTCTCGAAGAGTTGTTCTAAATCCTTCCAATTCTTAGAATCAATCGGTTGGTATGCTAGATTTTTGGTCTTCATACAATTACATGCTTGTTAGGCGAAGTTGCCCGCCTTCATTTCATTACACCCATTCTTTTCACCTGCACAAAGTTGTCCGCGGATAATCGACAAATGTAAACTCCACTTGATACTTTGTCAGCGTTCCACGTTAAGGAGTGGTAGCCAGCATCCATTTATTCATCAGCAAGTCTTGCTACCTGTCTGCCGAGCATATCGTAAACAATAAGTCTCACATGTGATGGCTTCGATAGGGCAAACCGTATTTGCGTTGACGGGTTAAATGGATTCGGATAGTTCTGGCTGAAGGAAGTTTCTTCTGGAATGTCCGAAGCAATAGCAGCATCTACGATTGGCGTGCTTGCGAAAAAGTTTGCTGAGCCGCTTATGCTCACAGAAATAATATTGGAAGTCGCACTGCGATTGAACGGGTCAGTCACGACGCACTTAATTTCAAACGGATAAATGTCCCCAGTGCTTACAGTTGAGCTATTAGTTCCGATTTCGACCCATGTGTTATTTGGAGGCCTGTTAGGAGACGCTGAAAATGATAGCGGCCCTGCACCGCCGTTCTCTTCCAATTTCCACCATTGGTAGGAGTACGGAGTTGCTCCACCCGAGACAGTTGCGGTGTAAGTCCCCATTTGGTTAGAACTAAGAGTTGTGGGGCCAGAGATGGTCGCTGACAACGGGTCCGCTATGTTGAGCGTCACGGAAATAGTCTCCCATTGTCTGCTGGAGACCATGCTCGAATGAACACCAATGACATCCGAATACGTTCCACGCGCAAGTCCAGCAACATTCACGGAGACCGTCGCAGAGGCAGGAGTGGTACCGGAGACGTTTCCACTTGATGGAGATACACTAAGCCAATTTTGACTCTTGTTCGCGCTCCAATCTAAAGTACTGTCAATTTGAAAGGCTTGCCAGACTCCGTTGGTAATTGAAAATACTTGGGAACTTGGGTTGCCTGTACCATAGGTAACGGCGAATGTCATCGATGAAGTCGAAACAATCATCGGATGATACAGGGCATAGTAGCGGGGGTATTCAACGTTTCTAACTTCGTGACAATATCGTGATCCGCCTGACTCAGAACAAAGTAACCGATCCCTTGTTCGGTCTACGCATTGACGAGGTGTTACACCGACATCGAGACAATTGTTATAAATATCTTTTACGCTTGTCGAACCTGAGTCTGCCTGAAGGCATAAGCATTCAGCGAACCCATTGTCACAACATGGCAGCATAGGCTGCACATTTTGGCTTTGAGCAACTGCCATTGCTACACTAAAGAGAAGAGCTAAAATAATTGTAACCTTTTTCATGGTACAACTCCTTTTTATCTTGTCCACGTGACATAATTCGGATCGACGTACCAACCCACTGTCTGATCCATGATTTTGAGTTTGCGAAAATTTGTTCCATCAATTTGTTCTGTGTATAGCACAAGCCCGCTATCGTTATTTAATGCTCCAAACATTGCAACACATTTACCATCAGGAGACACGGTAATTGTTGGTGGACTTTTGAATCCCGAGGCGAGCCGCTTCTGATTAAGTGAAGGATAGGTAGAGACAAGGAAGACTCCGCCACCTGCAGAGTCTGTCCCGACACAAACCAAGCTATTTGATGAAAGCCAAATGAAATTCGAGGGCAATATCGGAGACATCGTCAAAGCTAATTTGCTGGGCTTGCAAAGTCGCTACGTCGATAATATGGAAACCAGTTGGCATATTGCCGCCAAGTACTGGTTTTGCATAAGCGATCTTGCGGGAGTCAGGCGACCATAATGGAGGGTAAAAGAACTTAAGTTGTTGATCGAGCAAAACCCGCCGTGACCCGTCCGGTGCAATAATATGGAGCGAAAAAGTAACAGTTCCGATTGTATCCTGGTTCATGAAAGCAATCGTATTTCCGTCTGGAGACCAGCGCGGTAAAAAAGGGTCTTGAAGTGAAGTAGTGTCAGTTATGTCGTGCAAACCGCTTCCGTCGCGGTTCATTGAACAGATTGATCCGCTTTGATAATAGAAAGCATCGAATACTATTGAGGAACCGTCGGGAGACCAGGCTGGGTCAGTCTCATGCACGAGTTTCCGATGTGTAAGATCAACAGCGGAACCGCCACTTGTACTAACCAGGTAAATGTCTTCTCTGCTTTGCGGCGGAATTGCACTGTATGCGATTGTTGTACCATCTGGGCTTACCTGGGGCGAGTTGGCGGTACTGTCAGGAGTGAGTCTCAGAAGTGGAAGAGATGGTGACCCCACGTCCAAAATGAAAATTCCTTGATTGGATAGAGGCCCGCCCTCAGTGCCGAAAACAATTTTCCCTGATAGATTCCAGTCAGATGGCGTAATGACGTTACTCTTCTTGCAGCCGAAGTGCACGAAGGCAATGGCGATAAGAATAAGCGACACAAATTCTTTCTTCATTGAATTACTCCTTTCTTAAAATTAACGGGCAATTTCGCCTAACTCTCGTAATTATGCAACAAGTGGTTCGTGCGGCCTAACGGACCGGAGCTAAGCTGCGGCGGCGAATAGCCGCCGCCAAGCAGCTCGTTGCGCGGACGTTCCGGTCAGATGTTCCTAAGTTCGTCCAACAACGCGCGGCGAAATCGTCGACGGCTACTTCCGTCAGCTTGAGCGACTGGTTAGAACGCACACGGAAGATGTCTCTAAGGTTAAAAATTACTTGCTTCTAATTACGTATGCTTTTTGTATTGAAGAACAACGACCCCGGATCGAAAGATTTTCGAACCGATAAAATCCAGCCGAAGCCTCTCCTGCAACTTCACGGTATCGAATAGTCGAGGTCCTTTGCCGGCAACAACTGGGTGAACCACGAACTGATACTCGTCAATTAAATCGCGCTCCGAAAGTTGGGAAGCAATGCTCAAACTTCCAACGCAAATATCTTTTCCGGGCTGCTGCTTGAGCGCGATCACTTCGTCCGCAACATTTGCGCGGACGATTCTCGTATCGTTTCCCTCAACCTGTTTCAATGTCGTGGAGAATACGACCTTGTCGAGTGAGTCGAACACGCGGGCGAATTCATTGGTTGCTTTTGTCTCAGATTGGGTCTTGGCGATTTGTGGCCAATAAGGGACCATGAGTTGATACGTGATCCGACCGAAGAGCAGGAGGTTCGCATTGCGCAGTACCTCCGTGAAGTACTTGTGCAGCTCCTCGTCGGCAATCATATCCGTGTGACCGCAGTATCCATCGGCGGTGATATTGATTGCGAACACAACCTTCCTCATAGACCTCCTTTAAAAAAGAAAATGCATTTTGTGCGTTCTAACGGACCGAGCTAAGTTGCGGCGACGTGCATCCAGTTCCATGTAGTTCATTGCGCGGACGTATCTGCTGATCATATCATGTCCGGCGTACTGCCGCGCGGCGAAATCATCGACGGCTGGTTCCGTCAGCTTGAGCGACTGGTTAGAACGCAAACGGTAGAAATGTTGATTAACTTCTACAAAATGATATTTGACAATGTCTATAATATGTAATATCTTTCTTTATGAAAGTTATTTGGGATGATCAAAAGGCAGAGAAGCTTTTGCGCGAACGCAATATCTCTGTCGAAGCGATCGCAGACCTGCTCATGAAAAACGAATTTCTTGAGATTCTTGAAAACCCAAAGCATCCTGATCAGATGATGTTCATTGTTTCCTATAAGAACTATACTCACGCCGTGCCTTTCATTATCGATTCTGAAGGCAGGGTCGTGTTGAAGACAGTGTATCCAAGTCGCAAACACCACAAACATTTTGGAGGTAAGAGCCATGAAGGTTAAACTCGACAAGTACGAACTCAGTCTTGAAAAAGAGGCCGATTCTTTTCGACCTGTTTCGAAGAAGAAGCGTCGCCAAATCGAAAAGATTCTCGAAAGTGCTAGAAAGACAAAGAACATAAACATTCGGATTTCAGAGTCTGACCTTGCGAGGCTCAAACAGCGATCGTTAGAAGAAGGCCTTCCGTATCAAACACTGATTTCGAGTGTATTGCATCGCTTTGTCACCGACAGATTAGTGGATGAAGGCACAATCCGCAAATACGCTTCTATAGCACAACTGAGATAACGCTTCTGCAATCGCCTTTCTTTGATCGTCCTTTCACCATTTATCGATGCTGTGTGCCCGATCTGTGCAGTAACGCAATGTACGTTTTGCGTTCTAACGGACCGGAGCTAAGCTGCGGCGGCAAAGCGCCGCAGCGACGGAATCCAGTCCGCGCGAGCTAAGTCATGTCCGATAGTAACCGGTTGTTTCGCGCGTGCAAAATCGTCGACGGCTGGTTCCGTCAGCTTGAGCGACTGGTTAGGCGGCAACAGAGTTCTTTTGGACAACTAGAATCATTTGTTCATGCCCATTGCATCTCGGAAAAGTTGCGTGTTCTTCATTTGTTCAACGCCTTTGATTTCGCCCAGTCGATACATTACGAAGTATGAGAGCAAAATTGTCACGAAGAGTATGACGAGAAAGATGACTTCGATGTCCGTTCCACGAACTGACAAATGCTCGGGATAACGGTTGAAGGTAAATCCCCAGAATACGCCGGCCAGTAGGATAATTCCCCAGAGGATGCCAACAAGAATTGATAGCAACGTGGAATGGGGAATTGGCTCTGGAGGCAATGGACTGCCAAAGTTATACTCGCTTGACAAATAGCTTTCCGCCCAATTCTTGAGATAATAAAAGTAGAGCGCACAAAATATGAATGGAAAGAATACAGTCATGAACTTGACCTTTTGTATGTATGATGTTGATATTGCCGCCTAACGGACCGGAGCTAAGCTGCGGCGGCGAAGCGCCGCGGCGACGGTAGCCATTCCGCGTGTGGTATGTCCACGTCCGATAGTAGCTGGTTGTTTCGCGCGTGCTAAATTGTCGACGGCTACTTCCGTCAGCTTGAGCGACTGGTTAGGTGGCAAAGTCAGTTGGTTAAGCTGCATACAGCTTCGCACTAAGAATGCCTCGGTTTTGATTTTGGTTATAAACATAGCTCCCAACTATGATTGCCAGGAAAGTTTCCGTACGAGATGATACCACTTTCTTGCTGTGATTGCAATTAGAATATCCAACTGCCAATAGACTCCATCTTTTAAAAACCAGATTGATGGACACAACTTGAAAGATCGAAACTATTTCTTTCTAAGCGAACCTAATTTTTTTTGCCACCTAACGGACCGGAGCTAAGCTGCGGCAACGAAGTGCCGCAGCGACGGAATCCAGTCCGCGCGTGGCAAGTCATGTCCAATAGTAGCTGGTTGTTTCGCGCGTGCTAAATCATCGACGGCTGGTTCCGTCAGCTTGAGCGACTGGTTAGAACGCACGCGGGAGAGCAATTGAATACTTGATTTTATCATAATTTAGTACTAATTTGTATCACACAATCGGAGGATAACAAATGCCCATTATTAAATCCATTTCAAGTATGCGCAATCGCACTCGGGAAATATCGACCCTTGCTCGCGAGAAAGACGAGCCGATCTATCTAACCAAGAACGGCGAAGGTGATTTGGTTGTAATGACAATCGATCATTACGAGAGACTGAAAGCTCAGGCGGAACTCTTCGAAAAATTGGGAGTTGCTCAAGCCCAGGCCGCCGCAGGAAAGAAAGGAATAACGCATTCCCAAATGATTGCAAAACTTCGACGTCGCGCTCATGCCTAATCAGTATGTTATCCGTTACCTTCCGATTGCTCAAGACGACCTCATTAGTATTTACGATTGGATAGCGAAAGATAGCCCGGCTCGTGCATCGTCATTTGTTGAAAAAGTCGATAAGCGAATAGGAGCGCTTGCTAAATCGCCATTTCTCGGAAGAGTTCCTCGTCACGCGCGACTACAGGAATATGAATACCGGACATTGATTCTCGACTCTTTTCTAGTTTTTTACAAAATCCGCAATCAGGTAGTTGAAATTCATCGAGTTGTACATGCCTCCCGAAATCCCGACCATCTAATCTAAAATTTATCCTCGACGACAACTAGTTCGTGCGTTCTAACGGACCGGAGCTAAGCTGCGGCGACGTGCAGCCAGTTCCATGTAGAATATACGCGCGGCAGGTATCGCCAATTCCCTAAAAAATTTTTCTGGCGCGCGGCCAAATCGCCGACGGCTGGTTCCGTCAGCTTGAGCGACTGGTTAGCCAGCAAGCTCTATTATTTGTTAAAACGCCTATCTTGCAAGAAAGATAGTTTGTTTTTGCTTCTTTATTTGGAAATAATTACATTAACACCAGAATATGATGAAATTTACCTCGTCCGTTAAAGAACAATTAGGAAAAGTATTTCTCAATATTGGACAAGGGCTTATTTTAGCTGGAGTCGTAGGACGGTTATTACAACACGAAGCAACAATTCTTGAATCAGTAGTGGTATATTTTCTCGGAACGTATGCTATCGGCATTGGGTTATACTTTATAAGTAAAGTAAACGATTAGGAGGATATATGGAAATAGCAATCATTCTGGGAGTCATGACAGCAATTATTGGGACTGTTCTTGCAACGGCGGTTCATTTCTCAACAAAAGAACGCGCCCAAACGCATCGATAAATTGTTGCTGCATTATGTTTTTCCCTTTAAAACGCCAGGCACTGCTTGGCGTTTGTCGTTTATCGCCAGTGTCTCTTCTTGCGGGCTAACGGACCGGAGCTAAGCTGCGGCAACGAAGTGCCGCAGCGACGGAATCCAGTCCGCGCGAGATAAGTCCTGTCCAACAAGTAACTGGTTGTTTCGCGCGTGTTAAATCATCGACGGCTACTTCCGTCAGCTTGAGCGACTGGTTAGGCGGCGGCTTCATTGGATAAAAGGCCTTGGGTGGTTGTTATGTCGGGTGTTGGAAAGGCCAACATGACTATGATCACGCTCAGTATGATGCCAAAAATAACAGGGGTTTCCATTCCCATTCTCCATTCGTAAAAAAGCCAGTTCGACGTTCCAACGAAATGAATAAGAATAAATATGAAGATGCAAATCAGTGCTAACCTTCTTGGAAGAATTGATACGAGCAAAAAAATCCCCGAAAAATAAAATATGTCCCAGAAGACGTAAGCATACCAGCCCCGGATTAAAAAGAAACGAGAAATTTCATTAGCCTCATGTACGGTTTCAGGATGAAGCCAATAGCTCGCTGGCTGCCCTACGAGCGTGTTAATCATGTCGAGAAGCATAGGACCCAGCATCACCCAACGGAGCCTTTTGATGATTTGGTCCGTATTTGAACTGAGTGTTGGAAATGCCTCCAAGACAATAATCGGCACAAGTACTAAGCCGTAAATGGCCGAGGCATTAATGCCAAGATGCCAGCGGACAGCTAACCAATTGTTTGCTCCGAAGAAATGGCCGAAAAAAAAAGAAAATATTGCTATCAAGGCCAACTTTCTTGGAAGAACAGATACAATCAAAAATACGGCCGATAAGTAAATCAGGCTGGTAAAAAGATAAGACATCCAACCCCTGCCTAAAAAGAAGTCAAAAGTGTGATTAGTTTCGTTGTAAATGGACAAACCATCGCCACGAATGGCTGTTTCAGGATGATGCCAAAAGCTCTCCGGTTGGCCCGAAAGCGTATTAACCATGCTGAAAAGGATTGCACCAATCAGTACCCAACGAAGCCTTTTGACGGTTTGATCGGAAGTGAATTTGAATAATGGCATATTGTTATTTAGTTTTGTTCTGCCGCCTAACGAACTGGAGCTAAGCTGCGGCGACGTGCAGCCAAATCAATGGTAGAATATACGCGCGGCAGGCATCGCTATTTCCTTAAAAACTTTTTTTGCGCGCGGCGAAATCGTCGACGGCTGGTTCCGTCAGCTTGAGCGACTGGTTAGAACACACGCGGTAGAATATTCTTAAGGAATAAATGAAGTTAAATAATTCCTTTGAACCTGAACCAGCAAATCGTCTTCTCATTTTTTTGCTATAAAAAACAATCGCTTAAATGGAAATAATACCTTCCCATTTTTTTGTAATGGATAATCTTTAATAATTTCCATTAACACCAAATCCTCAAAGTCTTTTTTATCTACATCACTTTCTAGTCTTTCAAGATACGGTTTAAGGCCTGTACTTTTTATCATCTCTAAAATAGATATTTGAGAATCGAGGATGTGTATATAATCTGACTCCCAAATATCTATCGATTGGAATAATTCAGATAAAATGTCATAATAGAATGAATAATTATGTATAGTAAATTCTTCTGTAGCTCCTTTTGTAACAGCGCCCCAACGATTATGTGTTGCAATTCTTGAAATGGCTTTTCCTAACGGCATATCCCAAAACATTGGTATTTGAACGGCAACACCACCTTTATCGGGAAGTAAGTTATAAAACCTTTTTAATAACTTAGAATGATTCGGAATCCATTGTATTGTCGCATTTGAGAAGACAATATCAAATTTCTCATCTAATACATCCTTCCCAGCGTCAAGTATTCGCCAATCTTGATTTGGAAAATCTTTTTTTGCCTTTTCAATCATCGCCGGTGAGTTGTCAACGCCTATTACATTAGAATCAGGCCATCTCAGGACAAGTATCTGGGTGCTGTTTCCTGGTCCACAGCCTACATCAATTATTTTCTCAGGTTTATCGAAATCTATCCGTGATACTAAATCGATAGAAGGCTGTGTCCTTTCTTTGTCAAATTTTAGATATAGTTCTGGATTCCAATCCCTATTCATGCGATTACCCTACGCATTTAATTTTAGAAACTATTAATGTTGTATATCAACGCGACCGCACGTGGCCCTTAATGGTTTAACAATGTAACGAGCAATTCGTGTGTTCTAACGGACCGGAGCTAAGCTGCGGCAACGAAGTGCCGCAGCGACGGAATCCAGTCCGCGCGTGGCAAGTCATGTCCAATAGTAGCTGGTTGTTTCGCGCGTGCTAAATCATCGACGGCTGGTTCCGTCAGCTTGAGCGACTGGTTAGGCCGCCGACTCTTTGTTATTGTAAGTTCAAAATGCTGGTAATCTTTTGATCAAATGGTTTGTCCCCATCGATAAAGATAATATAGAAACTATTATTAGCTTTATAAAGTAATACAACGGATGGGCTACTTTTTCCGAGATGGTGAATCATAGCTAAAATATCCCCGCTACTATCAGCAAAGGCGATCCTTTTTATAGATGCATAAAAGCCTCTGTAGTTTTTCGCTTTAATGTTCGTGATAATTTCTGAATGGTCATCTAGTTTAATATTTATTATGTCCTTGAAAAATGGACCTAACCTAATTTCTTCTTCGTGAAAACTTTTATAATCCAATGTTTCTCCAGGGATTAACTCGACATCATCAAGATGAGAACCCTGTTGAATTAATATTTTTTCCAACTCAACATGATTTAAAGCATTAATTTCCCAAATTAGAATATAATAATCTCTCTTGTAAATATAGCTCCAAATTGCATCTGTACTCCTGACTCTCCCACAAGTCATAAGCGTGTCTATATCTTTTTTTGCTGAGTCTGCAAACATCCAAAAGTAAGGCTTGTACTCAAAAAATGTTATATTATGATCATAGACCATGTGGAAGGCAACGAAATAACCTACATAACCAATAATTATTATTGCGACTCCTTTTAATGCGAGTTTTAACTGTTTATTCATCGAATACGTCGTTAAGAGTAACCATTTTGACTTAAACGGACCAACCCGAGGCGGCCTAACGGACCGGAGCTAAGCTGACGGCGGGAATTGCGTCCGCACGGAATCCCGTCCGCGCGTGGCAATCCACGTCCGATCGTAGCTGGTTGTTTCGCGCGTGCTAAATCATCGACGGCTGGTTCCGTCAGCTTGAGCGACTGGTTAGGCAGCACCAGATTGTTTTTCCGAATATGAGATGCCGAAGCTTCAATTGTTTTTACTCACCCAAAAACGAATCGCTCACCGCTGCCAGTGGTAAGCACATATTATGTCTCTTATCTATTTTTATTCTCTTCTAGGTTAATTGTATATGAATCCATGGAATTCTTAAAAAAGAGGATATTAGGATATCTTGCTTTTAACTGTTCAATCTTCGCCGACCATTCTTCAATTTTTCTCGACGGGACATGCATTACGACGATATACTTCGGATGCAACGTTTTTACGACATAATCTAAGTCTGACGCTCCCGATTCAAAAAGATCATAGTATAAAAATGCTACATCTATCGTGTCTGCCCATTTCCCATTGTGGGCAATATAGCCTTGAAGAGCATCTATTTTTATGTCCCCGGAATGAAAAACTCTTATGCCATCCATTTCAAACAAAAAACTGACATTAAACATGTTTTCATCCACATTAATACTATCTATATAAAAAGACAAGTGTGTAAGTCCGAATGCTTTCACCGGGATACTATTTACAGTTTTTGAAATGCTCTGATTGATCTCCGGGGTTAACTCATTAAATTGCTTCTTTAACAGATTGAAGCCAAAACAATTACCGTCTATAAAAACAATGGAAGGTTTGCTGGCAACAAAAGGAATGTTTTTATGTTTTGAGAGATATTCATTTATCAATACAGGATCGCAATGGTCTTTATGATAATGGGTAAGCAAGTATAAATTAATACTATCAAATGGAGCTTTAGCGTCGATTATCGCATCTGTGATTTCTTTTGAAGGAACGGAAAAAAGGCCATACCCATTGGTATATAATGCGTCGATCAAGACTTTCGTTGTTGAAGATTTCAGCAAAAAGCCTTCATTAGCGATATAAGTAATCTGCAAATCATTATGAGGAACTTGTGAATAAATGGGGCTCGGATGATAGAATATCAGAAAAATAAAGATGATAGTAGACACTCTCATAGTAATCTATGTTGGAAGTTAGTTTACAAATCTATCAATGTGTTATATTCTTGGATTCTGTGGGTTGCACGCAACGAATGAAAGTCTTTTGTGCTGCCTAACGAACCGGAGCTAAGCTGCGGCAACGAAGCGCCGCAGCGACGGAATCCAGTCCGCGCGAGCTAAGTCATGTCCGATAGTAACTGGTTGTTTCGCGCGTGCAAAATCATTGACGGCTATTTCCGTCAGCTTGAGCGACTGGTTAGGTGGCAAAGCGAGTTGGTTAACCTGCACAAAGCTTTGCACTAAGACTGATTCGTTTTTGATTTTGGTTATAAACATAGCTCCCAACTATGATTGTCTGGTAAGTTCTCGTACGAGATGATACCACTTTCTTGTAGTCATTGCAATTAGAATATCCAACTGCTTATAGACTCCATCTTTTAAAAACCAGATTGATACACACAACTTGAAAGATCGAAACTATTTCTCTCTTTGCGAACCTAAGTTTTCTTTGCCACCTAACGGACCGGAGCTAAGCTGCGGCAACGAAGTGCCGCAGCGACGGAATCCAGTCCGCGCGTGGCAATCCACGTCCAATAGTAACTGGTTGTTTCGCGCGTGTTAAATCGTCGACGGCTGGTTCCGTCAGCTTGAGCGACTGGTTAGGTGGCAAAGTCAGTTGGTTAACCTGCACACAGCTTCGGACTAAGAATGCTTCGGTTTTGATGTTGCTTATAAACATAGCTCCCAACTATGATTGCCAGGAAAGTTTCCGTACGAGATGATACCACATTCTTGCTGTGATTGCAATTAGAATATCCAACTGCTCATAGACTCCATCTTTTAAAAATCTGATTGATGGACACAACTTGAAAGATCGAAACTATTTCTCTCTTTGCGAACCTAAGTTTTCTTTGCCACCTAACGGACCGGAGCTAAGCTGCGGCGACGAAGTGCCGCAGCGACGGAATCCGCGCGAGCTAAGTCATGTCCAACAAGTAACTGGTCGTTTCGCGCGCATTAAATCATCGACGGCTACTTCCGTCAGCTTGAGCGACTGGTTAGGGCGCAGCCTTGTTTAATCTTTTGCTTGTGTATTGTGGAAAGTCCGTCGCCATTTGAAGGTACCCCAGGGCTTAGGATTCGAATTCTACGCTTGAGAGTTGTGATTGCCTTATGATTGATTTTAATGTTCCGCGAGCAATCTCTTTGTGGTGAGGTACCGGAACTGTAATTGTCGAAATGCCAATCTTTTTCTGCATGATAATGTGGCTACCGCGCTGCCGGACATTCTGAAAACCATGTTCTGCTAATATCTTGCAGACTTCTTTTCCGGAGAGAACTCGCAGTCTAGCCAACAGCAACCTCTAATCGGGTCACAAATATCTCATCATGTAATCGGTTACGGATTTCTTGTTTAGAAGCAGTCTCGAAGAACAATTCTATTGCTTCTTGGAGATTTTCCCTGGCTTCTTCGACGGTTTTTCCTTGGCTAGCAATGTCAAGCTCGGGACATAAGGCGACGTACATATCTTCCTCTCGCTCAATCACCGCCGTAAACTGGTGTTTTTTTTGCATTCCACGTGCTCCTTTTGGTATGATGTTATATAGTGTACCAAATTTACTGGACGAAAACAAACTATAAAATCTGGAAGACAATGCCTTTGAGCCGACTTGAGTAATGGTAAAATGTGCTGCGCCCTAACGGACCGGAGCTAAGCTGCGGCGGCGAACAGCCGCCGCCACGCAGTTCGTTGCGCGGACGTTCCGATCATCGGCGCTAAGTCAGTCCAACGCCGCGCGGCGAAATCGTCGATGGCTGGTTCCGTCAGCTTGAGCGACTGGTTAGGTGGGCAACTAGGAAAATTATTCTCTTGATTTCCAACGATCTGGATCACGCCGAGAATGAAAAACACCAATCACCCTGATTTCAGATTCTCCAACTTCGTAAAAAATGGCAAAGGGGAACCTTCGTACAACAGCGCGTCTGATTTTATGATGAACTAGAGGATATAATTGAGGATTGTTTTGAATCCGTTCCATGGATTCATCGACACAAAGGAAAAACTCCGCGCCGAGCCCCTTTCTTTGATAGTCATACCAATTTACTGCATCCTTAAACTCGCGATCAGCTTCAGGATGAAAACGTATCGTCACTGGAATTTATTTAGATTTTAGAAATTCAGCTTTGATTTCTTGCCATGAACGACCCTGTGAAGGATTCTCTTGAAAAGAACGAGAACGTTTATCAAGTTCATCTTTCTGGGCTTGCGATAACTCAAACGCTTCATTTTCATGAGCAATGCTATCCCAGATGTCCTCGACAAGCAAGATTCGTTCGGGGATACTAAGTTTACGTATCTCGCTATTTAAATCTCGTTGCATGCACACCTCCTTGAGTTACCGTAATATAATGAGTTCAAAGGATAGTTGCCCACCTAACGGACCGGAGCTAAGCTGCGGCGACGTGCAGCCAAATCAATCGTAGACTATACGCGCGGCAGTCATCGCCATTTCCTTAAAAAATTTTTCTGGCGCGCGGCGAAATCGTCGACGGCTGGTTCCGTCAGCTTGAGCGACTGGTTAGCCGGCAAACGGGGAATTGTTTTAATAATATTTTTCAATTTCTTTACCAAGATAGTCTATAAATCTTTGAGCCCAAATTGGTTCTCTGTGTCTTGGGATTGAGGTCTGAGAATATAACCATATTAGCTGGAAAGATATTTTCGGAAAGACAAGAGGATGATAGTCGAAAAGAGTGAAAAACAGTGTATTGGAGTCGTTATTGATGTTTGAATACATATCACGGGATTTCATATGAACGATATTATCTCTTATTTCCTTTAATTTCTTAAAGAGTTGCCAGTGTAGCGTATCTTTAATTTTGGAGAGCTTCAATATTGTAGGTAAGACTTGAAGTAGTTTCTCCTCGGTTGAACAAGCTCTTTCAATTTCCTTCTTCTCTAGAGTTTTAACGCCATTTTTGGTTTTAACCTCAATAGTTTTGAGATCTTCTGTTCTTGCGATAACAGAATTGCAGAATGTTTCTAAAGCTTGAAAAGAAAAATTAACAGCAACCATTATATGTTCAAGATAGTCAAAGAACATTTCATCACTTTCGATACGTTTACCTTTTCCTTCAGGTGTTAGGGTGTCTATAAGGGTTACTTTCTTTTTTAGTTCAGTGGCGAGAGATGCATTTTTTACCGCTATGCTCAGCGATAAAGCAGTTGCGTGAGGCGTTCTGAACGATACGCTTCGATAGAGAGGATGCTTTGCTTGGTGAACCACTGAAACATATGAGCCCTTTTTGTAAGAAGGACCTCCAGGATAAGCTGCAGGGACGTCTTCGGCAATTTGGGAAATTACAGCTATCCGCCAATCGGGCCTGACACCCCTTTTTGCGTCGTCGGGGGATTGTATGACATTGTTGAGGTTTTTTGGTTTACAGCATTTGTCAAAAACCTTTTTTGAGCCGCACGGGCACCATCGAATATATTTTTCGAAATCCATTATATCGTACACTTTTAAATTTTGCCGGCTAACGGACCGGAGCTAAGCTGCGGCAACGAAGTGCCGCAGCAACGGAATCCAGTCCGCGCGAGCTAAGTCATGTCCAACAAGTAACTGGTTGTTTCGCGCGTGTTAAATCATCGACGGCTGGTTCCGTCAGCTTGAGCGACTGGTTAGGTGGCAACGGTGACGGTAAACTCGGATTCCGTTTCGTGTTAAGAATGTTATCGTTATTGATACTGTTTATAGACATAGCTCCCAACTATGATTGTTAGGTAAGAATTCTGTACCAGATGATACCACTTTCTTGCAGACATTGCAATTAGAAAATCTGACTGCTTATAGATTCATATCTTTGAAAGCTTGAATCAAAAAACGAAGCTTGAATTACTGAAACTATTTCTTTCTTAGCGAACTTTTGTTTTTTTTGCCACCTAACGGACCGGAGCTAAGCTGCGGCAACGTGCAGCCAAATCAATGGTAGACTATACGCGCGGCAGGCATCGCCTTTCCCTTAAAAATTTTTTGCGCGCGGCGAAAAACTGACGGCTGGTTCCGTCAGCTTGAGCGACTGGTTAGGTGGCGACAGATAGGTGTTGACTAGATTCAATTGAGTAATATTGTGAAACCGACTATGCCGAAGGCAATGGTTATGATGACAAATAAGTAGCTGCGCAAAGATGCTCCTGGCTCAAGAACACTTCTTTTCGGATTACTCGGATCAACACATAACTTTACATTTTTTCCAGTAGGATATTTGTCGCAATAACTGTTTGACGTAGACTTAAATGACCACGTACCGCCGTATTTCAAATTGTTTCCCTGATATGGCAGACCGTTCACAATGTACTTATAGTTAATAATAGGAATATATCGTGTATTATTTTTGACGCGCTTAATCTCCACTCTCGATTCGGTGATCACGCAATCGATCCGATCCCAATTCTGACTTCTTATCGCCCACCAGAGAAATACCACTGACCATATGAGGCCAGCTGAACTGGCTAGACTGAAAAAAAGTAGGAGTATGAATTGTGGGTTCATGAAAATCACTTTCGCCACCTAACGGACCGGAGCTAAGCTGCGGCGGCGAACAGCTCAATCATCGGGAACTATACGCGCGGCCGAAGGAGCTTTTCCCTAAAAACTTTTTCGCGCGCGGCGAAATCATCGACGGCTATTTCCGTCAGCTTGAGCGACTGGTTAGGGCGCACATGCAGGTTTATATAATTTTTCAGAAGAAGAAATATAGTATTACCAACCGTGACTTTGACTCATTTACTTGAGGAAATAGATAATTGCTTCATCAAATATTCTGTATTGTAACGAATGAGTGTGTACGCTTCGCTAGCTAAATTGGTGGTGCTATCTGCGTTTGCATCGACTAAAACTGCTTGAAGGATTGTGCGTACGCCGGTACCGTCATTAGCTTGTAATTGTGTCTTAACTGTTGAAAAATAACCGAGATATTTATTCGCCGTAGCTTGACTGGGAATCCAACCCAAGCTATTGGATTGAGTGATGTAGTTGGAAATGGTATCGCACCATGCAGTTGAAATAAAATTTAGTAAAGGGGCAGAAGGCCCAATTGTATAACCATGATATTTTATTGCTTCTCGTTCCTGGTTGACTATTCGTGCTAAAGAATCAGGATTACCAACATTGTCTACGCTCGGATAATAATCGTTAGGGTCAAAGATAGGAACTGCAGTAAAATTCCTGATTGCTGGTAAACCCTTGCTTGATAAAACAAATCCATCCCTCTCTCCACCAGGCTTTATTTGTCCTGCCGATAAGATTGCGGTTTCATTTTCTGTTAAGCCTCCGTCGCCGTACAGTGGCAGAGATGGGAAGCTTATGGGGATCGACGCATTTAATGTCCTAGAATTCGTTCGTCTGTATGCATTTTGAATCCTGGAATTCTTGAATTGGAGACCAATACTGTCCAAGAAGATAGATTTGGGATTTCTTCTGACGTCAATTTCAAACCACTGAACGCCGACGTTGCTTGAAACGCCATTTCTTAGGGAGTAGTAATAAGTATATATTCCTTTAAGTGTGTCAAAAGTAACGGCACACTTCATCTCAACTTGTGTCAAGTAAGGTAACTCCGCCTGTTGCGTTAACAATTGTTGTAAAAAGAAAACTGTTAAGAGTACAATTATCAAAATTTTATTCATATCTATAATCATCTCCAGAGTCAGCAAAGGGAACGTTAGTTGCGAAGTAACCGACTCCAAACTCAACCTTTTCAGGGTGGTAGAATTGTCCGTAACAGACAAAGGTAAATGCGAAGGAGAGGCTTGATGAGTAGAATGTTTTTAGCATTGGATAATTGTTCGTGAAAATGTCTTAGTGCGCCCTAACGGACCGGAGCTAAGCTGCGGCAACGAAGTGCCGCAGCGACGGAATCCAGTCCGCGCGAGCTAAGTCCTGTCCGATAGGAACTGGTTGTTTCGCGCGTGCAAAATCGTCGACGGCTACTTCCGTCAGCTTGAGCGACTGGTTAGGCGGCGATACGTGTATGTTGATAAGAATACCTTTTCGTACTATTAACTGCTTTACTTTAGAAACAATTTCTAAGAATGACAATACCTAAATCTTGGTATTTGATACACCACCGAATTTTGGTGATTGTTCAGTCGAAACGGGGAAGTTAGTAGGTAAACTGACTGCTTGTAGACCAATTCTTTCAACCCCATTTTTTTTATAACTTATTTCAGCCGCCTAACGGACCGGAGCTAAGCTGCGGCCACGAAGTGCCGCAGCGACGGAATCCAGTCCGCGCGAGCTAAGTCATGTCCAACAAGTAACTGGTTGTTTCGCGCGTGCAAAAACGTCGACGGCTGGTTCCGTCAGCTTGAGCGACTGGTTAGGCGGCGATAAGTGCATGTTGATAAGAACGCGCTCTCGAACTGACTTTATTATATTAGAAACTATCTCCAAGAATGCAATACCAAGCTTTTGGTATTTGATAAAGTGGGCGCATTTAGTGAGTGCGTTGTCTGAAAGGGGAGTCGTTTGTAGAAAAACCAAATGACTGCTTGTAGGTTAATTCTTTTAACTCCTCTTTTTTCCTTTGTTACAACTTGCTTTCGCCGCCTAACGGACCGGAGCTAAGCTGCGGCAACGAAGTGCCGCAGCAACGGAATCCAGTCCGCGCGAGCTAAGTCATGTCCAACAAGTAACTGGTTGTTTCGCGCGTGTTAAATCATCGACGGCTGGTTCCGTCAGCTTGAGCGACTGGTTAGGCGGCGATACTTGTATGTTGATAAGAATACCCTTTCGCACTATTAACTGCCTTACATTAGAAACAATTTCTAAGAATGACAATACCTAAATTTTGGTATTTGATGAACCACCAAATTTGGAGATTGTTCAGTGAAAAGGGGAACAGTTGGTAGATAAAATGACTGGTTGTAGGTCACTTTTTTTTACCCCAATTATCTTTTTTCTTTTCATTATAACAACTGTGTATCGCCGCCTAACGGACCGGAGCTAAGCTGCGGCAACGAAGTGCCGCAGCGACGGAATCCAGTCCGCGCGAGATAAGTCATGTCCAACAAGTAACTGGTTGTTTCGCGCGTGCAAAATCGTCGACGGCTGGTTCCGTCAGCTTGAGCGACTGGTTAGGCGGCGCGGAACATTACTTACCGAATATCCATTTTCCCCATAACCCAGTCATAGAAACATGCTCATTGAGTTTCATGCCTGATTGCTTCAATGCAAGCACGATTTGTCCTCGGTGATGAGATTCATGAGAAATAAGGTAACCGACCCATCGAACCACTTGCCGACCGAACAAACGAGGCCGGGCGTTATTTTCGCAAGCCTCGGCAAGGAATAATTCGATGTCTTTCCCGGAAGTCTGTAGATCCTTCATTAGTTCATGACGTGAAGGAGGTTTCAATGTATCGAGTCGTTTACGCTTTGGCCGTTCTCCAGTTCGGTGATAGTGGAGCCATGCAATACGAACAGAATGGAGGTGCGCAAATTGAGCAGTTACATCTCGACCTTTGGAACCAGACGGACGAGCGGATAATCCTTTTTTAGGTATTTGGCTTAACAGATAGATCACAATTTTGTTATGGAGCCTCCAAGTAGCAAGGAGCTGGGATGTTAATTCGTTTTGTGTCATAAAGTAAACCTCAGCGCGCCGCCTAACGGACCGGAGCTAAGCTGCGGCGACGAAGTGCCGCAGCAACGGAATCCAGTCCGCGCGAGACGAGTCATGTCCAACAAGTAACTGGTTGTTTCGCGCGTGTTAAATCATCGACGGCTGGTTCCGTCAGCTTGAGCGACTGGTTAGGCGGCACACAGCGAGTTAATTGGGGATTTTTATCCTTCGCGTTGTTTTCTCTTTTCCTATAGCTCTTCGCCATAAAAAAGCACCACCAGCTAGTCTAGGAATAAATGTGTAAATACCTTTATCTAAGGTATCAACTATTGGTTTTGTGCACTGCGTTCCATCTAGATATAATAATTCGAACGATACATAATCGCGGCTCTTCAGAAAGTAGGCCAATGGACCAGCATCAAAGTTTGCGAGATCTACAATTAATGTATCAATTGGATTCTGGTAAGTACTATCTTTTTGGTCATACCAATAAGTTACATACGATTTGATTGGGGTAACATCACGAATTACCGTTGGCGGCGAATAATTGTAACGAGTTGGCGCGCATCCGATTGCAAGTGCATTTATTAACAGAATTGGATAAAATAATATTTTGATCATGGTTATTTGTGCCGCCTAACGGACCGGAGCTAAGCTGCGGCGACGTGCAGCCAATTCCAGGTAGACTATACGCGCGGCAGACGTCGCCTTTCCCTAAAAAAAATTTTGGCGCGCGGCGAAATCGTCGACGGATGGTTCCGTCAGCTTGAGCGACTGGTTAGGTTGCGTTTTGTCTATTTCTTTTATACAAAAAAATATTTTGTGAGCAAACGCTATAACGCTAGCAACGACCAAATTCTTTTGTTGGTGGTTGCGAGCATATTAGACAATGTGCAAAGTGGGTGAGTCTGCTGATTAAAAAAAGAAAATTGCAGGCAGACGAACCGACGTGCACATGTTTTATTCTTAGTCGCGTTTGCGAATTATTAATCCTATTAGTTACGATTGACAATTATTATTTGAGCAATAAAAGTTTTTTTGTTTCATAAAATGAACCCGCAGTCAACCTATAAAAATATACGCCACTGGCAAATTGCGAGGCGTTCCACTGTTTTGTGTAACTTCCCGCCGCTTTCACTTCGTTCACCAATGTTGCCACTTCTTTACCGAGAATATCATACACTTTGAGGCTGACATGCGATTGATATGGAAGAGTAAACGAAATGTTCGTACTTGGATTAAAGGGATTGGGATAATTTTGTTGTAATGTATAAATATTAGGTATCTCGTTGTCATGAACTGATACTCCGGTCGTAGCTGCAGTATCTACTGCATAGGCGTACCAACTTTCATTGCCATTGGTCATGTTATCGTTTACAATCGTAGAGTTATTTTCATTTGCAACACTAAAACTTTTATCATAAGCTGTTACCCCGATTGTATCTGAAAGAGAAAGACCTGTAAGTGTGTAGGAAGAATTATTTCCTGCATCGATAACATGAGTGAAAGAATAACCGTTAAATCCCCCATAGTAAATATGATAGCCAACAACATCTCCCTCCTGATTTAGATTCCAGGTAATTTTTATCTGACCACCCCCTAAATTTGTTTTAGTAACATTTATCGGCGGCGATACCGGGGCAGAAGTATCGAGGGCTGTTAAATATGGGCTATAATTTACTATGCCTATACTTGCATCTTCCATCCAATCAAAAATTTTCCCTTGAATTGCTGCATCAACAGTTGTTCCCCACCAGTTGTTTTTGGCATCCAGAGTTGTGGAATTTCCATTGGTATTGTAAAGTTCATAGGCTGCAACATTGTTAAAAATATTATTATAGTGGATGGGCGGAAGGTAGAGACATCCTGATTGTATAGGTGGTATCTGAACTTGTTGATTTATTTCCCGCAATGGTATTGTTAGCAAAATTCTCGTTATATGATCCGGTATATGAAATATTATAATCAACTGCAGATTCATTTGCTGCGGTGTTGCCGACAATCGAATTTTTTGTAATGGTAACCGACATGCCTGTGTAATACTCACCAAGACTTATGCCGCCCCCTCCATATTCGGAGTATGTGTTAGTACTAACGGAATTGTTGCTGATAACATTATTCGCGATTGTCGCTGCAGCTCCCCTGATATAGACGCCCCCTCCGCTATAAGATGAAGTATTTCCGGTTATAATGTTATTATTGATGTTTGCACCGCCGTAATAAATCACCATACCGCCGCTATTATTGTAAATAATGTTATCTGAGATGGTTGCTGTGCCCCAAAGTGTATAGATACCACCAGTCCACCCTGCAGTATTGCCGGTTATGGTGTTGTGTGTGATGATTGCCCCGACACTACTCTGAATATACATTGCACCGCCGTTATAAGCAGCTGAGTCGCTGATAATTGTATTGTTCGTGATTATGGGTGTGCCATCCGTTGTAAAGATGCCGCCGCCATTGCCATGATAAGTAGAAGAATTGTTTCTTATTAAATTGTTTGAGATAGTTACCGTTCCACCAGAAATATAAATGCCACCTCCTCCATCATTTGCGAGTGCATCATTACAAGCCCGTGTATTATTATAAATTGTATTATTAGTAATTTTTAATGATGCTGTTAATCCGCTAGCGTAAATTCCTGATAGATTATTGTACCTGATTGTACCAATAATTGATGAACGGATACGAGCTTGTCATTTGTACAGCACCCAGGCTATTGGTTCCGCTGCCGGCATACTCGACAATGCAGTGATCCATGATAGACCCACTTGTGTAATTGCCTTGCGCATCAAAAACAGCGTCGGTGCTTAAATCGCTGAAAAATATGTAGCCCCAATCACCCGCTGCTGGTGCAGAATTACTTGATGTAAAAGTAATGTAATTACTGTTGGTTCCTATTGCTACTAATTGACCGTTTATCTGTAATGCCTTTAGGTTATCAAACTTTACAGTAACACCAGGTTCAATAGTTAAAGTTATACCAGTATTTATAAGAACATTGCCTGTAACATTGTAAGGATTACCGGATGCTGTCCAGGTTGTGTTGACTGAAATAATTCCGCTTACATTTGTTTGTGCATTTAGATAGTTATTAGTTAAGCTGATGCTTAACATTCCAAGAACAAAAAGTAACTTTTTCATTTTAACCTTCTCCTATTTTATTTGATATTTCATAAATGTAATTGCAGCTAACTACTTCAAAACGCAACCTAACGGACCGGAGCTAAGCTGCGGCAACGAAGTGCCGCAGCGACGGAATCCAATCCGCGCGTGGTAGGTCACGTCCAACAGTAGCTGGTTGTTTCGCGCGCATTAAATCACCAACGGCTGGTTCCGTCAGCTTGAGCGACTGGTTAGCCCGCAGCAATACGTTTTTTTGAAGTAGTGAACTCTTCTCTAACTTTATCCGCTAATAGAATTTTAAGCATAGATTGATAGGGAACATCCTTTTTATTCGCTAAAACTTTGATCCCTTCAACCAATGATTCCGGTAAGCGTATTGAGATTGTACGGCTGCTCGGTTTTAAGTTAGGAAAAACTGTAAGTTGTAACTTTTTGGGGCTAATATAATCCAGTGGACTATGTTTAGCCCAAAACTTTCTTTCCGCATCTTCCGACTTAAATTTCGGAATCTTTTTCATAATACATCTTCCTTTCCCTTTTGTTCATATCCCTTGCTGAAATAACTCTAATGTTCTTTTTCCTGACGGTAAAGACAATTGTGAGTAGCCGATCTGCGTGACTGTGGCCAAACGCAAAGAACCGTTCCTCTTGTTCCGAGTGCTTAATATCGGGAGACAAATAAAGAGGAAAGTTAAGGAAAACTTCCTCACACTCCCACCACTCTACGTTATGAGATTTCTTGCTTTTTTAGCAATGGTAAACTTTTTATTGTTAACCTACTGGTT
>CAWJKX010000120.1:0-3055 GCA_963843065.1 uncultured Bacteroidota bacterium
GTGTTGTCGCAACATTCTGATTTATCAGAGCAGGTAAGCTAACGGTTTGTAATGCTGGGCCGATCTCCCTTCTCGGGAGGTCGGCGCCCTTCGAAGTGCATCAGGGAGTTACTTAGTCGCCCTGATCCTTCCGCGTCACTCTGTTTTCTCCTTATTGGTATCGTGTGCAGCGCCCATCATATTTCTGTGCCCTCGGAAATTGCCATCCTCGCCGCAAAGACTGCCATCAAACTATTTGTGCCTATCAAGACATCTCTGTACGGCTCCGCAAAAATTCCAGGGGATTGGCCCTGTTATGAGCCTTTCAGGATCATGGGCTGCCCGAACGAGACAACGCCATCCTTATTTATCAAGGTAAAAACATAATAACGCTTTATTTTTATAGTAATTTTATATATCTAACTTTTCTTTTTATACAGTTTTTATTGCTTTCCCGTTCGTGGTTGATGATATTCGAATTGTCATTATTCGACCGAGTCAAGAATAAACTTCAACAATCGGAAGGAGATAACAATGTGATCGACATGACTGATGGTGCATGGCTTTTCTTCTTTATGCAGCGGATTGTCGCATTTGTACGACTGAAGAGTTCTCAACATATCACATCGTAAAACATTCAAAGGACCACATCGATGCTTACTCACATCTGGTTTCTTCCGATCGCGATTCTTGCCACTACGACGGTTCTCGCTTTTCCTCTGAGCCGTTTCCTTGCCTGGATCATGGATGGCAAATACAAACCGCTGCCGATATTCCGCTGGTTTGAAAAGCGTTTGCACAGCGGTCCGCAAAGCTGGAAACAGTATACAGCGTCTATACTTATTTTTAACACCGTCCTTTTTGTTTTTGGATTCATCGTGCTATGGCTGCAGCCATGGATGCCGTTGAATCCCGATGGTAAAGATATGCTCGCGCCGAGCACGATCCTTCACAGTGTTCTCTCTTTTATGACCAATACGGATCTGCAGCACTATTCCGGCGATCAGCATTTATCAACCTTCAGTCAGATCTTTTTCGGACTGGCGAATTTCTTTTTGTCGGCCTCTATCGGATTCTGCGGCTTGACTGCCATTATCCGGGCATTGCGCAGCGACTCCTCCGTCGGCAATTTTTTTGTCGACATGTGGCGTGTTGTGGTATACATGTTTCTCCCGATCGCGTTTCTGTTCGGGATTGTATTTCTTCAACAAGGATCGCCGATGACCCTGGAAAGTTCGTACCATGCCTCGCCGCTGGAACGGGGTTCAATGGGAGTAACGGATAAGGGGGATCCGAAACCGCAGAATATTGTTGTCGGGCCGTTGGCGGCATTTGTGCCGATGAAGCAATTAGGGACCAACGGAGGAGGGTACTATGGAATGAACTCGGCACACCCTTTTGAAAACCCTACTGCCTTCACGAATTTTCTTTCGTGTGTCGCGATGATGCTGTTTCCCTTCGCACTTGTTTTGATGTACGGCCGTATGCTTGGCCGCCTGCGCCACTCGTATGTTATTTTTTCGGTGATGATGGTACTTATGGTCGGCACGATCGTTTGGGCAGTCTATTTTGACACGCTTAAACCCAACCCTGGACTGACAAGCCACGCTGGGCAGTCCTATGAAATCACAAGTTCCTCCGCGCCGGGGGGAAAACGCCAGCTTATAGTTCCTGCAGCGGCCGGACTTCCGGTAGACCAGCATCTCGGCAATCTCGAGGGAAAAGAAATGAGGTTTGGCACCTCAGCGGGGGCAACGTTCGCAGCATTAACAGTCGATGTCACAGACGGAGCGGTAAACTGCGAGCATGACAGCTTGAATCCGATATCCGCAATATCTCCCATGGTCGGGATGTGGCTGAACTGCATCTTCGGAGGCAAAGGAGTAGGAATGATCAATATGCTGCTGTATGTCATAGTAGGAATTTTTGTCGCCGGGATGATGGTCGGACGGACACCGGAATATCTCGGCAAGAAAATCGGCGCGCGTGAAATCAAACTGGCTGTCATTGCTCTGCTGATTCATCCTCTTATGATTCTTTTTCCGAGCGGCTTGTTTGCAGCGACAGATTGGGGACTGAAAGCCACAAGCAACCCTGGTGCGCACGGCTTGTCCCAGATCATGTACCAATTCTCATCTGCCTCGGCCAACAACGGTTCTGCATTCGACGGGTTAGGAGTGAGCTATGGTTTCTACAACAATCCAAATCCCGCACCGGAAGCTGTCGCCTGGGACATTGCGACGGGTATCGTTATTATCATCAGCCGCTTCATTCCAATCATCGCGCCGATGGCGATGGCAGCATATCTCGGAATGAAAAAGACCAGCCCCTTTGGGTTGGGAACGTTGCGTGATAATACGCTTACCTTCGGCACGCTACTATTCGCGACGATTATTGTTATCGGCGCTCTGCTCTTCTTACCTATTGCTGCGCTTGGACCGTTCGCAGAACATTTAGGCCCGATGCCGTTTGGGGGATAAACAAAAAGCCATTTGATGCCCAGGCAAGATTGTTAAAGGAAGATTTCCGAAGTTTAACGGCGAGAAAATTTTTCAGGCTGGAGCAAGTTGTAGATTAAAAAAACGTGATTGATGAACCGAAAAATTTCGAAGAGATCAGATAGTTGTTCAAAAACCCAATCATGTATTTGCATTAACGTGGCTATCCTCAGCAAAGGCGCGACGGTTCCTTCGGCCCGTCCGCCTTGCCGAGGATGAACGTCTCTTTAGCCATTAAAAGCAAAAAACCTCACTACCATTTTCCTCTTTCGTTTGACAATTTCAGTAGATAATCCCATATTTTAAAGTCGATGTACGACAGGAGAATTGGCATGAAGACTCATCGTGTCGAATTATTTGTTGCGTCTGTACTATGTGACTCAATTGGCGCATTTAACGGAATTTTCTACTCAGTAAACACATTACAATCGGCGAGGGATTTTTTTGAAAATTTATTGCAAACAGTTTACATTGGTCATACTCTTATCTTTCAAGCTTGTTGCACAAAACCACGGTGCAGGAGGTGTAACCGGAACAGTAGTTATTGAATCGACAAGGAAACCACTGGAGTTTGTGAA
>CAWJKX010000121.1:0-5875 GCA_963843065.1 uncultured Bacteroidota bacterium
CCCCAGACATCCCGTAAGGAAAATGAGTGTAATAATGAGAAGAAGAAACAAGCTTCCTTTGACAGCGACATCGAAAAGGATGAAGCTCACCACAAGGATAATGAGTGTGGCCGCAAATGAAATGAGCATAAATGGAATTGTCTTTCCGAGGATGAATTCGAACGGCCTCGTTTGCGAGACGATGATCTGTTCCAGCGTGTTCCTTTCCTTTTCACGAACCACGGAAAGCGAAGTAGAGATCACAGCGGTTACCATCAGGATGAACGCGATCAAACCGGGAACAAGAAACTTGGCGCTGCGGAGTTCCGGATTGTACCATACTCGCGGGCGGTAATCGATCGGCATCGCTATGTCGGTTCTCCCTTCGCGCTGAAGAGATTGAACCACGATATTGGTGGAATAATCCTGTGTGACAGCCATGACATACCCTATGGCCGTGGTGGCCGCATTCGAATTCGCCCCGTCGACGATGATCTGAATCGGCGCAATTGTTCCTTCCTTGAGGTGATGGGAAAAATCCCTTGGGATCACGATAACGATTCTGCATTGTTCTTTTCCTAAGAGTCCGTCGATCTTGTCTTTGTCTTTCAAAACGTACTTGAAATCGAAGTACTCAGAGTGGAGAAATTCTTCGATGAACGCTCTGCTCTCGCTGCTTTTTTCTTCATCATAAACGGCAATCGAAGTATGCTTCACATCGAAATTCAGCGCGTAGCCAAACATGACGATCATGAACGCCGGAATGACCACAAGTACGCCGAGCGTTCTCCTGTCGCGTGCAACTTGCCTCAGTTCTTTTTTTACGAAAGCGAAAACTCGCCGAAACATAGATACCCTTCAGAAATCTGCCGCGTAAAAAAGTAAAGCCCCCGTCAGCTTTCGCCAACAGAGGCTTCTAAGTTCTCTTCTCTCTCAATTCTCTGCCCATAGGAGTCCCCGTTGCGGCTGGGGTTGCAGTGTCTGGGCAAATATGAAGTTATTTTGTCGGATTGTCAAACGGATTCCATAAATACCATCGTCCGAGGGTCGAGAAGCTCGAAGCGTTGCTTTGTCTTCCTGACTAGTTATTCGAATATTGCATTTGGATTCGAATTGCCGTAGTTTTGCATCACTGACAAAAATGGAGGGGAAGTTAAAGAATCTACCGGGAAAACTTTCCCCTTATACTAATGCTGTTTCAATTAAATAAAGTTGTATTTGTACAAGGATGTTCATCCTGAGCAAAGCCGCGACGGCCTCCTTCGACGCGCTCCGCTTGCTCAGGATGAGCCGTCGCGGCTGCGTCGAAGGATATTGATGCACTTCAAAATACAATATTTATTTTTGGAAGCGGCACTAACATCCCGGAAAGAATACTCTATTGCATTAGACAGCAGCACATAATGTTTCTTCAAAAATTACACAACGTCAACGGGTGGCTGTAAATTTCTATTTTGGGAATCAAATGACGCTTCAACTATTAAACTCGATTCAATATAAAGAACATCTTCCTGCCATCAATGAATACTGGGATCTATTCAATACGACAGGCTGGAACATTGAATATAAGTTTACAGCTGCTGATTTGAAAAAAGCAATTGGAAACAGCTGGTATGCCCTCTCGGCGTTCGATTCTGGCAAACTCATCGGGTTTGGGCGAGTGATCGCCGATGGTGTTCATCACGCTTTGATTGTGGATATGATAGTCCATCCACAGTATCAAGGCAAGGGAATAGGCTCTCTCCTTTTGGAAAAATTGGTAAAGAAATGCAAGGAAGAAAACATCCGGGATATTCAGTTATTTGCGGCAGCGGATAGGTATGGGTTCTACGAGAAACATGGGTTTGAACAGAGGCCGCACAACGCGCCGGGGATGCAATACAAGGGGAAATGATCGGCATCCTGTGGCGCATTTTATCTCTCGATACAAACGACAGCGTAACCATTCAAAGACAGTCGATTGAAAGTTATAGAAACTGAACGGCTTATATTAAGAACGTGGCACGAGTCCGATCTTCTCCCCTTCTCAGCTATGAATCAGGATCCATCGGTAATGGAGTTCTTTCCCGAAACACTTTCGCCGGAGGAATCCGCCGATTCCTACAAGAGAATTAACGCATTCATGGAGCAAAAAGGTTTTGGCTTATTTGCAGCAGAGGAAAAAGAAACACAAGAATATATCGGCTTCATTGGTTTTAACCAGCCGGCCTTCTCCTCAGATTTTACACCTTGTATAGAAATCGGCTGGCGCCTTCATCGGCGTTTCTGGAACAGGGGGTTTGCAACGGAAGGCGCAAAAGCTTGTTTAGAGTATGGATTTTCCATCCTCGACTTCAATGAAATAGTTTCGTTTACCTCGTTGTTGAATACAAAATCTATAAATGTAATGAAGAAAATTGGAATGACGTTCCATGGAGAATTTGAACATCCGAATGTTGAATGGGGTCATCGGTTGAGAAAACATCTCCTCTATAAAATTTCCAAACCATAGATGGCTGAGATTTGGCTCAACTCAAATTTGATACGTGCAGAAAAGGAGAATCTATGAAGTTCTTTCAACGTGAAGGTGTCGCAGCATTTATAATGTTTCTCGGAATGAATTTAATGAACGCACAGCAATTGAGGTACGTGCAGGTTCGTACCACGAATGGCGTACTCGAAGGCGTTGTGAGTCCGGATGGAAAAGTGCGCACCTTCAAAGGTATTCCGTATGCCGCACCTCCTGTCGACTCGCTTCGATGGAGAGCACCGCAGCTGCCCCCGTCCTGGACTGGTGTCCGTAAGGCTGTCGATTATCCGAAACGCGCTATGCAGGGACGAATTTACGATGACATGGTATTCAACGACAGTGGGCCGAGCGAAGACTGCTTATACCTCAATTTGTGGATGCCGGAAAATCCCGCGCAGGCCAAACTGCCAGTCATGGTTTGGATCCACGGGGGAGGCTTCGTTGCCGGATCTTCTTCCGAGCCGCGTCAGGACGCCGGAAATCTGTCGAAAAAAGGAGTCGTGGTCGTCAGCTTCAACTACCGAATGGGAGTGTTCGGATTCTTTGCTCATCCTGACCTCGCTAAAGAATCGGGACATGGTGCATCGGGAAATTACGGACTTTTGGATCAGGTCGCGGCGCTCGAGTGGGTCAAGAAAAATATCGCAACGTTCGGCGGCGATCCTGAGAACGTCACAATTTTTGGAGAGTCAGCCGGTTCGTCCTCGGTCTGCGGGCTCATGGCATCTCCTTTGGCGAAAGGGCTCTTCCATCGCGCGATTGGCGAGAGCGGAGCGTTCTTCAGAACCATCCCGCCAATGAAGTCGCGCGCTGAAGCCGAAACAGCAGGAATGAAATTTGCAGAGGCGGCGTTTGGCACCACTTCTCTCCAGGCGTTGCGCGCCATGCCCGCCCAAAAAATTCTCGACGAAGCGCTGAAGGTCCCAAGGAAAACCTTCTCGCCGGACATCGATGGATATTTTCTTCCAGAAGATTGTTCTTCAATATACGCAGCGGGGAAACAAAGTCGCATTCCCCTTCTTGCTGGATGGAATATGGATGAAGGAAATTTCGATTCTTTCTTTGTCAAGGATAAGCCGACCATCGAGAACTATGTTGCACATGCCAATGTGCTATTCGGTGAAAGCGCGAAGGCTTTTTTAAAATTGTACCCAGCGTTGACCGATTCCCAGGCAAGGAGGGCGGCGCAGGATTTCGACGGCGACAAATCCACTGGGTACGCTATGTGGAAATGGCTCGAGATGCAACTTAAGACTGGTGAGTCTCCTGTATTCAGGTACGAGTTCGATCAAACTCTTCCTCTCGCGACAGACGCAAAGCCGGGCTCTGCGCCACGGGCAATGCACGCAGGTGAAATAGAATACGTGTTCTGCGTCCTTTCATCGAAGAATCTCCCTTGGACGCCGGAAGACTATCAGGTTTCAGACCTCATCTCTTCGTACTGGACTAATTTTGCAAAAACGGGCGATCCAAATGGTCCGGGTTTGCCGCCGTGGCCTGGTACCACCAAAGACGGGTACCAATTGATGCATATTAAAGCCAAGCCGGAATCTGCTTCGGATGGGCATCGAGGGCGCTATGAATTTTTAGATCAGTTTGGTTTTGGCCAGTAGCCGTTATGTGAAAATGGATCCGGCTTTTGGGGCTGCTTCTTTCTCTCATAACTCGCAGCTTTTTCTTTGTTGACTTTCGCATCGAAACCCCATACATTTTCACGACGGGATCACTGGCGAACCAGACTCAATGAACGGCGTAACCTGAAAGCGCATAATTTTCTACCGTCCCATGCCAACTGAACAGCGTAAGAAAGTTCTTATTGTTGATGATGAGCGGCTTACCAGAGCGGTCCTGCAGCGCAATATCATTCTTGCCGGGTACGACGTGATGGTCGCCTCGAACGGCCAGGAAGCGATAGAAAAGATACGGGAAGCGGCACCCGATCTGATCGTCGTCGATTTAGTGATGCCGGATATGAACGGATTTGAGATGTGCCGCCGGATCAGAAATAACGAACAAACAATGAAAACCCCTGTTATCGTTGTCAGCGCTCTGCAAAGTCAAACTGATATCGAGGAGGCAAAGGCTTCCGGTGCCGACGTTTATTTGACGAAACCCATCAAACCTGAAGACTTCATCAAACACGTAAAAAAATATCTCGGATCTCCGTTTAAAGCTGTTACCTGATTTCCTGGAATTCCATGCCCCAATTCTGATTAGGTTCAGGCCCCATCTCAAAAATAAGTTCTCCCCCATTGACTACATCGCTATGCAAGACAAAAGGTTTGTTTAACGGTGTACCGTTCAGTTTTACAGATTGGATATAAATATTTTTTTCGGAGTTGTTTATCGTTTCTATCGTGAATGCTTTCCCCCTATAATAATTGGGGTCGAGGTGAATCACTATTTTCCTAAATAACGGGCTGCTTATATCATAATATGGTTTAACGGAGCAGCCGCCGTCCATTTCAAACAATCCCATAGAAAGCAAAACAAAATATGCACTGAGCTGGCCTTCGTCCTCTTCGCCGACCCAGCCGGTGTATGGTGAAGCATCATAAAAATTGTCCAATACATACCGTGAATATTTTTGCGTAAGCCAGGGTTTACCCGAATAATTAAAAAGAAAGGGCGACTCGAGGCTCGGCTCGTTTCCAAGGTCGAAATAATGTTGTTGGAATCCTTCTTCAAGCCTAGAATTAAATCTCTCCTTACCAATCAAGCCGATAATCCCCGGCAGGTCGTGCGGAACAAAAACAGTATAGATCCATGCGTCGCCTTCCATATATCCCGCACCATTCCATCCACCTTGAGTGCCAAATGCAAAAAGATCGAATGGCTCGACCCATCGACCGTCTCGATGTTTTCTCCTTACAAAACCGGTTGAGGAATCGAACACATTGCGGTAGTTTTGTGAACGTTCGTTAAAATATTTATACTCGGCGGTTTTGTGTAATGCCAATGCCATTTGCCCGGCACACCAATCATCATACGCATATTCCAAAGTATTTGAAACCGGCCCATCTTCATCAGGCACATATCCGTAATCCATATACGCTTTCATTTGTCGATTGCCGGCAAAACCGCCGCACGGGTAATTGATTCCCTGCGTTGTGAGGTCGTGATGAATGTCGCTGAATGCTTTTTCGACATCAAAGTCCCGTATCCCTTTTTGGTAGCTGCTAATAATAAGTGCATTGTGATGTTGTGCGCCCATGATCGGTGCGTACTTCAGGCCTGTCGGCGCCTCGGGGATCCAGCCCCCTTTGTCGGCAGTTCGAGCCATGATTTAGTCCATGAGCTTGCATAGTTCGGAGTTAACAACGTCCACAACGGCGCAAGGTCCCATTGCCCTCCCCAAAATCCATCTGCACTCGTCAAATGATAACT
>CAWJKX010000122.1:0-5153 GCA_963843065.1 uncultured Bacteroidota bacterium
CGTCAATATTGCCGACCAGCCTATTTGGGGACCGACAGGCTATGATCGCGCCGATTTCTATTACATTCCCGATATCGATTGTTACTACTCCGTCTCCGAACATCAATATATTTACCGGGATGGGGAAAATTGGAAACACGGCGCTTCATTGCCGGCGAGTTATGGCAATTATGACCCATACCATTCTTACAAAGCGGTCGTCAATGAAGATAAACCGTATCAGAATAACGCGAGCCACCAGGCCAAGTACAGTTCGTTCAAAGGCGTAAAAACTCAGCCCGTGATACGCGACAGCAAAGACCCCAAATATTTTGTCAACAAAGATCATCCCCAGCATGATGCCTGGGTAAAAGGACAAAAGCCCTGATTTGGTTTCAGGCCGAGATGCCACAAGGGAGATATCACGTCTTCGCGTAGATTTTAGAAAACCGATGCTTGATTCCGTCCCGGCAAACTTTTTGCTTGTATCGGATGAGGGCTTGAATAGCCCGAAAACATAAGAAGCGCTTACACACCGCCTGATTCTTTCAGCAGTTTGTGAGCGTTTCTCGTTTTTAGCACAACCGCGACTTTCAACGCTGCGATTGCCATGAGGGCCTCTGAGATCGAACCGGCACTTATTGTTAGGAGTCGCAATTTATTATAGAAAAGGGATTAACTACTCTTTCATCCTTTCGGGCTATTACTTCTCCAGCCAGCCGTCTGTATCCTTGTAGTAATTCAATAAGTGATTTTCGTTGTATTTTTCCCCGAAAAGAAGTTTTGCCGGTAAACAGTTGAACCAGTGATTTCAACGGCGAAGTTTTGGCGGCGGAATGCGGCGCCGGTCAAAAAATTAATAAGGAAAAAAAGGTTATGCTGCAAAACATCAAACAATTATACGGCGACAAACTCGCAGCGGCGGACGGCGAAATAGGACATGTGAAGGATTTCTACTTTGACGACGAGAGTTGGGTTATCCGTTATCTGGTCGTTGATACAGGATCGTGGTTAACCGGACGCCTCGTTCTTCTCACCCCCCATGCTTTTGGGAAATTGGATCAGTCCGAGAAGATGCTGCATATAAAGCTGCGCAAAAAGCAAATTGAAGACAGTCCATCGATCGAATCGCACAAGCCGGTCTCCCGTCAATTCGAGATCGAGTATTACGGTTATTACGGCTGGCCGCCGTACCTGGGATGGCGGCGGGATGTCGGGCATCGGCCCGATTCCGGTTGCCTTGCCCATTTTGGTGGATCGGTTAAAGCCTCACCAGAAACATAAACATCGGGAAGACAAGCATCTCCGCAGCACTCAGGCCATTAGCGGTTATCACATCGAAACAAGCGACGGAGAGATCGGCCACATCATTGATTTCATCGTCGATGAAAAGAGTTGGTCGATTCGCGATCTGGTCATTGAAACCGGCCACTGGTATTCGGGCAAAGAAATCCTGATCCCGTCGAGCAAGGTCAAACGAATCAGCTATGAGGAATCGAAAGTGTTCGTGAGTCTCACCAAAGAAGACATTCAACGAACTGCAGAAAATGAAATCTCCGTTCACAGCAGTTAGAGTCGTTTTTCTCATTACATGCTCCGTCGGTGAAAGGCAACACGGCGGTTTGGCTGAAAGACACGCAATCTGGGCGACCGGATACACATGAAGAAAACAGGACCGGCTCTATAGCTGATCGGAGACGAGAACAACTCGCCTGGAGATACGTCCTGTAAGGCAAATTCCGAAAGAAATGGATATTACCGAATAACGATTAGACCTATCCATCGAATAACGATTAGAGACTTCTGAAAAATTCCTAAGTAATGTCATTCTGAGGAGCGTAGCGACGAGGAATCTAGTTTTTCTTCTCAATTTGAATACCAATTTTTCAGATGTCTCGATTAATATAATAGAAAAAGGCAGTTACGATGAAAACCAATGCAGAATTACAGAAAGACGTGCAGGACGCAATTAAATGGGAACCATTATTGAACGCAGCAGAAATCGGCGTTACTGTGAAAGATGGCGTCGTCACCCTCACAGGAACTGTTGACAGCTATTCCAAAAAGACAGAAGCTGAAGACGCAGCAAAGAACGTAGCCGGTGTAAAAGCGGTGGTCGAAAAAATTGAAATTAAGTTCAACGGCCGTTGGGCTAAGAAGGATGACAACGAAATCGCCACCGAAGTCGTCAATGCTTTGAGGTGGAATTGGCAGATCCCTAAGGACAAGATTAAAGTAAAAGTCGAAAAAGGATGGGTGACTCTCGAAGGAGAACTGGAATGGAATTATCAAAAGGAAGCCGCAAGAGACATGGTAAAAAATCTCTTGGGAGTCACGGGCGTCTCAAATATTATCGCGATTAAGTCTGAAGCCCGAGACCTGGTTGAAGAAAAGGAAATAGAAAATGCAATGAGGCGCAACTGGGCCGTCGGTGATCAGGATATTCTGGTCAAGGTTTCAGGCCACAAAGTAACTCTCTCAGGTACTGTGACCTCATGGTACCAAAAGGACGAAGCGGCGCGGATAGCATGGAGTGCACCCGGCGTCTGGACAGTAGATAATGAACTGGTCATAGAATATGATTACGAATTAGTGGATTGATGAAGAGACAGCGGGAGGCACTCCCTCCCGCTTTTTTTTCGAAACCAAAAACCTTTCATAATCATTTTCATTTTTTAAAACGCTGTTAACTTCATGGATAAAAAAAGCAGCAGGGTAGACCTGGATGAAACGGGGGCCGACAAAGAGCGGAGTTCAAAACTGCCTGGATACCCGTTATATCCAGCCAGCGAGGATATCTTCAGCAAATTCAGAGAAGAAGGAAGCCTAAATCCAGAGGATACATCGATACCAAAAGCGCCGAACGAAGATAGCAGCGCCGGGAAGAATAATGAGAAAGATTTTAATGAAGATGTATCGGGCGGAGATTTAGATGTTCCGGGTTCAGAATTGGACGAGAAGCAGGGGAACATGGGGAGCGAAGATGAAGAGAATAACTATTACAGTTTAGGAGGGGACGACCACAACGATCTGGAGGAAGATAAGGGAGAGTAAAATGTCTCCAGGTATATTTTATTGCTCCACTAAGGGCTCGCGAAGCCACAATAAGCTATTTTGCCGTGCTGTCAAACATCATCACGTACGCAGAACATTGAAACTGCGAGGGTCGATAGTAACGATGAGAGTTATTTTATGAGCGACAATGTTCTCGAAATAAAAACACTGACTCGCCGTTTTGGCGCATTTACGGCGGTAGATTCTCTCACTCTTTCGGTACACACCGGTGAAGTTTTCGGTTTGCTCGGTTCCAATGGGGCCGGCAAGACCACTACGATCAAGATGCTCACGACCTTGCTGCGTCCATCTTCAGGTGAAGCGTGCGTGGCCGGTTTCTCCATTACGAAGCAGGCGGTCGACGTTCGCCGCGTCATCGGTTATGTCCCTCAGGCGGTCTCCGTCGACGGTTCGCTCACCGGGTACGAGAACCTGCTGATCTTTGCGAAACTTTACCGTTTGCCGCACCACGAACAGCAGGAACGCATTCGGGAGGCATTGGAGTTCATGGGCCTGACTGCCTACGGCAATCGTCTCGTCGGCGAATACTCCGGCGGCATGGTTCGCCGCTTAGAAATTGCTCAATCCACGCTGCATCGGCCGCGCGTTCTCTTCCTCGATGAACCAACCGTTGGGCTGGACCCGATTGCGCGCGACGCGGTGTGGAAAAATCTTGTTGATATGCGGGCGAATTATGGCACGACCTTGTTCTTTACTACTCATTACCTTGAGGAAGCGGAGAGCCATTGCGACCGCATCGCGATCATGCACCTGGGCAAGGTGGCTGCGCTTGGCACCTGTAAAGAACTCGAGGCTTCACTTGGCAGCGGCCATACACTGAACGATGTCTTCGTGCAATATGCCGGCAGCGCCCTCGATTCCGGCGGCAACTTCCGCGACGTATCCGCCGAACGTGCTACAGCCGAGCGCCATGGATAACCAAATCCTATGATCACTACTTTCATCCATAGTATAACCGTTTTCATCGAGCAGACCTTCGTCGTCACCGAGTTCGAGCTGCGCAAGCTGCGCCACGATTTCACGGAACTCATCACACGCGCGCTTCAGCCGGCGCTTTGGCTGCTCATCTTCGGAGAAGTGTTCTCCCGCAGTGGTGCGATGCACACGGGGAGCATTCCTTATCTGGATTTCATCGCTCCCGGCATCCTGGCGCAGAGCGTTCTCTTTGTGGCAATTTTTTACGGGATCAACGTCATCTGGGAGCGCGATCTTGGCATTGTGCAGAAATTCCTTGCGAGCCCGACTCCTCGCGCGGCGCTTGTCCTCGGCAAGGGCTTCTCAGCCGGTATTCGATCTCTCTCGCAGACGATCGTTGTGTACGGTCTCGCGCTGCTGCTCGGGGTGAAGCTGAATTGGAGTCCAATTGCACTCCTCAACGTGCTTGTAATCGTTATCCTTGGCGCTACACTCTTCTCAACGTTTTCGCTCATCATCGCATGCATCGTGAAGACTCGTGAACGGTTCATGGGCGTCGGGCAAGTATTAACCATGCCGCTGTTCTTCGCGAGCAATGCTATTTATCCAACCGCCATCATGCCCAATTGGCTGAAGACTATTTCTCATTTGAATCCGTTGACCTACATCGTCGATGCCCTGCGCACATTCATGCTTGCCGGCGGCATCAGCACTTTCAGTGTACGGTTCGATTATGCTGTCATTCTCTTAACGACAATCATCCTTATTATTGTTGGCGCCCGATTGTATCCTCGTCTTGCTACGTAAAATGTAACGTTCAAAAGGTTACTATGAAAATGAATACTTCAATATCTCGCTCGCATTCGTCCGGAGCCGCTTCATTATCATGAGGATGATGTGCTCGCTACGGTCATAGATAAAGCGTAAAGTCGGCGAACAAACAGGAAGTAAAAAGCGGGAAAGAACAAAAATGGAAACGACAAATCTAAACCCAGTGGCCAAACCGGTTGCGGCAGTCCACGATGAACCTGCAACACCCCCGCCGGATCATCAGCCGAAGCATCGATCTATTCTTCGGCGAAGCGTTCTCTGGTTGATTGGAGCGCTCATCGTTGTCGGCGCAGGCGTCTTCGGGTATCACTTGGCGTTCGGCAAAACCAAAGTCCTCTATACAACTGCTTTCG
>CAWJKX010000123.1:0-5948 GCA_963843065.1 uncultured Bacteroidota bacterium
GCTGAACGAAGTACAGTACATAAACGTATTGCTAATGAAGCTTGAAAGCATCGCAACACTGCCTAGAAAGTAGACCCAGTAACTCATCATGTTGAGTTTCGGGAATGCCATATCCGGTGCGCCGATCTGCAGCGGCATCACATAATTGCCGAAAGCGCCGACAGCGAGCGGTACGATTCCAAGGAAAACCATGATCGTGCCGTGCATCGCTCCCAGCTGATTGTAGAATTCGGGAAGCATGATTCCTTGCGGAGCGCGATCCTCTCCCAGCCATGAGCCGATGATCGGAATCGGCGCTCCGGGATACGCAAGCTGCCAACGCATGATCATCATCAGGGTAAACCCGAAGAGTAGAAAAAGTAGACTTGTGAACCCGTACTGAATGCCGATCACTTTATGGTCCTGGGAAAAAACATATTTCCGCCAGAACCCTAGTTCGTGGTCGTGAGAGTGGTTGCCCTCCATTGAGTTATCCTTATGGTTGCAGTGTGAAAGTTATTTTTATGAATGGAACATTTACACAGAGCACGCTGAGGTTGCACAGATTTACACAGAGAAAAACTAAATGATTTCTCAGTGTCTCTCTCTGCTCTTTCTGTAATCTCTTATTTCGCAGCATATTTGAAATCGGCAGTTGCGCCTTTATCGCTGACAGTCACTTTGATCTCCTGTGTCCCGTATTTTTCATGCCATGCTTCAATGGTGTATGTACCGGCGGGAAGTCCTTTTATTGTGAATGTTCCCTTATCGTCCGACACCGCATAGAATGGATTGTCGGTAACACCTGCATAACAGTTCATCCAGTTATGCACCTCGCACTTGAACTTTACCATAATCTCGGGCTTGTCGAATTTTTTCGTCATCTTCATCCCCTTGATCGGCTGCGCATTGTTGAACTGTGCACTATTTTTCGGCAGCGCGTGGATGTTATGGAGCAAAGGGTCGTCGTTGACGATTTCGAGGGGCTGTCCCGCTTGAATTCCGAATACGTGAGGATGATATTGGCAGCCTTGTTGGTCAAGAACGACCGGTGTGGTTGGCACGTCATATTTCTTTGTTAATCCGTCCTTCACGTAGACAAAAACATTTTTCAATGTCCCGTTTCCGTTAACGATCACTTCTTCAGAGTTTACAGCGTTCGGATGCATTGCCAGACACTGCTTATCCGCGTTCATTTTAATCTGAGTAACTGCCGGCGCTTTGCCGCTGAAGGAAATTTTTCCAGTGATGTCGCCAGCGTACATCGACGTCATGCTCAGCAGCGACGCTGCAACCAACAATAACACACTCGTATATTTTTTCATTGCTTCTCCTTATTAAATTATTCGATGAGTATTACTTTTTCTTTCCAAGAGTGAACAAATGGTCGCGCAGCGCTTCCATTTGCAGATGGGCGTCGCCCTGAAGAACATCCGGCATCGGCGATTGCCCCTCGGGAAAATATCCCGGCATCATGGTCCCGGGCTGAATTGCTTCCGGATTTTTCAGCCATGAAACGATCCATTCCGGCTTCAATCGCCCTTTCGCCAGCTCGAGATTAGGAGCGACGCTCTTCGGGTCCATTTCTGCACCTCCAAGTTGATGACACTTGATGCACTGAAATGCATTGAACAGCTTCGTTCCATCCGCTAAGAGGTGAGGGTCGGGCTTGAACGCGGCATAATCGCGCATCTCGAGGTTTAAGTTTGATATGCCGAGAAAATATTTCGTGATGATGTTGATTTCTTCTTCCGTCAAAGAAAATGTCGGCATCCGAACCTTCAGCCAGGGACGGATCGGCGATGGCGCCTTTAAGAAATTCTGCAGCCACGGTTCCTGAACTTTCGCTCCTTCTATCGTGATCAGCGGAGGCCCCTTTGTCGGGTCGTCGAGAATCGCGCTGAAATAACCTCCCCGTTCTTCAAGTTGGTGGCAATTAATGCAACCGTACCGAATGGTCAATTTCTCTCCCGCATCAATATCGGCAACCCGTTGTGTCGCAGGTTCTTGATATTTTATTTGTGGATTGTCGCTGCGGAAACTGAGTAAGAGCGTTCGCAGTTCGCCGATTTCGTCATCCGAAAATGCGAACACCGGCATCTTTTGAACGATGCGGTCGGTTTGGAAGACGCGTGAATTTTTCAGCTTGTTGCCCACCCAATCGTACCATGAATGATGGACCTTCGTATCGCCGAAATCCATCTGGTCAACCACTTTTTTGCCAAAGTCGGAAAGGTTGACGCTCACCTTTCCTGAATTTTCCATTCCTTTAATTTCGTGGCAGCCGAAACATCCATACTCACGAATCAGCTTTGCGCCCTTAGCAATTTTTTCATCAGATGTAATGTCTCCGCTAAAATCTTCCTTCGGGCGATCGTCTTTCATTGTCATAATAAAAGCCACAAGGTCGCGGGCTTCCTGATCTGTCAACCGCAGACTCGGCATTTTGGTTGTCGGATTGTAGTGGCGTGGGTTTTTGATCCAATCAAAAATCCAATCCGGATGCAGCTTGCCGGCAGCATGTGTTAATTCCGGGGCTATATCGTAGCTCGACCCTCGTGCATTGCGCACACGCTCATCGTCTCCAATAACGTGGCACGCCTTGCAGCCAAAATTTTCGAAATGCTCTTTTCCCTTCTCGGCCGAACCCCCGGCATACGACCCGGCGGGATGCTCAAAATGAAAAGAGCTTTCTTTGCCTATGCTGAACAAGTATGCTGTGATCGATCCAGCTTCGTCCTCGCTCAATTTGAAATTCGGCATGCGCGTATGAGGATTGTATTCTTTCGGATTTCGAACCCAGCGGTACACCCACTCCGGCTTTACTTTGGCGGGAAGAGAGTTAAGTTGAGGGCCAATTTTAGGGAGATTTGCGTAGCCGTCGACGTCGTGGCACCCATAACATCCGGACTCAAGAAACGTCTGTTTTGCTTTTGAAAAATACGGAGCGCCATTCAGCGCTTGCCGGCTTGGATGGCAAGAGTTGCATCCTGCATAAACGTCTTTGCCCCGCAGAAGCGGTGTTTCCCAGTACGGGTCTTCATCTCCGTGCGCAGAGCCCGCAGTCAGGGCAAAAGCCTGCCCGTGATGGCATGACGAGCATCCATATTTTTCCGGATTATGGATCTTCAGTAATTCGGGATTGGAATGGGTTGTGAAAGGCTGTGGAGCGTCCACCATATTTTTATCATTGTAGCCGGCATGGCATGTCTGGCAGCGGTCAACCCGCGCCTTCACTTCGCCAAAATTTGATTTATCAAAATCGTTCAACAGCACCTGCCGAATTGCTATTGGGCTTCTTCGAATTCCCTCAAGTTTCGCCTGCAGTTTGTTTGCGTCGACATAGAGCGCTTTCAACGCGGCCTCAAGACTATCCGCTGTGTCCGTGAATCCGGCGATCACCGCATTGCTGGCTTGAATTTCCTTATCGATGCCATCCATCTCTTTTGCGTGCGCGGCAATTTCAGCGCTTATATCGTCCAATTTCTTCTTCAGCTTCTCGGTCGGCCGTCCTTCGTGCAGTGCGGTTTGATATTCATAATATGCGGCGTCGGAATTACTTCGGGCAAATCTCCAATCCCGGGTGGCATCAGACAGCTTTTGTTGAAGGTCGTCTCGGTTCTTCACAGCGTCGAGATATTCCTTGCTCTCAAATTTTTTCTTTGCTTCGGCAAGGCGGCTCGTGATGTCGGCAGCGGCGGAACTATCCACGGCGGCGAGAGCATCGGCATACTGCGCAGCTACTTTTTCTTCACTCAGCTTGTAATACTCGCTTTGATATACTTTCCACGGCCGACGCACGACAACCTCATCGACGACAGCCCACAGAGTCGAAAGAAATAAGAGGCCGCTGAACACCAGGTAGAAGGTAGAATAATTCCTTTTTTCAACCGGTGTCTCTGCTCGCTTTTGGAACATCAATCTGAACTCCTTATGAGGAAGAATAGACGGAACTTGCGCAATGCTAAACGTTAAACCACGGCGTTACCCAGATATACTTCACCGGGTAGGCGCCAAAAACCGGGGGCGCCAAACGCAACACTATTTTCAGAACAACAAACATCATCGTCAGGAAAAGTCCCAGCACAAGAGCGTAGCGGGCAAGTCCGAGTTTTTTGACAACGTTGGAATTTTTATACTTTATGTAATGCCATCCTCCGAATATAAGATAGAAGGCTGCGATGAACACAAATCCGAAAACCGATGCCGCTATATTCAGACTATTGTCGGGATGATGAGTCGGCATTCCAAAGTATTCGGACAAATCAACATTATTCAATACGACAACTTTATGAAGGTCCCAATCCTGCCAGGGTAAGAAGAAATTCCACCCGGGCCCCCGCATGAATGTCCCGAGCACGATCAGAGAAACCCAGAGAATTAAGAAGCCAAAACAGAATGTGAGAATCGCAAATTTTCTCTCTTTGAAGCTGTAGTATCCGTTCCCCTTCTCGTTGATGTCGACGTACGGGATAATCATCAACCCGACAATGATGATCGACGGAAGCACTACTCCGGCTATCCACGGGTCGAAATAAACAAGGAGCTCTTGCAGTCCCAAAAAATACCATGGGGCCTTCGACGGGTTCGGCGTCAACGAGGGGTTCGCAGGCGCTTCCAGCGGCGCATTGATGAAGACGGACCAGACGACAAGAATAAGCAGGACAAGCAGCATTGCAAGAAATTCTACGCGCACAAGGTATGGCCAGACCTGTACCTTCTCGTCGAGCCGAGCCTCCTCAGGAACTTGCGCCAGATCGTTCTTTCGCGCTTTGGTCCATGCAAGCCACGAATAAAATATAACAAGCACGAGCAATCCGACGATCGGAATGTTATCCGGCTTGCTGACGAGTTCGAACAAATGCTTCATACGTTTATCGCGCTCGAAATTATTTTGTCATGTTACGCATTTGCAAAGTATCCACGAAGGACACGAAAAGATATAAAGGTTTAGATTCGCTTTATGAAATGCATTACTTTCTTTCATAAGGAATTAAGTAAGCCCTCTTCGTGCACTTCGTGAACTTAGTGGATCAGCAATGGTGTGCGTAACATCAGTCATTTAGAAATTCTTCTTCCCGGTATCCGGCCCAGATATTCCTCCATCTTTTCGAATGCGCCAAAAATGTACCACCATAAAAATCGATGCTATCAGAGGAAGAAAGATACAATGGCCGACGTAAAAGCGAAGAAGAGTTGGCGGGCCGACCTGCGTTCCTCCAAGAAGAACAAAACGGACATCGGCGTCCGGACGCATGCCAAGCTGTGCACCGAATGGGCCTTCGCTTCCCAGAAGCGGAGTCGCTCGCGCCATATTCGTTCCGACTGTAACAGCCCAAATTGAAAGCTGGTCCCACGGGAGCAAATATCCGGAGAAGCTGAGAAGAAAAGTCAGAAGAAGAAGAACAACTCCGATTACCCAGTTGAATTGTCTCGGCGGCTTATACGAACCGGTGAGAAAGACGCGAAACATATGAAGCATGACCGTAATGACCATTGCGTGGGCTGCCCAACGATGCATATTCCTAATGAGCGGGCCGAACGGAACGTCGTTCATAAGATATTTCATGTCTTCATATGCATATTGCGCCGTCGGTCTGTAATAAAACATCAAGATGACGCCGGTTAGAGTTAACACGAGAAACAGCAGGAACGTGATCCCCCCCATTCCCCAGGTGTAGCCGATGTTTGTTGCATGCCGGGCGATGCGTACCGGATGGAGGTGAAGAAAAACGTTGTCGACAATCTGCAACGCTCGATTCCGAGGAGTGTCGTCGTACTTGTGTCGAAAGATGGATTTGTAAACTTCGGTTTTACGAAATTTTTCCATCGGGCTAATCATGAAGCATTCCTTTCAAAAGAATCAACCGGTGTATTTCAGGTACGATCCGGGGAGTCCCCATTGACCGAGTTCATATCGAAACTTGACGCTCTTATCGATGATAATCTCGCCGTCGTCATTCAGTGTA
>CAWJKX010000124.1:0-5165 GCA_963843065.1 uncultured Bacteroidota bacterium
GAACGTGTGCTGGAAGGGCACGTCCACGTTTGCCGTTTTACCATGGCTGAGCGGAAATGAAACGACGGCACGCCTCATCTGTAATGTGCACACGCCTGACGGAAATCAATTTCTCGGAGATCCGCGCGCGGTGCTTTCGCGTGTGCTCGACGAAGCAAACAAAATGGGATTTGTTTATAACACCGGCCCCGAGCTGGAATTTTTCCTTTTGAAGCCCGATGCGGATGGCGGAGTAAACCCGCCGCGGCCGCAAGACAGCGCAAGCTATTTCGACCAGCCGACGGATATGGTTGCGACGGGATTGTGGCGCCAGATGGCAGGCGTGCTTTCCGCTTTCGGAATTGAAACCGAAGCGATGCATCACGAGGTTTCGACAGGGCAGCATGAAATTGATTTCCGTTATTCGCACGCTCTGAAAACGGCCGACAACGCAGTTTCGTTTCGGGCGATCCTCAAAATTCTTGCTCAGCAAAAAGGCCTCTATGCCACGTTCATGCCTAAACCTATTCGGGGGATCAACGGGAGCGGAATGCATGTGCATCAAAGTCTGGGCTTCAAGGCGAACGGTTCGAATGCTTTCTCCGATGCAGGCGATTCGCACGGCTTGTCGAAGATTGCGAAACATTTTATTGCGGGCCAGCTTGTACATGCGCGCGGAATGTGCGTAGTACTTGCGCCATTGGTGAATTCCTATAAGCGGTTAGTACCAGGATTCGAAGCCCCGGTGAATATTTGTTGGGGACGAATCAATCGCTCTGCCCTCATCCGAATTCCTCGAGCTCATACCCCAAGCTCAACTCGGATTGAGTTGCGATGTCCCGATCCGAGCTGTAACCCGTACTTGGCGTTCGCTGTCATGCTGGCTGCGGGTCTTGATGGAATCCGGCGTGAATTACCGATACCCGAAGCAACCGAAGAAAATGTTTACCTGGCACCAACGTCTCAAAGCGGAACGCCATTCAGCGTCCTCCCAAGCTCGCTGGACGAAGCCGTTTCAGAGTTGGAAGAAGACACCGTTATCCTTGAGGCACTCGGCGCGCATGTGTATGAACGGTTCATCAGCGCCAAGCGGTCGGAGTGGGAAGATTATCGCATTGAAGTAACTCCATGGGAATTGGATAGGTACCTTTCGATCTACTAAACACTCCGCAGTCATGCAATTCTTTTTTCTCCGTGCCGCCGTTCATAGATTGTGTGGCATGGGGAAGCCCGTTTGTCAATAGCCCGCAGGATCGTCGTTTGATATCTTCCGCCTTTGATTTTTTCCGATATTTCCCTCCTTCAGCCGAACCAATAAATTTATGGGAATGCTTCGTTTGTCTCGATCATCAAAATTAAGATATCCGAAAAATTGTTTCTCGCCAAGCCGCAAAATCGCGAAGATTTTCTTTTAGATCGCTTTGCGATTTTGCGGCTTTAGGATTGTTTGATAGCCTCGCCTGCGTTGAACCGGGAAATTCCAAATTATGGGCGGCGAACAGCTAATGTCTTTATAAAAAGTACTTGACAATTTAGCACCATTACTTTATATTAGTAAAGTATTACTTAAAAAGTAATAACAAAAATAAAGTTAAAATGCCGCTTTGCGTTACATATGCACCTGCCGGTAATGCTCCTGGCGCAGGGGGATATCGGGAAGAATTGCAAAAAAAGGGAGGAGCGTGATTCCGTGAGGACAACTCAGATATTCATTTTTCCTGTTGGAGGATTCGTTCTTGGAATTCTCATAGGGTGCGGATTCGGATTAATTCAGAATGCGACGTTTGCATTCCATAAAATTCTCGGCAAAATCGATACATTAGCAAGCGGCTGGGCCAGCATTCCGGGCTCATCCGCACGGAGTATTTTTCTCCTTGTGATGCTCACTTTTTTTCAGGTCGCATGTACGCTCTTGTTCGGCAACAACGGCATCCAGTGGATAGTGTCGGCAGGAGTTGTTTTAGGCTATGTTTGGATATTGTTGCGACAATTCCGCCAAAGAACACTCTATCGTTCTTAATCGAGTATCCGTATCGAATTCCCATTCATTTGAGCCAATCATTGTAAATGGCCCAAAAATCTCTTGACAAAAAGCCCATCATTCCTTATATTTGTCAAGTATTTTTTGAAAACAACTAAATAATTAAACAAAAATGGCGTACTTGACAGTATATAACGAATTTGACAATGATCTTAGACGACATTGATATTACGATTCTTGAGATACTCCAAAAGGCAGGGCGGACGAGGCGAAACGAACTGGCAGAACTTGTGGGGCTTTCTCTGCCCGCCGCCAGCGAGCGGCTGCGTAAGCTTGAAGAAGCCGGCATCATTACCGGCTATCATGCAAAGCTCGACTACAAATTGCTAGGGAAGGATATCACCGCGTTTGTCCTGGTGACGATGGATTCGTCGAAGCATTTTTCGGCATTCGTAGATCATGTAAACGCGACGGATGATATTTTGGAGTGTCACGGGATTACCGGCGAAGGCACTCATTTGCTTAAAGTGAGGGCCGAGAACACAGAGAGCTTAGAAAAACTTCTAGGGAAAGTTCAATCATGGCTTGGCGTTACGAAGACCGCAACGAGCATGGTGCTCTCCACTTCTAAGGAAACAACAAAGATTAAAGTCCACAAGACAAAATCGAACTAATCACATCATTTCAATTCAATAATAATTAAGAGGAATGCTATGGCCAAAAAAGAAGGTAGCACTGCTGTTGACAGTGTGTTTAAAATAATCAAAGATAACGGCGTGAAGATGGTCGACTTGAAGTTTGTCGATTTTCCCGGCCAGTGGCAGCATTTCACAGTGCCCGTAACTGAACTCACCGAAGATATCTTTGAAGTTGGATTAGGATTTGATGGATCGAGCATCCGCGGCTGGAAACAGATCCATGAAAGCGATATGCTTATTGTTCCGGATCCAGCGACTGTGATTATCGATCCCTTTTGCGAGATTCCGACACTGAGTTTGGTGTGTAATGTATTTGACCCTCTGACAAAACAGAAATATGACCGCGATCCGCGCAACATTGCGCAGAAGGCTGAAGCATATCTTAAGCAAACCGGAATTGCCGATACGGCATACTTTGGTCCCGAAGCCGAATTTTTTATCTTCGACGACATTCGCTATGACTCGAATGAGTTCTCGAGCTATTACTTCCTCGATTCGGCTGAAGGAAAATGGAATTCCGGCCGCGTGGAAAATCCGAACCTTGGCTATAAAATACGGCACAAAGAAGGATACTTCCCGGTTCCTCCTGCGGATTCTATTATGAACCTCAGGAACGAGATGACCCAGAACCTCATCGCCGCTGGCCTCCATGTTGAAGCGCAGCATCACGAAGTTGCAACCGCAGGTCAGTCTGAAATTGATTTGCGTTACTCGCCGCTGGTCAACGCCGCGGACGGACTGCTGTTGTTCAAATACATTATTAAGAATACAGCCCATAAGCACAACAAGACCGTGACATATATGCCGAAGCCGATTTTTGGCGACAACGGTTCCGGTATGCACGTTCACCAGAGCTTGTGGAAAGCTGGGAAACCTCTTTTCTTCGGGAACGGGTATGCAAATCTCAGCGATATGGCGATTCACTATATTGCCGGGTTGTTAAAGCACGCACCAGCACTTTGTGCTTTGACGAATCCGACCACAAATTCATATAAACGACTGGTTCCCGGATTTGAGGCACCTGTGAATCTTGCGTACTCTCAGCGCAACAGAAGTGCGTCCGTTCGAATTCCCGCATATTCACAAAGCCCGAAAGCAAAGCGGGTTGAATACCGGACGCCGGATGGATCCTGCAACCCGTATCTTGCTTTTTCCGCTTTGATGATGGCAGGATTGGACGGAATTTTGAACAAACTTGATCCGGGCGATCCGCTCGACAAGGATATTTATGATTTGAGTCCTGAAGAACTGAAAAATATACCATCAGCACCGGGATCCCTCGAAGACGCACTGAACGCTCTCGAGCGCGATCACGATTTTTTGCTGAAGGGCGATGTATTCACAGAAGACGTTATCGATGCATGGATTGACTACAAGATGACGAAAGAGGTAAAGCCGATGGCACTTCGTCCACATCCGTACGAGTTCCATCTTTACTATGATGTCTAACGGTTGATTATTCGTATGTTGAAGAAACCCTGCTGCCAGTATTTGGCCGCAGGGTTTTTCTTTTTTTTCCGGATTGCATTTCGGACGCATTTTTTCTATTTTCATGCAACGTCGAATGTTAAACTTTTTTTGAGATGTATGAGTTTTTCCCGCCTCTCCTACTCAATAGAACAACGAATTTGCCGCATAACCCTTTCCCGTCCTGAAAAACGAAACGCCCTTGATGATCTCCTTGTTGACGAATTGATTCGGGCATTTCTTGATGCCTCGAAGGAGAGTGAAGTGAAAGTTGTCGTCCTTACGGGCGAAGGAAAAGCGTTTTGTGCCGGCGCTGATTTGGCCTATCTCCAGAAACTGTCGGGGTACGATTTTAATCAGAATCTTGAAGATTCAAAAAATCTCATGCGGTTGTTTCATCTTATTTACACAATGCGCAAGCCCGTGATTGCCAAAGTGAACGGCGCCGCTATCGCAGGCGGATGCGGACTCGCTACCGTATGCGACATTGTTGTGGCATCGGAAGACTCCACGTTCGGATACACTGAAGTATCAATCGGATTTATTCCAGCGATTGTAATGACTTTTTTAGTGCGAAGAATTGGAGAGGGAAGAGCGCGCGAACTGGCACTGACCGGAAAAATCCTCGACGCCAAAGAAGCGCACATGCTCGGTATCGTAAATGAAATCGTTCCGGCTTCGGAGCTTGATGCACGAGTGCGCGAAATTGCCGAATCGTTATGCATCAACGGAAGCGCGTCGTCGATGGGATTGATAAAAGAGATGTTTTCAAAAATTGACGGGTTGAATTTTTCAGAACTGCTTGAGTATGCCGCGAATATGAATGCCGCGATGAGAATGTCGGACGACGGCAAAAAAGGAATAGCCTCATTCGTAAAAAAAGAAAAACTCAAATGGTGACTGGTATGGAGAATTCTCAAGCCCTGGCTTCCGCGATTCGGAGCGTTCCCGATTTTCCCGTCCGAAGAGAGCAAACACCAGCCGAAGCTGGAAGGTATACGTTAGGAAAAACATAACCGAGTTGAGGCACGGAGAAAAAA
>CAWJKX010000125.1:0-3197 GCA_963843065.1 uncultured Bacteroidota bacterium
AATCAGCATTGGAAAAAGAAGGATTACTATCATTCGCTTATGTCTATTCACGTCGGCAAGCTGAAATTATGGACCGGCTCAACGCCTCATTAGAGAAACGATTGAAAGCGGTCGAGAGATATATCAAAGCCGCGCCGGAATCGGTTAAGCTCGAACTCAGAGAGATTTTAGAGAACAAGGGATTGACGAAACAAGATGCTTTTTGGCGACAAACACTTTATCTACACGCGCCAAATCTGATAAATGAAGTCGAAGGAATGATGAAAAGATTATAAACCAAGTCCCGATGATAGGAGAATTGATACAATGATAGTTGTAAGCGTTGTGATTGAACACAAGTCACCACAAGAGGGCAACGTTAAGGATTTGAAAGTTGAATGCAATCTTTTGAAGCGGGAAGATGCCAATGAGGTCGAATGGCAAATCGCAAAAACGCTTGAGGGTTTGACGAGTGTTTTTTTGAAAACCATCGCAACGAAGATTGTCAAAGAAGAACATATTGATTGAAGACATGAGCGACACAATCCGAGAGCGCATAATCAAAGAGAATCTTGCGAAGATCGCGGAAAATGTTCGCAAACTGAATGACTGGGAGAGAGATTTCTACCGGAATGTGAAAAACCTTAACCCTGAATTATTTACCCCGAAGCAATTCAACCGAATCAAAGAATTGGCGGAGAAGATATGACCCGCAAGCCATCCCCTACTCTTCGCGCCTCAAACCAGATCGACGGCCTTTCTCCAACAGATAGGGCGACGCTTCCGGCATGGCATCCCGTCGTGCCTTTATACAGGGAAAGATTGACGAACTGAAACTACAATTAAGCGGAGATAAAAATGGGATGGTTTAATTATTACACTCTGTTGAAAAAATACGATGGGGATTTAAGTAAGGCATCAAAAAGAGAACTGGATTTTGCGGAACATTGCAACCCAGAAAATCCGTATGATGCGAGAGCGTTAGCAGAAAAGAAGTGGAAGGTGGAGCATGAAAAACAAACAGCCCAAGTTAGTCGGTAATTCCGGCGCACTTAAATATCCGATCGACTTCCAGCTTGCAATGGAGTGGCGATGTCTTATACGGCTAAAAGAATTTTTTACGCTATGGATTGAGTGGCGGAGAAGATTCAGAAAAAATGCAAAGCAGTCTTATGATGAGAAATTTAACAATAAACAAAGATTGACGAACTGAGGAAGGAACTGGAATGAAAATCCTTGTAGCTTGTGAAGAATCGCAACGAGTTTGCATAGCCTTTCGTGAACGAGGACATGAGGCATATTCTTGCGATGTAATTGATTGTAGCGGTGGAAAACCTGAGTGGCATATCAAGGACGATGTTCTGAAACATTTGAACGATGGATGGGATATGATGATAGGACACCCGCCTTGTACTTATACAAGTTATGTTGGGATGCAATGGTTTGGTAGTGGGGTCTTTTGCTTTTCAAACCGGAAGGAGGCTTAAATGAGCTTCTTTCGGCGTGACAAAATTTCAGGGAGAAGAATTTGGCATGGAAAAATTATTTCATTGCATCTCTGCAAGCTCGGTGTCAAATCGGTTTTTGCATTCTGGACAAAGTGCGTAAGAACCCTTTCCAATATCCCAGTAGAATTGGAGAATCGACTTCTTTCTATCCTGATAGCACTTTGCGCAAATCCAGTGCATTGGCTCGGCGGTCTTATTCGATTCATTGGGCGCGTAAACATAAGCCCCCAATTTAAGTTTTTTAAGGCTATACAACGCGGCTGTATCATCCCAGCGTTCAAAGCTCAGAATTTTCTTTTCAAGTTCGTCTTTTTGCTTCAAGAGAGAAAAATGATCTTCTTGGAGCGTAAGTGCATTGCTTTGTATGGTGAAAATCCGTTCGCGCAAATCAGAAGTAGCCTCAAAGATTTGTTTCTCATCGTGAATAGATTGTAAGCCTTTAGCGATGTTCGATAATGCGCCAATTGAACTAATAAACGCTGAAAAGTCTGCCATGATTTCTCCCTTGCTGGTTGGTGGTTGACAATATCTTTAGAATTAACCGAAAATTCAAATTTGAAAAAGGCTTAAAAATGACGTAAATTCATTCAGAAAAACATCGTGTGCCGTCCTGGATGCACGATAAGAGAATTTAAAAATCCCCCCGTTCCGCGCATTGACGCGGAGGGTGAACGCAAGTTCAGGTAGTGCTCAATTTTGAAAGGAAGGCTTAAAATGAGACAGAATCAAGATGACAGAATTTCAGTAGATAAAACTTGGCACAATAAAGAACAAGGCTTGCTCGTCTTTGGACATTTCCTACATTCAAACGGTGGGATGGACTTGATTGACATAGACAGCGACGGAACGGATTTGATTATTCGGGTAAGAGAATACAGTATGGAGTCGATAAAATCTGGAGAAATAACAGATGATTCCAAGTCACTGGACTACGTAGAAATGAGAATAGCAATCAGTAGAATTAGGCGTAGATGGTTTAGGTCTTTAATTGTACGTCTAAAACTCGGAGCGCGGAAGTCCAAACGGTATATAGATCATTATAGTGTCCGACTCGTACGTCCTTGATTGTTTTGTCGTCTGGAATTATCTCCACAAAGTATTCTTCCGGCACACGATGAGTTACTGTTACGCGGAAAGTTTTATCCTTGTATTTACAACGATCAGGGAGGTTCAGAAAATGACACCACAACTTTTTATTGGAATAGTTCTCATTGACATTGGAGTTATCCTGGCTTTCATAGGCTTTGCCATTGCTTACGTCAAATGGTTCACGCCGAAAGACGACGATCCGACACACAGGAGGGAAATATGATAAAGCGAATCTTTTTAATTCTCTGGATGCTTGTTCTCTTCATCTTCCTTTTCAACAAGTGGATAGGCGACCCGACGATATATTTTGTCTATGCGAAGAACTTGCTTGCTGGATATGGACTGTGCTTCAATATCGGTTATCCAGGCGCATCGTTTAGCTCTCCGCTATGGCTCTTGATAGTCGCGGCCTGCCAATGCAACCCGATAGCGGTAAAGATTGTATCGTTTTTGATTTTCACGGTAGGAATAATTCTAATCAATGAGCGCAAGGGATTAGTCATTGCCTCAATCGTCGTATATCTTTCGTTCCGGTATTGCTTCTTGTGCTATGAAACCCCGCTTATCATTCTCGCAACGGGATTATTTCTTGCAAAGAGGGAATGGGAGGCGACGCTTATT
>CAWJKX010000126.1:0-3294 GCA_963843065.1 uncultured Bacteroidota bacterium
TTCCGATCAGCCGGACGTTTGCTGTTTTCATCATCGCGTCCGCAGCTTCGATTGCCGCGACCAGGCCCCGCGTTTCTACCATGCCGAAAGCAAAATCCATTATCCTGTTTATATTATTGTTAGTTAGCCAAAAAAAAGCCCTTTACTTTACGGCCGGGCGTTTCGGAAGAATTAATTCAACGTCGCTATGCGGCCTTGGAATCACATGCACGGAAACCAACTCACCGACTCGCTGTGCTGCGGCTGCTCCTGCATCGGTTGCCGCTTTCACCGCTCCCACATCGCCCCGGACCATTACCGTGACATATCCGCCGCCAATCTGCTCTTTGCCGATCAACGTGACTTTAGCGGCTTTCACCATTGCATCTGCGGCCTCAATGGAACCGACAAGACCCTTTGTTTCAACCATTCCGAGGGCATCGAGTGAATTGTCTGACATTTGTGTCTCCTGCAATTGTAGTTGAAATGTTTATTGCCTAGTGAAGTGGGGGAAATATAAATAACAATGAAATGAGAGTCAACCGGTTGGTATCGAATATGCTCCTGCGCCCGCTGACGGGAGCAAGAGACAAAAAGTCATGACCTGGCTTTTTTAGCCAGCGCAATAATAGATAATCCAAAAGGGAATGAAAATTTTCGTAGAAGGAATCGTTCACATCCAAAAATCGATTCGAGAGTAGAATTGAGAAATCGAGGGGGAAGGTCAAGCGTTGTATCGGTTTTAGGCTTTACGAATCGTTCCGCCACACGTCTAACCAAAGCGGTCGGGAACAGGAGCGAGTTATAGTATGATAACTTCTCGACGGTGAATCCGCTGGTTTCAAGAAGATGCTGTAGTTGCGATCTTGTGTAGCGGCGCTTGTGGTGATTCAGATCGTCATGTCTGCTCCAGAGAAATTGATACGCGGGAACAGTCACGAGAATGTGTCCGTCCGGCTTGGTTAACTCATAGGTCTGCCGCAGTATCGCGCCATCGTTATCAATGTGTTCGATAACGTCGAGCAATGTGATAAGGTCAAACCGTAGTTCGGGGCGAGGGAACGTTTCGAGCGTACAACAGAAAGTGTTTGCAAGTCCGCGTTTGCGGCAAAATTCAATCGCGAGCGCCGATGTGTCTGTGCCGTACGCCTCAAACGATTTCTGGAACATCGCAAGAATAGCTCCTGTCCCGCATCCGACGTCGAGTACCTTTGACGTATGCGAAAGAATGACGTTTTGTTGGATTACGTCGGAAACAATTTTTTGACGTGCAGTAAACCACCAATGTGTAGTTTCAATTTCGAAAAATCTTCGGTACAGCTGTTCTTCCATCGATAACTACCTTTCCCAAGTTACTCGTTCACTGCTTGAAATGCAAAAACAACAGGGTCTTGAGCTGCGGCATTCCACATGAAATGGAGGATCACTGATGCTGTTTTCCTGCCTGTACGATTGTGAGATCCAACCTTCTTCGATGTTTAAGGTCAGGCGGCTCGAAAAAATGCATTGCGCGATTACCGTACCATTTTTGCGGATACGAACGCAGTTTTCGTTTACGGTTGTACTCAACCCGCTGTCAAGATGAAAATACGAATGAATGTCCGGAATGTTTTTGGTGAACAGATCTTCTATCGTGAACTGATGGTCATTGGGTTGATAAGCGATAGTTCGCCGATAAAAATTGGCAGACGGTTTTTCGAAGGCGCATTCAATTCTAATTTCTTTTTCGGACTGAATTGACGCAACAATCGTTCCGTCGAGGCTTTTCTTCCATCCAAACCAGCGCTGAGGCTCAAAAAAATCCCACGCCGGCGAGAATGTCGTGTTATGTGCTGCCGCGGAACGAAGGTAATTGCGCTCCTCGTCGTTTCCGAGGTAGACGGAAGTCCCTGTATCGGCAAATACCGAGTTCCCGTTCAAGTAGATGACGGGAGAAAAGAGGTCGTTATGGCTGTGCGAAGAGAATCCGTTGCCCCCCATCCCGAACTCCCCGGCCCGGAAGAAGCAATAGTCGCCTGACTCTCTGTTCCCGACAATGACATGCCGGCTGTCGGGGAAAATCGTGCAGATTTCAGTCGATGAATTAGTTCGATTGCTTTTAGCAGAGTTCCACTCCGTTTCATTGAGCAGCCAGAATGATTCTTCGTTAAGAAAAGAAAGCATGGGAATTTCTTCGCTCTGGAACAAAGCTTCTCCGGCGGCGATCAATCCTCTTACATCCCAAAAACTTACAGAAGGAGCCAACGTGAAACCCCGGCCGTCGTCCGAGTCGCCGTACGCCGGAAGGCCGAACCCGGGTGATTGGAGAATAAAGAGATAGCGTATCATTTTCTGGAGCTGTACTACGAAACGGGTGGAAAACGGTGAAGCAGATTTTCTAGCACTCAAACAAGAGAGGAGAAAAAAGTCGACATCGAATCGGTGGTATGACGAGGACTGCTCTTTCGCCACACCATCGTCAAACACTTGCGTGAGGATCTCCCGTTCGAGGATTTTTTGCGCCCTCTTTTTCCATTGTTCGGATTCATCAAATAGAAACGAAGATGCGGCGACAAACAATCCGGCAGTTTCGCCTATCAGATGATTTGTTCGAACTATCTTATCCAACGACAAGTGCGACGAGAGGAAGGACATTTGCTCCCATGTACTTTTCAAAATGGCCGTTCGGACCTTTTCTGAAAGTTGGTCTTGAATAAATTGGAACGTCAGAGTCCACGAGATCAGGCGTATGCCGATTTCCAACGGGCTTGCCCAATTGATGCCGGATCGGTATGGATTCTCCTCAATCCAATGCAACCACTGTGCGACAAGCTCGTCCAGGTACACCCTATCCCCCGAAACATAGAACGCCTGGCCTAACGCGACAAAATACTGATGACGGTTCAATTCCCACACGAGCTTGACATCAACAGGCGAGCCTTCATACTGCAAAGCGTTTTCATTGTAGATTTTTTTTTGCCATTCCTTCGAAGATGCCGGGTCTAAATGCCAATTGATTTTTTGGTCGAATTGAACTGTGCACCCAAGGAACTCGAAACGGTGGGACCGTAAGGACTGGGCTTTTGCGAGCAGGGAAGAGAAGCCTTCTGGGAAAAGTGTTTTGAACCGAGTTCCTGTTTCGCTTCCAAGGGGGAGAACAGGATTGAAAGAAAGCGAAGAGGACGACTGCATGGATGCCCGCCGCATTGCGAGATCATTGTATTTCGCAAAGACTATTCGGTATAACTTCAGGGCGGCGATCCAAACAAAGCGCCGGGGTCCTGCTTTTTGAATCCCAAGTATGCAGTAGCGGACGATGTTCACAACGGTGCAGTG
>CAWJKX010000127.1:0-26053 GCA_963843065.1 uncultured Bacteroidota bacterium
CAGAAATGTAATTGTCTTTTTCGAAACAACGATAGCACGTTGCGGTGGGATACCGGAGCGCTCATAACTGTGCAAACGATTACGTTCCTGAGTAAGCATGCCAAGATACGCATCTCGTTGTCGCATCAATACTTGGAGTTCTTCACTGAAGGCTGATGGCGGCTCCCACGTGCGTGGATGCATCGTCGCTCCAAAACGAGCGATAAGATGTGCATCGAGTTCGTCGGTTTTACCTCGCTGCAACACTGATTGTGCATAGTATTTTACCTGTGCCGGGTTTGCGACACTCATGATGAAGTGATGATGGCGAAAGAACAATGCTAAGGCTTCCCAATACACACCGGTGGCTTCAACAACCACCATTGTTTCGGAAGGAACTACACCAAGTGAGTGTAGCCATTGAGCGCAGGCAGAAAATCCTGATGATGTATTGGCAAATGTCGTTGCTTCGCCCTTATGTTTTGGTGTCGGTTCGTTTGTAACAACGCTCCCGACAAATGTTTCACTGGCGATATCGATACCGAGAATGTGTTTCATAGCGTGAGTCCTTCTTAGTTGCAATGCAACCATTTTCGTTTACATTGACTCTTGTGAATGCAGACTTAACGTCTTATGATACTGTTCGATGTTGACGAAAAATTCTGAAACCGGCCTTATCTTCGGGACGACATTTATTTGTCTAGGGATGACTCAGGCTTCTTGGCTTCAGACGGTTGTTCTATAAACTAAATAACTATTTCGAATATACAAGGGATGGCTTCGCCAGCGGCTTGGCGAGAGATAATTATTCAGACATCTTAAACAATATATCGATTGACAAGTTGAATGTCATTCGGTTTTTTGTTAAGTTTTGTCTACTAAAAACGTCAATTTAACTGCGTGCGAAATTTGTCAAATCCGAAATTCGCCGCTGATTATCATTCGCGGTCTACACAGCCGCGACGGGACAATTGCATGTTTCCAATCTTTCTCACCGTTCTCGAACCTCCACGAGGCCTCCATAAAGAGTTTGAGAGAGAAGCGATACCTCATTCGGACATTCTCTATAATTATGCGCTTCGGATGACCGGCAACGCAGACGACGCGCGGGACCTTCTGCAGGAGACATTTCTGAAAGCATTCCGTTTCTGGGATAAGTATGAGAAAGGAACCAACGTCCGCGCATGGTTGTTCCGTATTATGAAAAACACATACATCAACGTCTACCGGAAAGCCGTCAAAGAGCCCGATACCGTTGATTACAACGACATCCAGAATTTTTACAATGTTATTCGTGAAAATTCTACCGATGCGAACGATTTGCAGGAAAAATTGTTCGGGCACTTGCTCGACGATGACGTCACGAAAGCCCTTGAGGCGCTCCCGGAAGAATTCAGAACCGTCGTCATACTGTGCGATATTGAGGGGTTGACGTATGAAGAAATTGCGGAATTTGTTGAATGCCCGGTCGGAACGGTGCGGTCGCGTCTGCATCGAGGCCGAAAGCTTCTTTATGCACAGTTATTCGAGTACGCAAAAAAGCGCGGGTTTGTCGGAAAAGATTGATCGATGAATAATATTATCCTGAAGGTGTAGTGGTGGATTGCCGAGAGTTCCAAGAGCTGATCAGCGAAGCAGTAGACAAACGGCTCAACACCACCATCGCACACCACTTCACCGCTCACGCCGGTGTTTGCCCTTCCTGCCGCAATGAATTCGAGATGGAGCAATTGACGAAATCGATCCTTCATGAAAAAATACAGCGGCAAAGCGTTCCAAGCATTGTGTCCGACTCCATGCTTGCCGCAGATGAAGCCGTTGCGTCCCTCATCGAGAAATTGGCTGACGGCAATGTTCGGGGAGGCCTTCCTGAACCCTGCAGTTGCCATGGTGGCGCTCTTGCTCGTTGCAGTCGGAGCCGTATCCCTGCTCCAAAAAAACAACGCCATCCCGATATCAGGCAGCAAGAACATCATCACTCAATCGCTGAATAATTACAGCGCTGCAATGACCGGTGCGCTGAAGCCAACCTTGGTAAGCCACGACGCGGGCGACGTAAAAGACTACCTCGCAAAAGACACGCCGTTCGAGGTGAGCGTTGCAACGTTGGACGATTGCGATTGGTGCGGCGGCGTCCTTTCGGAGATTGACGGCGTGCGCCTCGTTCACGTTGTCTACCAGATAGGCGGAGAAGGATTGCTCTACGTTTATCAAGTGGACATGAACGAAGCGATGCGCGGGAATAAAATCGGATTGCCTGAAAACGCCAAAGCGTCTCTGGCAAAAACAGGATGGTATTTTGAACAAACACCCGACCTGTGCAATGTCGTGCTCTGGAGGCATAAGAATACACTCTGCGCAGCAGTCAGCAAAATCGATAAGCATAAAATGATCGCTCTGTTGAGCGAGAAGGACCCATGGTAACGCCGATGACAAAGTTCAATCAATCGCATTTCCACTTTTCGAGAACGTTCTTCGCCGGGGTGCTCGTGATGTTCATGATTGTTCTCCGGCTGCGCAAAAAAAAGCGATGAGAATTCATCCGCGCAATCTGCATCCTCGTCGTCGGGCGAATTTATTGCTAACGTGTCAAAGGTGAATTCGGTTCAGAAAAATGAAGGAACGAAAGTGGCCGACTTCAGCTGGACGGATGAAACGGGAAAGAAAGTTTCATTTGCAGATTTCTCGAGAGACAACGTCGTGCTGATAAATTTTTGGGCGACGTGGTGCGGTCCGTGCAAGCGGGAATTACCGGATCTGGTAGCCCTTCGCGACGAATACAAAGACAAGAATATTAAGATTCTCGGTATCTCCGTCGACCGCGACGGCGATGTGCTCAACCTCGTTCACACATTTGCAGTGCAGGCAAATCTTGCATATCCGATTGTTATAGACAACGGAGATCTCGAGCAGGCGTTTGGCGGTATTCGAGGCATTCCGACGTCGTTCTTTGTGAACAAGAAAGGTGAGATTGTGAAGAAAATGATCGGCTTGCAGACGAAGGAAACCTTCCAGGCGGAATTGCTGGCAGCTTCACAACAATAATAAGAAGACTTCTATACACCCGCGAGAAGCCGGTCTCCCAGGTACGCCGGCAGCCCCGCTTCAATAATTTTTTCCCGTGCTAAACCGGCGTCATACTCTGCAACTACGTGTTCGTACTCCCACACGGCATCGTCAAAAATTCCGAAACTCAAACGGCTGTCGCGGTTGCGCGGCTGGCCAACGCTGCCAACGTTGATAATATACCGCTTGCCTCTTTTGACCTCGGACGAAGTCATGTCTTCACAGTACACACCGCTTATATGAGAGTGTCCAACCCAGCATAGCGGTGTTGTAAAGAATTCGAAATACTCCTGAGCGTCATACCACGAGCTAATGTAGTTCCATTCTTCCGGTTTACCCGGCGAGGCGTGCACGAATGTGCACTGATGGGCGAGCACCGTGTACGGCAGATGCGAAAGGAATTCGATGCTCCCCGGAATTAGTTGCAGGGCTGTCCATTCAATCGCCGCCCGTGCATACCGATTCAAATGCTCAGCCTGGCGTACGTCGAGCGCCGCTTTGTCATGATTGCCGGCGATACACAATACCCCGCGGCCCCGCAGCATCTCAATACATTCGTTTGGCTCTGCACCGTAACCGACGATGTCGCCGAGGCAGTACACCTGATCGATTTCTTTCACATCGATGATTTCAAAAGCTCTCTGAAGGGCCTGCAGGTTTGAGTGAATGTCGGAGATAATCGCTATGCGCATGGAAAGCAATCTAATAGAACTACAAACAAATGCAACTCATCTGAAGGGGTCGTGGACGACTCGGCGAGGATCGGGGTGCCATGTAGCTTTGATGGTCAACAGCATTCTTAGGGAACACAGCTCCATCATTGTTATTCTGAACGAGTCTCGCGGCCGCGGGGTCGAAGTGAAGAATCTATATCAGCACAGCAGTGTGGAATCACAAAGCTTCGGTGTCATAGACCCTTCTCCCGCCGAAAAGCGGCGGGATCAGGGTGAACATATGGGAGGATGGTCAAAATATTTCTGACGAACAAAGCACCATAAGTGTCATTCTGAGGATCCCGGCGTTCTTCGTCGGAAGACGAAGAATCTGGACGAAGGATGACCATCCTGAGAGTTTTTGAGATGAGTTTTGATCAGCATAAACCTACAGGCTTCATCTTGAAACTCACACGGAATTCCATTACCTTGTATTCAGCGGAAGCTAAATCTGTCAAGTGCAGGTTTAGCTTTTTAATTTTTCATTTTAACTCTTCAATTTCATATGTGCGGCATCTGCGGAATACTCCACTTCGACGGAAGCACTCAGCCGGTCAACGAAGGCCTGCTCCACAGCATGACGGAAAAGATCAGACACCGCGGTCCAGATTCTGACGGAATGTACATCTCTCCGCAGAAGAATCTTGGATTCGGTTTCCGGCGGCTCGCGATCGTCGACCTTTCCCCCGCCGGCAATCAGCCGATGTGCAACGAAGACGGCACCGTATGGATCGTGTTCAACGGCGAGATATACAACCATGCAAAACTCCGTCGCGCACTCGAAACCGCAGGCCACCGCTATAAATCTCGCAGCGATACCGAAACGCTGATTCATGCCTATGAGGAATACGGCCCTCAATTTGTGCAAAAGCTTGAAGGCATGTTTGCGATCGCCCTCTGGGATTCAAAAAAGCAAAAGCTCTTTCTCTTTCGCGACCGGATCGGCATTAAACCGCTGTACTATACTCAAGCAAACAACCGGCTCCTCTTTGCATCAGAAATAAAAGCGATTCTTGAGGATCCCTCGATACAGCGCGAGGTCGACGAAATTGCTCTCTCACATTATTTTACGTTCATCGCCACCCCGGCGCCGCAAACACTCTTCAAAGGAATTAAGAAGCTTGAAGCGGGGCACTTTTTAGAAATAGCATTGAATGGTACGGTCAGCAAAGAGGAATACTGGAATGTCTTTCAGCCCGTGGACGGCGAGGACGTGGACAACGAGGAATACTGTGCGCGGCGCATCATTGAACTGCTTCGGGAATCAATTGAAAAAAGAATGATGAGCGATGTCCCGTTCGGCGTGTTTCTCAGCGGAGGTCTCGACTCGAGCACCAACGTGGCGTTGATGAGCCGGCTCATGGCTCGCCCGGTTGACACGTTTTCGGTCGCTATCGACGGGCAAAAGAATTTTAACGAGTTTTCCTACGCGCGGCAGATCGCGAAAGAGTTCAAAACAAACCACCATGAAATTGTCATCAACGATGATGATTTCATCAACCTTTTCCCAAACGTGATTTACCACCACGACGAGCCGCTCGCCGACCCCGTCTCATTTCCCCTCTATTATGTATCAAAGCTCGCACGGGACAACGGCACAATTGTGGTACAGGTCGGAGAAGGAAGCGATGAACAATTTTGCGGTTACACACTCTATAAACGCATTATCCGTTTGCAGGAACAATTCCGGTTCATCCGCTCGATGCCCGAATCAATCCGCTCGACAAGCTACACAATGCTCTCGACGCTGCTAAAATCTTTTCGCGTCGATTATCGCCAGAATTATATCAAGAATTTTCTCTCGGCCAACGAGCCGTTCCTCGGCGGTGCGACTGCATTTGACGACAGCGAAAAGGCAAAACTGCTGAGTGCGTCAGCCGCTCTGTCCGGCGCATTAGTGGACAAATCATTCCGCGCCGTGCCGGGGGATGATTACTCGACAAAAATGATCTACTGGGAATTGAAGAATCGCCTTCCCGAATTATTGCTGATGCGCGTAGACAAAATGACGATGGCAACATCGGTTGAAGCCCGTGTTCCGTTCCTCGACCATAAGCTCGTCGAGTTTTCGATGAAAATTCCGTGGCAATTAAAAATCAAGAACGGCGAAACCAAATACATTCTCAAGAAAGCGGTGGAAGGATTGATCCCCCGCAATATCATCTACCGAAAAAAAATAGGCTTTGCGGGTTCGGGAAAAAATATGCTGACAAAGAAAATTCTTGATTATGCCAAACCGTTCTTGTTCGACTACGAGGATCCGTACACCGATAAGACATACATACGCAACCTCATCGACGAATACGAGAGGACGGGGATCAACTATTCAACTCAGATTTGGAGCCTCATCAATTTTAAGATGTGGCATAAATCCTGGATCGCCGGCGAAGCTATTACATAGTGCCGCTTCCCAAAATAAATATTGTATTTTGTAATCTATTGTCATCCTTCGACGCAGCCGCGACGGCTCATCCTGAGCAAGCAGAGCGCGTCGAAGGAAGCCGACGCGTCCCGCCGCTTTTCGGCGGGATCAGGATGAACACGTTTTGCACAAATGCAAAATTAGTTTTTAGAAACGGCACTACTAGGACGAAAACTACATCACGATATCAGCGGGAAAGTAATGATCAACATCCAGGACGAACAATTAAAAGAACAAGTCAGGGAATACTGGAATGCTCATCCCTGCGGGACCCAATTCACGCATCTGGAATGGGGCTCAAAAGAGTTCTTTACCGAAGTCGAGCGGTTCAGGTACGAAACTCAGCCGTTCATGAACACGATTATCGGGTTTGACCGGTATGCCGGAAAAAAGCTGTTGGAAATCGGATGCGGCCTCGGCACGGACCTGCTCCAATTCGCAAAAGGGGGTGCACTTGTCACAGGCGTCGATCTTACTCCCCAGAGTATCGAACTCGTCAGGAAGCGATTCGAGCTTGAGGGATTGACCGTCGACGCGCGTGTGTCCGATGCAGAAAATCTTCCTTTTGAAGACGCTTCGTTCGATGTCGTTTATTCATTCGGCGTGCTTCACCATACTCCGAATACTCAAAAAGCGATCGATGAAATCCATCGCGTCCTGCGACCCGGCGGGAAGATTATCATCATGCTGTACCACAAAAATTCGCTTCATGTGTGGCTCGGAATTCCGCTGTTCACCTTGTGGAAATCCTTGCGGGAAAAAAATGCTGCATTATCCCGGCCGACTCTCATCGAGGATTGGGTGCGTGTGTACGACGGAGGAGAAAATCCTCTCGGCAAAGCCTATTCAAAATCCGAGGCCGAACGGATGTTTGCCCGGTTTCGACAGCGCACCTACACGTTTTGCGACTCGTACCGCCGGAGATTCCCAAAACTCGTCAACGCAATAAACCAGAGACTCTTCGCTCCCTGGTGCGGCTTCTGGATGGTGATAAAAGGGGAAAAGTAGATCGCCCATTTTTGATTTTAAACGTTATCCGACAAACAAAGAAAGCCACGATTACTCCCGTGGCTTTCTTGTTGATGGAACATCCTTTAGCTGCGATTCGTAATAACGTCGTCAGCGTTTCGATACATCCGCCTTATTTGATCAAAACCAATTTCCTCGTTTCAACAAATTTTCCGGCAGAGAGTTTGTAAAATTAGACGCCGCTCGGTAAATTCTCTGCATTAAAAGTCGCCGAATGGAGACCTGCGATCTCGCGTTCGCTGACCAGTGTTTTCACTTCTCTGCCGAGCACATCGTATACCTTCAATGTCGCTACGTTGCTCATTTGCAGGTTGTAGTTTATTATCGTCGATGGATTGAACGGGTTCGGGTAGTTTTGCACGAGGTTATACTCATTCGGCAATAGATTTGTACCTCCAATGACTTTAGTTACGAACTTTTCAACGGAAATTCCCGTTCTCTGGTTATTCCCGTGGAACGTTTCCCGTTCGTAAAGAAGCGGTGCATCGACAGTGACTTGAGCCGATTGTTACATTCCGTGCGCTATGCCTGGCTGAAGTGCCCAGTGTCCCGACGTGCTTATCGACGTTAGTATTCTAAGACGTTCCGTTAATATAGTGCTTCAAGCGCTGCATTTCTGGCAGAGCACCGTCAAAAACACGCACAAAACGAAACCATGAGAAATACTTTGAGAAAGAATGCGACGCGAGAGAACTAAAGGAACTGTCCCTTATCATCGGAAGGCCCCATGCAGGTTTTCGTCCATCACTATTAGATAGAAATTTTCTTCTAAAAGCAACTTTTCGGTCTCCATCCAGCGACAGCGAGCATTGTCGTTATTGCCGCCGTGCTCAGAGACGCCCTTCATTTCCTCACAAAGTCATGTGAATTCACGCGCATTTTCCATCTTTGCTATTGCTCCAAAAAATGAATAAATTGATTCGAATTTTTCCGTTTTTATACACTCTTGATCATGTATTATCAGTGATCGCGATTTAATTTTGAATTGTCCATGCAAAAAATAACTTTCGGTATCATCGGCTGCGGCAGAATTGCCCAGCGGCACGCTGAACACATCAGCAAAATGGCGCTGCTGAGCGCGGTCTGCGACACAAAACCGGAAAGAGCGAAAGAGCTGGGAGCCAAATATTCATGTACTGATTACAGCCGCATCGATGATTTGCTTTCTGCCGAAAAGAACATTGAGGTTGTGTCGATTTGCACCCCGAATGCATTTCATGCGGAACATACCATCAAAGCGCTCAACGCCGGTAAGCATGTGTTGTGCGAAAAACCGATGGCCATTACCGTCAGCGATTGCCGCAGGATGATCGACGCAGCTGAAAAAGCAAAAAAAAATCTTTTTATCGTCAAACAGAATCGCTTTAATCCGCCGATTGTGGAAATGAAGAAGGCGATCGATCAAGGCAAACTCGGAAAGATTTACAGCGTCCAGTTGAACTGCTTTTGGAACAGAAACGACCGCTATTACGAAGAATCCGATTGGAAGGGAAAAAAGGCATTGGACGGCGGAACGTTGTATACGCAGTTCAGCCATTTTATCGATTTGCTCTATTGGATGGTCGGTGAGGTCGCGAGCGTTCAGGCAATAACGAAGAATTTCGCGCATCCCCGAACCGTGCAGTTCGAGGACACCGGCGTTGTGCTCCTGCGATTTCAGAACGGGGCGATCGGAACAATCAACTATACCGTCAACAGTTTTAAGAAGAACATGGAAGGCTCTATTACTCTCTTCGGCGAAAAGGGAACAATAAAAGTCGGCGGACAATATTTGAATGTGCTGGAGCACCAATCAATCGACGGCTATGAAATAAAAGATGTCCCGCAGTCCGCCCCCGCAAATGAATACGGATTTTACCAGGGCTCGATGTCCAATCATGATAAAGTGTACGCGAATGTCATCGACGTCCTCTCGAAAAACGCGCCGATCGCAACCGGCGGATTTGAAGGAATGAAAACCGTTGAGATCATCGAAAAAATCTACACTCAAAGTGCCCAAAGCAATACGTAAAATTGCGAACCACACGATTCATCCGAATGTGGCCATCGGCCGGAATGCCGTGATCGAAGACTTTGTCATCATCGGCGTTCCCCCCCGCGGCAAAAAATCCGGCGAACTTCCGACACTCATCGGGGACAATGCTGTCATCCGATCTCATACTGTTATCTATGCAGGGAACAGTATTGGGGACAACTTCCAAACCGGTCATCATGTCATGGTCCGGGAAGAAAACAAGATCGGTAACAATGTGAGCATCGGAACATCGTCGGTCATCGAACACCATGTGACAATTGGCTCGGATGTCCGAATCCACACAAATGCATTCGTCCCGGAGACGTCGATCCTCGAAGACGGATGCTGGCTGGGACCTCATGTCGTTATTACAAATGCACTCTATCCCCTTTCGCCGAACGTAAAAGAAGAATTGCACGGCGCGATCGTTAAGAAGCGCGCAAAGGTTGGTGCAAATGCGACATTACTCCCCGGCGTTACGATCGGCGAGAACTCTTTAGTCGGCGCGGGATCAGTCGTAACAAAAGATGTCCCTCCGAACAAAGTGGCCGTCGGGAATCCCGCCAGAATTATCAATACAATATCCAAACTCCCTTACAAGAAAAAAGAATGAATATTCCTCTCGTTGATTTGAAGAGCCAGTATCTCTCGATCAAAAACGAAATTGACGGCGCCATTCAGACAGTCTTGAACCAGAGTGATTTTATCGGCGGGAGCGCCATCAAAACGTTCGAGCAAGCTTTCGCAGATTTTTCCGGGATGCACCACGTCGTCGGCGTTGCCAACGGAACGGATGCAATCCAGCTTGCGCTTCGCGCCTGCGGCATTGGACATGGAGATGAAGTGATCACAGCCGTGAATGTTTTTATCGCAACGTCGGAAGCCATTACGGCGTCCGGGGCAAAAGTAGTCTTTGTCGATAATGACCCTTCGACATATACAATCGATGCGACAAAAATTGAAGACAAAATTACTCCGAAGACGAAAGCAATAATTCCCATCCATCTCTACGGGCAGCCGGCGGACATGATGGCAATACAGCGGATTGCAAAAAAGCATAACCTGATCATCATTGAAGATGCAGCGCAGGCTCATGGAGCTTTGTACAACGGAGTAAAAGTAGGCAATTTCGGCAAGGCGACGTGCTTTAGTTTTTACCCTGGCAAGAATCTTGGAGCGTACGGCGATGCGGGTGCCGTCGCAACGAACGATGAGAAAATCGCTGAACATGTTCGCATGATCGCCAATCACGGCCGGCTCGAAAAGTACGAACACAAACTTGAAGGTTACAACAGCAGACTCGACACACTGCAGGCAGCAATACTGAACGTCAAACTTCGCCATCTCGATGAGTGGATCAAGCGGCGGCAATTCCATGCTTCGCATTTTGATAAACTACTGCAAGGACACGGCAACATCAAAACTCCGGCGGTGCGAAAAAATTCGACTCACGTTTACCACCTCTACGTTGTCCGCATCGATGCGCGAGAGAAAATCCGGAATATCCTGAAAGAAAAGGGTATCGCAACGGGCATCCATTACCCGAAACCTCTGCATTTGCAGCCTGCGTACCGGTACTTGAACCATCGTGCCGGAGATTTTCCCGTTGCCGAACGGTATGCATCGCAGCTCCTCAGCATTCCTCTCTATCCTGAACTTACCGACGCCCAGGTGGAATATATTTCCGGGGCACTGATTGATGCATGCAAGAGCAACTCATGATTTATGAGCGCCTCGTATGAAGAGCGGGCCACAAAACTTCCTCAATGATAGGGACGTCGTCATCGGTCACGCTTTCGGAATGGGACGGGCCCCGCCGCATCCGCCATCACCTTGCCGTTGAATTAGCAAAACAGGGAAGCCGCGTCCTTTTTATAGAGGGGTTTTATACCATTTCGAAGTTCGTCAGGAAGCCCGATTTCTCAAAATTCTTCCGATTCTTGCGCAGCCCGAGAGAAGTAGCGAAAAATCTCTTTCTTCTCTCAGTTGTCCCTTTTCTGCCGTTCGGAGAGTTCAGTTCATTTTTGAGCCGGATAAACTGGGGCCTCGCGCGAGTTTTCATGAAGCGTGGAATGAAAAAGCTCGGTTTCCAGAACAGCGTGCTCATCATCTTCGCCTACAATGCAGACTCGATCGTCGGGCACATGGATGAGCAGATTTCAGTCTATTTCTGCAACGACGCGTTTGATAAATTATACACACAGGAAGCGCTTCGCAGGAGAATAGCAGCATTGGAACAGAGGCTGTTGAAAAAAGTGGATGCCGTTATCACTGTCTCTGAAAAATTGACGGAAGAAAAATCTCCTTTTGCAAAAAGGATAACGACAATTCACCACGGCGTCGACTACCAGTTGTTCGAGAATGTCCTCCTCTCCGGACCGATTCCTGAAGAACTGAAAAAAATACCGCGACCGATCATCGGCTACTCCGGAGTCGTCCGCCATATCATCGACCTTGACCTGCTTGACTATGTTGCAGAACAGCGCCCCGATTGGTCGATCGTCATCGTCGGTCCCGTAACAGAAAGCGACAAGCGGTATTATGATAAAGTCGAAGTGCTTAAGAAAAAGACTAACGTGTACTTCCTCGGTGCAAAACCGTCCGATGAGGTGCCGCGATACATCAACCAATTCGATGTTTGCGTATTACCCTATACCCTTGAAGAAGTTTCAACATATTATGCCGCTCCTTTAAAGTTTTATGAGTATTTGGCGGCAGGCAAGCCGGTTGTTTCGACCGTCGGGCCGAAAGGGCTGGATGATGTCATTGTTATCAATGTCACAATGAAAGAAACGTTCCTGAGCGGAGTTGAGAAAGCTCTTACAATGACATCGGCGGAGATGATAAAAAAGAGAAAGGAAATGGCGAGACTCAATAGCTGGAGCGAACGGGTGAATTCGATTGCGGTTTTCCTTTCCGGATTGAACTAGATGCTGTTTCAAAAACTCTAAGGAATGTCATTCTGAATGGAGCGAAGCGGAGTGAAGAATCCATGACAATCAGTGTACCATGGATCTACGAAGCTTCAGTGTCGTGGATGCTTCTCCCGCCAAAATGCGGCGGGATCAGCATGACATTTACAAATGCATTCTACATTGAAACCATTTTGAGATAGGTTTAAGAGATTTTTCAAAAAGGGGCAGCGACTCCGCCCCGGCCCTCCCCTGTTCCCGCAAAGAGCGCAAGGACGCAAAAAACGCCCAGGGGAGGGAATTTGAGAGGGAGTGAGCGGCAAAGAAAAAATATTTTGAAGGAAAACATTTTATGGCAGTTACGGAATTTAAGAAAATAGATTTCATCGACCTGAAAGCGCAGCAGCGTGCGCATCCGCGCTTCGCTTGAGCAGCGAATCAAAAAAGTGATGGACCACGGTGCGTACATCATGGGACCGGAAATCGCAGAACTCGAAGATCGATTGGCGAAGTATGTCGGCGTAAAGCACTGCGTTGTCTGCGGAAGCGGAACCGATGCGCTCCTCATGCCCCTCATGGCATACGGTATCAAGCCGGGCGATGTGGTTTTTACCTCGCCATTCACGTTCATTGCGACTGCTGAAGTTGTCGCCCTGCTTGGCGCTTCAACCGTCTTTGTCGACATCGACCCGCGCACGTACAACATCGATCCAAATAAGCTGGAAGAAGAAATTCAGAAATTTCTGAAAACCAATTCGGGAAGAAAAGCAAAAGGGATCATCCCGGTCGATCTCTTCGGCCAAACGGCAGATTACGATCCGATTGAAGCAGTGGCAAAAAAATACGGCCTCTTTGTCCTTCAGGATGCTGCGCAATCGTTCGGCGCGACGTACAAAGGAAGAAAGGCCGGCAGCATGGGTAATGTTGCCGCCACGTCGTTCTTCCCGGCCAAACCGCTCGGCTGCTACGGAGACGGCGGTGCGGTCTTCTGCAATGACGATGAGATGCTGCAAAAGCTCCGTTCGATCAGGGTGCACGGACAAGGAAGCGACAAATACAACAACGTTCGCATCGGCATCAACGGGCGGCTGGACACGATGCAGGCGGCAGTGCTTCTCGCCAAGATGGAGATCTTTGATGAAGAAATACGATTACGCAGCACCGTAGCCGCCCGGTACTCAGAAAAACTCAAAAATAAAGTCACCACTCCTTACGTGCCGAAGGAGCTCTTGAGCGTCTGGGCGCAATATTCGCTCCTCACCGACCATCGCGACGCCATGCTTGAAAAATTAAAATCCCGCGGAGTGCCAACGGCGGTCTATTATCCGAAACCGCTTCACCTGCAGGAGGCGTTCCGCAATCTCGGATACAAGCGCGGCGATTTTCCGGTGAGCGAACGGATCGCGGATTCCATTTTCAGCGTGCCGATGCATCCATATTTGAAAGAGGATGTCCAGGACTACATCATACAATCAATCGTCGAATAACGGGAATCAAACAATTTTGAGCTCGCTATGAAAAAATCGCTTCTCCCACGCCTTAAGAAAATTAAAATGCTCGCTACCGATGTCGACGGAGTGCTCACCGACTCGGGAATGTACTATTCAGAACTCGGGGATGAGTTGAAAAAATTCAGTACACGGGATGGCATGGGCTTGGTACTCCTCCGAAACGCGGGGTACAAACTTGCGATCGTTACGAGCGAAGATACAAAGATTGTGGAACGGCGTGCCGCGAAGCTGAAGATCACAGACCTTGTTCAAGGTGCGCGCGATAAGGTGAGTTCAATGGAAAGGTTGATGAAACGCCATTCGCTGACATGGGAAGAAGTCGCGTTTATCGGCGACGACGTCAACGACCTTGAAGTAATGAAGCGCGTCGGCTTTGCCGCGGCTCCGGCGGATGCAACCGACCAGAACAAAAAAATCGCTCATTACGTCGCAAAGAAAAAAGGGGGCGGGGGGTGCGTACGGGAAATTTGCGATATGCTGCTGTCAGCAGGAAAAATTTGACAAGATGCTATCTCAAAATTGTTGGACTTCTTTCCCTTCGACGCTCCCGTTCCGCTTCAGCGGAACGGGATTGCTCAGGGTGTCCTTCGACTCGTCCCGATAAAAAACCTCGGGACTCGCTCAGGATGAACCGACTTTATTAAGCTTACAAAATAGCACGTTCATCCTGAGTAAGCGATCCCGCTTGAAGAGCGGGAGAGCGCATCGAAGGATGAAGTGCACTCTATTTTTGAACTGGCGCTCGTTCAGGCGGAGGCTTTCACGACCACCAGCGTCAGGTCATCATTCGGTTCGGCGCCCGCGCGAAACTTCTGAACGGACGAGAGAATAGAGTGTTGCAAATTCGCCGCGCTCAGGTTCCGGCCCGATTGCACGACCTTGTAGACGGTTTCCTCGCCGAACTGGTTCCTCCCCTCATCCATCGCTTCGGTCAACCCGTCGGTATAGAAAATAAAGATTCCGTCTTTCGATAGCGGTTTGCGGATTTCCTGAAGTTCTTCCTCGAAGATTTTTCCCCGTTCCAGGCCCAGTCCGATTCCGTGTGCTTCGAGAAACTGCAGCTTGCTGTTGACGCCGATGAGCGCCTTGTTATGTCCGGCGCGGCAAATGCGGACTTCCTTTTTCTGCAGGTCGAACACTGCGAGAATCATCGTGATGAACGCTTTCCGTTCCATCCCTTCAAAAATGCGGCGGTTGATGTGGGTGAGCATTTCTTTCGGCGTTTTGTACATGTGGGCCGCAAGCTGCACCATTCCCTGGATCTTCGACATATACAGCGCCGCCGACATCCCTTTGCCGGAGACATCGGCCACAACAATGAGAATTTTTTTCGGTCCGAGCTGGATGTAATCAAAATAATCTCCCCCGACCGACATCGCGGGAATCGATACTCCGGCAATGTCCAGCCCTTTCATAGCGGGTGTTTTCTTCGGCAGCAGGCCTTCCTGAATGCGGCGGGCGATGTCAAGTTCGTGCCTGATCCTTTCCTGTTCGGCAAGCTCTTCATACAGAAATGCGTTCTCGATGGCGACCGACGCCTGCTTGCCGGTCGAAGAGAGAAGCTGCAAATCTTCCTGCCGAAATGTCGATTCCGATAATTTCTCGCCGACAAAGAGCGCGCCGATCAGTTTCTCTTTCGAGCGGATGGGAATAACGTATTGAAATTCATGCTGGCGAAAATTTTCTTTGATGTCAGCCGGGAGATAATCGACGCTGAATTCCCCCTTGAACTTCTGGATCGCTTCGACGAGCCGTTTGTCCGAGAGGAGGCAAAACTTTTTCCATGCGCTTCCGTCAAACCCTTCCGTTTCCGTGCAGCAGCAAGTGCGTTCATCCCTGAAAAAAATAATGCCGGCACGTTTCAATTTCATCAGCTCGCTCAGCTTCTCCACAATTCCGCGGGCAAGTTCAACCATGCTGAGTTTTGTCCCCATCACTTCCGCCAGATCATTTGCCGCACGCCGGTAATCGTACCGTGCCCTGTCGTACAACGTATCGATGAACTCCTGCCCTTTTCTTCCGACAAACCCTATACACAGCGTCAACACACCGGCAATCGCCATGAGCACCGCTTTCTCAAAGGGCTCCTGTTGCCCGGGAATGATCGGCGTGCTGAGAATTTCAATAGAAGTGCCGGTGATCCGGACGTTGGGCAAATTCATTTTTGTTTGAGGAAGCGTGAGAAGGATTTCGAGCGCGGCAGCTGCCAGCAGAAATATCCATACCCATGAGATGATCGAGTATTGAATATTCCGCCGCATACGCAGGTCAAGGTCGAGCAATCGGTACCGTCCTATAGAATAGAGATACGACAGCGGAATAGCCGCCAGTCCTGCCCCCATGTAACCGAAATATGTCTGATTGTTTGTCGCGTTGACGAGATATCCAAACCCAACGACGATGACAAGCGAAATGATTGACGCCCAATTTATGATCCGGGAAAGCTTTTTGTACTCATGACCGCATTGCTTCCAGAAAAAGATTGACACACCAGCCATAGCAAGGAACATCACCCCGATACAGAAGAGTCCCGAAATCGATTTTAGGGTGTACACAATAATAATGCTGAGTACGGCAAGCGCATAGATACTTATTCGTATCCAGGGACGCGTCAACAATTCCGGCCTCTCTACAGGAAAATAATGTCTGCTGTGATAGGTCGCTGCTATGCCCAGAAAGAGTGCGCAGGTCATTGTGAAAACCCGTACTCGGGCAAACATGTCGACAGACGTGTCCCGCTGGAGCAGCGTTACAACCAGAAAGAAGCCTAGAGCAAGAAATGAAAGTCCGGTGAGTCTTGCTGCTTTCAATCCCGGACGCTTGAGCGACAGAAATGTACCGGTCGCCATAAACAACATTCCCGACAGAAATACGATAAGCAGTGAAATCGGGAACCCGAACGATGCCAATGTTACGTTAAGATGGAGAGTTTGATTAGCGCGGAGAATTTCATAAACGATAGATTTGCCGATTTGTCCCTGCCGCATAATTGAGTCCGCTTCGAGGACATTCTTGAAGCCTTTCCCGTTGATCTGTAAAATCAGATCGCCAACCTTCATCCCTGCCCGGTCGGATGCGCCCCCTTCGATCACGTCGAAGACGTATGCCGTTGGAGGAATAACGCGGATCGTTCCGGAAGAAAAATCGATCTTCCTCACTTTGAAGCTGACGAGGGCATTCTCCGTCGATCGGTCGACTGTGATGACGAGCGAATCGCCCGCATTTTTCTTCACAACGGCGTCCACTTCTGAAGGATTCGCCGGGACCAGATCGTTCACGGAGACAAGAAGGTCTCCGACACAGATCGAATCGGGGCCGTACGACGCATACGTTTCGAACGGTTTGTATGATGATTTTTTGATCACGGTCCCGGAGAGATTTTTTACAAAATAGAGCGTCGATGAAGAATTTCTGAACCAGTTTTCGTCGGTGGGCGTACTGGCGTAGCGATAGAACGTCATCGCAGCAAGCGAAAACAAGCAGATCGCCAAAATACCGATAAGCGCTTGTACAACCTTAAGGTGTTCGTCGAAGTATTTCATAGGCTTGATAACTTGAATTTTATGAATATACGAAAAAATGTGCAATTCGTTGCAAAGAATGCCGACTCTCTCGGTTATCTGGAGAATTCCTGCAATGGCAAGGATTGCAATGGTTTTTTCGCCAATTTTTGATATATTTAGCAGGAAAATGAATAATGCATACCTGATAGTCATGGCGATCAACAGAAGCTCTGGACTCCGGTAGAAGATGGGCGTATTCGGCAAAAATTATCTTCATACTGTTGTCACAAATGTCATTCTCAAACTCGTCGTGGGCCTTGTTATCAGTGTGGTCACTGCCCGAGGGCTCGGCCCTGAGGGACGGGGTGAGTACAACCTCCTCATCCTCATTATCACGACTCTGACCACTCTTTTTAATTTCGGCATCCCGGGTTCGAACACATACTTTACCGCGCAGAAGAAGATCGAGAAGGAGAAATTGATGAGGGCCTCTTTTTTTATCGCTGCATGGCTGAGCTTATTTTCTTTTCTCCTCCTTTTTATACTCTATCGTGCTGATTACCTGCGCTACCTCTTCCCGGTCGACAAGCTCACGTTGACCATGGTCGCATCCTTCGCAATTATCCCGGTTGTTTTCTTCAACGTTTTCGCCCAGGGGATCATTGTGGGGGAAAACAAGATATACCTCAACAATTATATCTACCTAGGCAGTCAGACAACGCAGGCGGCAACACTTGCGGTGGCATACGCCCTCGGCATATTAAGCGTCCAACTTGCCATTGCCCTATTCGCCATCAGCAATCTTGTGTCGTTCATTATCATTGGAGTGTCATATCGGTCAACGTTTTTTTCCTTTGCCTCGCACAAGATGGAATGGCGCGAGTACCAAACAACTCCTCGTCTTCTCCGCGCCTCTTCAGCTCTCAAACATTATTCAATTTCTCAATTATCGTCTCGGGACGTTCATTGTTAATTATTTTCTCGGGGCAGCGTCGGTCGGGTTGTACTTTATGGCGGTGAACCTCGTAGAAATTCTCTGGCTCCTCTCAACCTCTATGGCGGCTGTTTTGCTCCCAACGGTCGCGGCACAACACGAACAATCAAAAATGATATCCGTAAAGGCTGCGGTTGCTTCTTTTGCCCTTACGCTCGCGGCGGCAACCCTGGCAGTCCTAATTGCACCATTTGCAATTGTCCACCTGTTCGGGAAGGATTTTGCCGGATCCGTATTGCCATTTCTTATTTTGCTCCCCGGCATCACGATCTTTAGCGTAACCAATGTTCTTGCAACATACATTTTAGGAATCGGGAAACCCGGGTTTAATACAGTAATTTCCTTTGTCGCGCTGATTTTTACTGTCGTGCTAAACGTGGTATTGATTCCCCGCTACGGTATTTCAGGAGCCGCGGCCGCATCCTCGATCTCGTATATCATACTCTCCTGCTTAACGCTTGTTATTTTTGTGAAACTTTCCAGACTCACATGGCGCGAAAGTGTCGGGTTCGTTGCTTCGTTGAGGAACGATTTTCGAAGCATCACTACACGAACACGACTGAAGTTTCAGTCTCTCATTCAGTAAGACGGATGATCAATGTTAAGGGTCGATTGACTTGAGGGGATACGGTAGATTTCGACACGCTAGTTTCCGCGCATGGAGTGGTTGTCAGGTGGGTTTATAAATCCCATCGCGGTCGTCTCTGGTACAAAACTACTCCCCCACTAAATGCAACAGCCCAGATCATGAGCCTGGGCTGAATGCGATGGCAGGACGTTGGGAAAGTTACTTCAGCACCACCAACTTCATTGTCCGAACAAAATTATTCGCTTGTATTCTGTAGAAATACTCATTGGTTGATTCTTTTTGAGGGCTTTCAATTGAACCTGCAAATTATTAACTTTCATCGATTTTGTCTCTCATTGAATACTGATCATGACAATTGGAGTGCAACATGTTACGCATTAAAATTTGGCTGTACGATTGGATAGATGTCTTTTTTAAGAAATTAATTAAATCATTTAGGATCCATACTGAAAAAATTGCTGATCACGATTATGCATTAAAGGATATTAAAGAGAGTATAATGTTCCTTAATGCTAAATTGCTTGATTTTGGGGGAACCACAGACCAAAAGACAATACTGCGTCGTCACGAATTTAAGGTGTATTCGCAGAACGGTGAAGACGGAATCTTACTATATATTTTTTCAACTATTGGCGTACATAGCCGAACATTTGTAGACTTTGGGGCTGAAAATGGGCGAGAATGCAATACTGCAAACCTATCGTTGAACTGGGGTTGGTCGGGTCTATTGATCGAAGCATCGACCAAATTATTTGCGGAAGCTAAGAAATATTACAGTAAATATTCACAAGTCACCATATTGAACGCTTACGTAACGCCTCAAAATATTAATCAACTACTTAGTGAAAACAAATTTTCTGGAGAAATTGACTTATTATCAATTGATATAGACAGTAACGATTATTGGGTATGGGAATCTATTCACGTCTGTAATCCAAGAGTTGTTGTTGTCGAATATAATGCAATTCTTGGCAGCGACAGATCTATCACCGTAAAATATGATGCCAACTTTAATAGATTCGCAAAACATCCTTCCGGTTATTATTTTGGTGCGTCCCTGTTGTCCCTTCAAAAGTTAGCTCAAAAAAAGGGGTATATTTTGATCGGTTGCGATTCTAAAGGATGTAATGCCTTTTTTGTGCGGTCAGATCTAGCGAGTCCTCACTTTGTAGAGCTATCAGCGGCTACGGCATATTACCCTTTAACGGAAGGTTGGGCAAAAAGACCTGCCCCGGAAAAAGCATTCCAAATTATCAAAGACTTAGATTATGTTGAAGTTTAAGTGCAAAAAATTAATCGGCATCAGAACCTGGACCCGATGCAACTAATTTAATCAGCCACGGATAAGGGCGTGTGTGTTCTTCGTTACGAAAACAGTTTTCGGATAAAGAAAAATGCAGGAGACGGGTGGAAATGAGAAAGAACATCAAATAGACTCGCATTCAACCGAACACTCCCTACGATAATGGTACTCCACGAGAAACAATCATCGGCATTCCGACCGTGGAGAATCCGAAATCGACACACTCGGCAACGGCCGTCGTTCGGGAAGAACAAAGCGAAAACGATTGTAAAGATTTATGAACAGATGAGGAACTTCTCAGAAGAATGTGGATTCCTACTACCTATGCCATCCTCTCCCGGACTGACAACAGCGAATACTTCAGCCAGTTCGAGTTTTTTTACCGGTCATACATAGACGTCGAATGCAACTCCGGATTGTTGCCCGAAGCAGAAGGAGTCAAATCCATTAACGGATCTCCAAGGGTTCGACGCTGGTTGCAGAAACTTTTTTAGGAAATTCCGTGGCTGAAAAATAATGCGATGATGGATAAAATAATAATTATTTGTCCAGACGAGAATTCGTCGTTCGTTCAACTTGACGCTGTCAATTTAGCGACGCAGTTTAGCGTAGAGATTCTAAGTTTCAACCGTCTCAGAAGTCCTAAAATACTTTGGACGTTTCTGACCGTTGGCAAGAAGGTGGCAAAAGAGCACGTCTCCTGTATCCTGATGTGGTTTTCGGTCCCTCGTCTTGCGCCTGTAATTGTTCTCATTGCAAAGATTTTTAGTGTCAAAATTCTTGCCATTACAGGGGGATTTGACGTTGCGTATGTCCCGGCCATAGGGTGGGGGGAAATGGGAACGTGGTGGAAACGGATGCTGCAGCGGTTCACACTACACAGTGTCGATCGCGTTCTGCCGTTTTCAAATTTCTCGCAAAGCGATACGCTCCACTACGCCCCGGCGAACATCACAAGCACCTTATATCCCGGTATCGATCTCAAACACTTCAAGCCGTCGGGAAACAAGGAGGATTTAATAATAACAACGTGTAATGTCATCAATCGCATTACCATCATACAGAAAGGCCTCGATATTTTTGCACGATGTGCTGCGTCATTGCCGGAATTCAGATTTATTCTCATCGGCAAAATCGACACCCTGGACGCGAGCGCGCAAAAATTTGTTCAGACGGCACCGGGGAACCTGCAATTTACCGAAAAATATGTTTCCGACGACGAGCTCCTTTTGCTTTATCAGCGCGCACGAATATACGTTCAGGCTTCAGCGCATGAAGGGTTTGGCATCGCATGCGCAGAAGCAATGTCGTGCGGATGCATTCCCGTCGGGACGTACAACACTTCCTTACCGGAAGTGATTGGAAATGCAGGGTACCTTGTTCCTTATAATGACCTTCAAGCCACGGTCGACGCCATAAAATCAGCGATGAATTCCCGGAATATCGGATACGACCCCCGAAAAAGAGTTGAGGAGAATTTCTCAATTGAAAAACGGACATCGGGCTTGATCTCCACAATGAAACAGCTTATAGGAAATTAAATGTGCGGCATCACAGGCATATTGGCTCGACAAGGCGGCCGCGTTGACCCGGCGTTATTGCTCAAAATGACGAACAGCATTCGTCACCGCGGGCCAGACGACGAAGGTTACCTTCTCGTGGATACGGCAAACAACCGTTGCGATCATCGATCGGGCAACGACTCCATTCCGGCTGCGAAATCAAATTATCCGAACATCTCCGCACCAACCCAGGAAAACCACAATCTGGGACTCGGCTGGCGCCGCTTAAGCATTATCGACCTCTCCCCCGCCGGCCATCAGCCGATGTCGAACGCCGACGGCACGGTGTGGTTGATATTCAACGGAGAGATCTACAATTACATCGAACTCCGCGAGCTGCTCATCGCGAAGGGGTACTCGTTCACAACGAAATCCGACTCGGAAGTGATTATCCGTGCATACGAAGAATGGGGAAAAGAGTGCCTTTCTCATTTTAACGGCATGTGGGCGTTTGCCTTATGGGATGCCCGTACAAGGTTGCTCTTCTGCGCTCGAGACCGTTTCGGCGTCAAGCCTTTTTACTATTTCACGAACGAGAACACGTTCGCTTTCGCATCGGAGATCAAGGCTCTTCTGCTGCATCCTGACGTTGTCCGCAGAGCGAATCATCAAATGGTGTATGATTACCTTGCGTACGCGGTCATCGACCATAGCGATGAGACTTTTTTTCCCGGCGTTAAACAATTGCCCCCTGCACATTATCTAATCGTCGACGCCGCCGGAGCGCTTACGGTCCAGCGATATTATACTCTGCACTGCAATCCCGACGTCGAACGGTTTCATGAATCGGAAAGCAGACAATACACGGAAAAGTTCAAAGAGCTTCTTGTTGATTCGATAAAATTGCGGCTCCGCACGGATGTCCCGCTCGGCAGCTGCCTCAGCGGCGGGCTCGATTCCTCTACAATTGTGTGCATCGCAAACTCGTTGATGTTCAACGACGGCGTCATTGACCGCTCCCTTATCGGCGAGCATCAAAAGACATTCACAGCTGTGTACGACGATGCAGCGTACAACGAGAAACCGTTCGTCGAAAAAGTCATTGCCCGCACAAACGCCGAGCCTCACTTCGTCCGGCCCGATGGCAAGAAATTGTGGGATGAACTTCGGAAGGTTGTGTATCATCAGGACGAACCGTTTAACTCAACGTCGGTCTACGCACAGTGGAATGTGATGAGGCTTGCTTCCGAACAGCACATTACGGTGCTGTTGGACGGACAAGGGGGGGACGAACTGATGGGAGGATATTCATGGCATGTGCCGATCTATCAAGCAGAATTGCTGCGCGCGATGCGATTCGGCACTCTGATAAAAGAATTGGCCGGGACCTCATCCATAGCGCAACGCTCCGTGCCCCGGCAGCTTGTTGAGCTGCTCGGCAAGGCAGGCCGAACAATCCTGCCGCAATCAGCCTACGAATTCTTCGCCCCCGGTTTTGGGTTGATGAATCCCGAGTTCTCATCTGCATACAAACGCACGTCGGCGGTACTGTCAAAACGAAACGACAACCTTCAGGAACGTCTGCTCCAGGAAGAGACTTCGTTCAATCTGCAGCAGCTCCTTCACTACGAAGACCGCAATTCAATGGCATTCGCTATTGAAGCGCGTGTTCCGTTTGTCGATTACCGCGTGGTGGAATATGCAATGAGCATCCCCGCGTCGTACAAAATTCACAACGGCTGGTCGAAATATCCGCTGCGATGCGCGGGAGAGGGCATCCTTCCGAAAGAAATTCAATGGCGCAAAGACAAAATGGGCTTCGTCACTCCCCAAAACGAGTGGCTGCGCACGCTTCTGCCGATGGTACGAACGTTTCTGCTGGATGAACCTCTTCGCGCAAATCAATTCCTGAACCAAGCCTCTCTTGAAAAGCGGCTTAAGGCCGATCCTCCAACAATCGCTAATAATATCTTGTGGCAAATTATCAATCTCGAAATGTGGATGAGGGTGTTCGATGTTGAATAAGTTCCTATTGGCGATAAAGACGACAATACTTGATCACAGGTTTTTTTTCTTCCTCATGGCGTTCTATGTCTTTCTTTCAACGTTCATGTTGGACAAGTACCCACGTGTCTGGGTCGATGAGCCGTGGGAATCAATTACAGCCTCTACCCTTGCAAGTGAAGGGAGGATGTACAACCCCGTGCTTGAAAACTATACCGGATTCGACAAAGTATTGCTCCAGCCCCGGCTCTTTTTAAGCTTGGCGGTCGCCCCCGCGTTCGCGCTGTTCGGCGTTGGACCTGTACAAGGAAGGCTTGTCTCCGCCGCATGTGGAGCGCTGTTGATGATCGCGGTGTATCTTTTCACTTCGAAATTCTTTTCGAGGCGCGCCGCACTCTTTGCGGTCTGGTTTGTGATGATCGAAACAATGATGTTCATTTCCTACCGTACCATTCGTCCTGAAATCTACCTTGTCACACTGGAAAGTTATTCAATGCTCTTTCTGTTCCAGGGTATGAGAGCAAATTCGAAAGCGTATTTTTTCTGGTCAGGATTGTTCGCCGGCGTTGCCCTCTGGACTCATCCGAACGCCGTTCTGCATATCGGGGCGGTTGCAGTGCTTCTGGTGATGACGTATAAGGGCAGGGCATTCACATCGCGGTATAGCTGGAGTTTTGCTGCTGCGCTGCTTATCGCTCTGCTTCCGTACCTGATCTATGTAATCGCAAACGATGCCCGCAACTCATTTTCAACATTCTATCTTCAGCTCGACAACAGAACGAGCTCGCTCGCCCAGCAGAATTGGCTCGCCACAAGCCTGTGGGGCGAATGGAACCGCATTGTGGAATATGCCCAGTTTCCATACAGAGCGCCTATCGTTCTCGTGTTTGCCTCCGTTTGGGTTCGCTCCCTTGTATCAAAAAAAATCGAAACCCGGAATGTGGCAATCGTAGCCGGAACTTATATCCTCCTTTCTATCTTGGTTATATCAAATAAGACGGTGCTGTATACCACCTCCGTTCTCCCCATGCTCTGCATCCTTGCGGCAGTAAACACAGACGAATTGCTTAGAGTGCCCCGGGTAATTGGGGAGCGCATACGACGAATATTTCATTCCGGATATTTTCGCGAATCGCTCGGTATCGGATTATTCGTTCTCCTCTCCCTGAACCAACTCGCGGGGGACGCAAAGCTATTGTGGCGTAACAGGAATTGTTCGTATACTGAAACAATCAAACAACTTCAGACCGTGATTCCCCCGGATGCAAGGGTGTGGGGTTCGATAACATTCTGGTTCGGGTTTCAGCACCAGCCTCTCCGCACGCAATACACCCATCTCCGGGAGGTCGATACATTCAAACCAGAGTACATGATCACGGGGGACGCAGAAATATGGGGAAAGGATTTTTGGAAATCCGTGCGGGACGATGCGGACGCGGTCATCGAAAAACGGGGGACGCTCGTTGCCGAGTTCCCGGAAAACTGCTACGGTACGCTGCGGGTCTACCATTTGCGCTGGTAGCCCGCTGTTGAATCAAACGCGCCTGTTCGTTATCTTGGTACCGTACATGACTCTTACGGCAGATTCCTTATGAAACTAATTTCCTTCGTCATCCCCGTTTACAACGGCTCCGCAATGGTCGAGCGCTTGCATCAACATTTACTCCCCGTCGCAAGATCTTTCGGCAAATACGAAATGATCTTCGTGGACGATGGGAGTACGGACGGAAGTTTCTCCATCCTGACAAAACTTCAATCAAAAGACCCGAACGTGTGTGCCGTGGAGCTCAGCAGGAACTTCGGGCAGCATAATGCGACGCTCGCTGGACTCTCATGCGCGCACGGCGAAGTGATCGTGACGCTTGACCAGGATTTACAGAATCCGCCGGAAGAAATACCGGGGTTGATCCGGAAACTCATGGAAGGGTTCGATGTTGTGTACGGTCTGCCGGAGGAACGGGCCCACAATTTTTTCCGGAATATCACATCCGATTTCAGCAAATGGATTTCCCGAAAGATTCTCTCAACCGCGTTGAACGGTAATTTCAGCAGTTTTCGAGCCATGAAAAAATGGGTCGTAGACGAAATCGTGAAATACAATTCTTCATACACGTACATCGACGGTCTTATCAGCTGGACGACGACAAACATTGGAGGCATTACCGTCAGAAACGATAAGTCGGACTTCGAGTCCCACTATACTCTCCTGCGTTTGATTAATCATGGATTAAATCTTCTGGTGAATTTTTCAATCAAGCCGCTGCAGATTGCATCGATGCTCGGATTGTTAAGCGCATTCGCCGGCCTGATCGGTGCGGCGGTTGTCGTCGCTCAGAAAATCATATACGGGGTCCCGGTACAGGGCTGGACATCGATCATGGTTGTTGTCCTTGTCATCGGCGGAATGCAGATCGTTTTCCTCGGCCTGATCGGCGAATATACCGGCAGGATTCTAATGAATTCAAACAGTTCACCGAAATTTATTATTCGCGACATCAAAAAAGGATCTCAA
>CAWJKX010000128.1:0-10190 GCA_963843065.1 uncultured Bacteroidota bacterium
GCGCAGCAACGGAATCCAGTCCGCGCGTGGTATGTCCAGGTCCGATAGTAGCTGTTTGTTTCGCGCGTGCAAAATCATCGACGGCTGGTTCCGTCAGCTTGAGCGACTGGTTAGGCGGCAAACATGACGGTAAACCATACGCCGCTGCGAATTAAGAATTGTTTCGTTTTTGAATTTGGTTATTAACATAGCTCCCAACTATGATCGCCGGGTAAGTTTCCGTATGAGATGATACCAATTTATTGCAGACATTGCAATTAGAAAATCAGACTGCTTGTAGATTTACTCTATTTATAAATAAGCCTTAGTCAAAAAACAAAACACGAAAAACTGAAACCTTTTCTCACTTTAAAAAACCTTTTTTTATGCCGCCTAACGGACCGGAGCTAAGCTGCGGCGGCGAACTGTTGGCGCCATGTAGTACATTTGCGCGGATGTATCTGCTGATCATATCAATTCCGGCGTACTGTCGCGCGGCGAAATCGTCGACGGCTACTTCCGTCAGCTTGAGCGACTAGTTAGGGTGCAAACATCTGATACTATTTTAGCAGAAGCATTTTCTTCGTTTCTCTGTATGCGCCAGATTGTAATAGATAGAAATAGATCCCGGAGGAACAATGTAAGGCATGCCAAGGTCGCGAATAAAGACCCGGTTTCAATTCTTTCGGCGACCAATGTGGTCACCTCTCTGCCAAGAATATCAAATACCTTTAAAGTTGTGAATGATGTTCGCTCTAATTCAAAATTAATTGTTGTCGTTGGATTAAATGGATTTGGAAAATTTTGACTTAAGTCGAAATGTAAAGGGACGCTTTTATTTGTTGGAACGTTAGTGATTATACCAACTTTCCCAACTCTTCCAGTATGTTGGGCAAAAATTCCGCCAAGAGTTGACCAATATGTAATTATTCCTCCTCCATTGTTATCGCTTCCTACCAAAGGTGAATACGCATTCGATGGATCGCTGATAACTGTATAGTTGTCGGGCCAAAGGGATTTCCCAGTTGTATCGAACTCAAATGTCTTTCCGTTGTCAAAATAGATGCCACATTTACCAACACCATTAAAGCCAAAACCAGCCGAAGGGGGATCCATAATGATTTGAATTTGGTCAGTATTAAATTGAGAACTGTAGCTAGTTATTCTTCGGAGCCTCACACCTCTTTTCGATGAATCGTTGGATGAAGGCTCCCAAAAGAATAACCCTCCTACTCTATCAGGAAAGACGGTATTATTTATTGGCAGTGTATTGTAAAGATCCCCTGCATCAAGAATTTCAAATTTGTTGGACCATGAGAAATCCCAATTTATATTAATTCGTGTCACTAAATACTCTCTATACTTTCTTCCAACACTATCATACCGATCTGACACGCGCTTAACATTAAATGCAGCAGTATCCCCATCTATTACAAAGTTACCATCTGGGACAAATGCAGGCTGGGATTGGGTTTCACCGGAGCTCGGATTGATAAACCTTATTCCATTCAACGTCCGAATCATTATCCTGTTCCCAAGTTTTATCGGTTGGCTTGAATTCAATTCGGAACTGGAAGTATCTATCTCTTTCGTCCATATCTTCTGCCCGCTCCCATTGTACCGAACAAGCCATGTATGGGCTTTGAGGAATGCACCAGAGAGGGTATCATAAATGTTTTCACTCATGTAAAATATTATGCCGCCTTCTCCGTCCATAACACCATATCCCCATTTCTGTCCGCCGGCGACCGAGTCAATTTGTATTCCTCCGTTTTGCTGTAGAATATTTCCGTTTTTGTCAATGTGTTGCATATACATGGCATTATTAAAGTAGAATGTAAACAAATCGCTAATGCTACAGGATGCTCCCCGATAATCATTCCAGCAAACGAAACATCCTCCGTTTCCATCACTTATCGGCGTGCTTATGCCATCATTACCGGTTCCCGGGGTGTTCATAATTTGTACCGGTTGCGGCCATATCTTGTAGCCATACGGATCAAGTTTTTGAGCATAACGGGAATCATCGAGTACTCCACAGATAACGGAAGCACCATCATCGAATGTTAGAATCGCTTGAACAAATCCAGGGCACACGTAGAGTGCGCTATCGGCATATGTAGAGGTGGACCACTGAGAATAGGAGAGATGATATATTAATAACGCTAAGACTATTGTTCTCATAATCGTCTGATGAAAACAGCGAATTTAATTTACGACAGTGTCATTTACATCTTATTTCCGCAAATGCTGATTTTGCACCCTAACGGACCGGAGCTAAGCTGCGGCAACGAAGTGCCGCAGCGACGGAATCCAGTCCGCGCGTGGTATGTCCAGTCCAACAGTAACTGGTTGTTTCGCGCGAGCTAAATCGTCGACGGCTGGTTCCGTCAGCTTGAGCGACTGGTTAGGCGGCGAACATGACAGTAAACCAGTACGTCGTTGCGCATTAAGAATGTTTTCGTTTTTGATACTGTTTATAAACATAGCTCCCAACTATGGTTGTCCGGTAAGCTCTCCGTACCAGATAATATCGTTTTATTGCAGTTATTGCAATTAGAAAATCTGACTGTTTATAAACTCGTTCTTTTTTGAGACTTGAAGCAAGGAACAAAATTCGAATCACCGAAACTACTTCTTACTTAGCCAACTTATTTTTTTAAGCCACCTAACGGACCGGAGCTAAGCTGCGGCAACGAAGTGCCGCAGCGACGTAATCCAGTCCGCGCGAGCTAAGTCATGTCCGACAGTAGCTGATTGTTTCGCGCGTGCAAAATCGTCGACGGCTGGTTCCGTCAGCTTGAGCGACTGGTTAGGCGGCAAACATGACGGTAAACCAGTACGCCGCTGCGAATTAAGAATTGTTTCGTTTTTGATTTTGGTTATAAACATAGCTCCCAACTATGATCGCCGGGTAAGTTTCCGTATGAGATGATACCAATTTATTGCAGACATTGCAATTAGAAAATCTGACTGCCTGTAGATTTACTCTATTTATAAATAAGCCCAAGTCAAAAAACAAAACTCGAAAAACTGAAACCGCTTCTCACTTTAAAAAACTTTGTTTTTATGCCGCCTAACGGACCGGAGCTAAGCTGCGGCAACGAAGTGCCGCAGCGACGGAATCCAGTCCGCGCGTGGTAAGTCCAGTCCAATAGTAACTGGTTGTTTCGCGCGTGCTAAATCGTCGACGGCTGGTTCCGTCAGCTTGAGCGACTGGTTAGGCGGCGATACTTGTATGTTGATAAGAATACCCTTTCGCACTATTAACTGCCTTACATTAGAAACAATTTCTAAGAATGACAATACCTAAATCTTGGTATTTGATGAACCACCGAATTTGGTACTTGTTCAGTCGAGAGGGGGAAGGTTGGTAGGTAAATGACTGGTTGTAGATCACTTCTTTTTACCCCAATAATCTTTTTCTTTATGATAACAACTTTGTATCGCCGCCTAACGGACCGGAGCTAAGCTGCGGCGACGTGCAGCCAGTTCCATGTAGTTCATTGCGCGGACGTATCCGCTGATCATATCATCTCCGGCGAACTGCTGCGCGGCGAAATCGTCGACGGCTGGTTCCGTCAGCTTGAGCGACTGGTTAGGCAGCCATAGATATTGTGAACTTTATAACGAGAATTCTTCTTAACTATGCTAATGCCAAGTAAATGAAGCCATTGTAATACCAATTGAAAAAACATGATATGTTAAACATATTGCTAACCAAATTTTTTTCCTACGAATAGATAATTTTTCAAATTCTGCAATTATTTTTTTATGTTGATCATTCCTAAGAAATTTATAATAAATAATTCCAAACAAAACCCCGAGGAGAATAAATGTCCAATATGAACTACCGATGTGAAATGATCTGGACAGATTAAACTCATAAACAATCAAATCACTAAGAGATATCAAAATGAATGATGTTGAAAGGGATAGAGTCATCCCGAGGGGCCATGGATCCATTTCTTCACCTGTACCTCTTAAAGCCTTTTTACTGGAATAACAGAGCGATGCAAATAGACGTTCAAACAATTTCATCGATCACCTTGCTCAAACACGATGCGAAGTAAATCTCTTTGAATGATAACTCTGGAAGACGTTCGATCAGACATTTGTAAGATTCTGCTGTTGATTCTTTTTGAGAGTGCTTCGTGTTCAAGTCTTTTCACCTTTTTTAATCTGAATGTATTTATGGCTGCCTAACGGACCGGAGCTAAGCTGACGGCGGCGAAGCGCCGCAGCGACGGTGCCTGTCCGCGCGAGACAAGTCCCGTCAGATTGTAATTGGTTGTTACGCGCGTGTTAAATCATCGACGGCTGGTTCCGTCAGCTTGAGCGACTGGTTAGCTGGCAGTCACTGTTTAGTAAGAGTAAAAGTTTGATTCATGCTAATAGCTTCATCAATAGTAATTGTTTTCGTTGCGGTCAAATAGCCAGACTTATAGACAACGATTTCAATTGTATGCGAAATATATATAGAATCTGCAATTTCCCCTGGTCCTGGAAACGGGATATTAAATCCAAAAACTCCATAAGGAAGCTTGAATGACCCGGAAGAGTTTGTCGTAACCAAAGGGGTCGTATTCACCAAATATGAAATATTATCGACCATAAGACTCATATGTGTCTCTTGGAGCAATGTATCAACTTTTAATTGCTCGATGTAGATTCCATTGGTGATTTTATCTGCATCGAATGTGACGAGATGTGAACCAGCATTGAGTGTATCATTTACAAGTGTTGCAATAGTGTCTCTAGTATACCATCTGAGTATCGTGAGCGTGACCTTTGATCTTGTGGGAACATAAAACAGAATGTTTGTAGATGAATTTGTTGTTCCAATTTTTGCCAATGGGGAGCCTGTCATCGTATAAATATAATGAACTCCACATCCTTCAACAGGACTCCCTTGCGAATCAATGACCCGACCATATAAGTATTGAGGAAGTTCCTCTACCGAAGTTGGATTGTCATTCTTTTTGCAACCACTCATCGTTAGAATGAACAACAGCGCGATAGTAAGGTAATATTTGAATAAATGCATGTTTTTCTCCTTTGACTGCCAGCTAACGGACCGGAGCTAAGCTGCGGCGACGAAGTGCCGCAGCGACGGAATCCAGTCCGCGCGAGCTAAGTCATGTCCAACAAGTAACTGTTTGTTTCGCGCGTGTAAAATCATCGACGGCTGGTTCCGTCAGCTTGAGCGACTGGTTAGGCGGCAATACTTGTATGTTGATAAGAATACGCATTCGTATTGACTGACTGCCTTACATTAGAAACAATTTCTAAGAATGACAATACCTAAATTTTGGTATTTGATGAACCACCAAATTTGGAGATTGTTCAGTGAAAAGGGGAACAGTTGGTAGATAAAATGACTGGTTGTAGGTCACTTTTTTTTACCCCAATTATCTTTTTTCTTTTCATTATAACAACTGTGTATCGCCGCCTAACGGACCGGAGCTAAGCTGACGGCGGAAATTGCGTCGGCACGAATCCAGTCCGCGCGTGGCGATCCACGTCCGATAGTAGCTGGTTGTTTCGCGCGTGCTAAATCATCGACGGCTGGTTCCGTCAGCTTGAGCGACTGGTTAGGGCGCAATCGCTTCATCGTAATAGAATGAGTTTTTTTGTTTCTGAAAACGATCTGGACTGCAATCGACAAAAGTAGACACCACTTGACATATTGGCCGCACTCCATTGTCGCGAATACGTCCCAGCCGGCAATTCTTCATTAACGAGAGTTGCAACTTCCCTCCCGACAATATCAAATATTTTTAACGTTAGAAATGATTTTGATTCAAGGCTAAAAGAAATAGTCGTTGATGGATTGAATGGATTTGGATAGTTCTGATTAAGAGTGAACTTGAATGGAATGTGGTCTAAGTTGTTTTCAACTTTCATTCCAACCTGCGAAAGTGGATAACGCCAAATGCCTGGCACAAGAAGTTGCCCTCTAAACGACACTGGAACTACTTGTGCAGTGTTTCCGGCGAAAAGATATGCACTTGAAACAGCAAGGGTTGATACAAGGGTGTCACTCAATCCAACATTCAACTGATTCCAGTCTTTACCACTTTTGGTAGAAAGAAAAACACCGCTGCTGCCACCTATGAAGAGATTGCTTCCATCTGTAGCAATAGAATTGGAATAATTATAGCCCGAATCAATCGCACTCCACACTATTCCATTGTTGGTGGATACAAAAATGCCATAAGCTTCGGAGCTAACATACAGATTCGAGTCATTTACAGCAAACGCCTCTATACCCCAATTGTGCGGTATGTCATTATTAACGGAACTCCAGCTTGTCCCATTATTCGTGGAAAGAAAGACGCCTGCGGTATTAGTTCCTGCAAAGAGATTTGTTCCCATGACAGCCAGAGCTGATATTGAAGTGTCGGTCAATCCGTTGTTGACTTCAAACCAGTTTGCACCGTGATCGGTAGAGCAATAGACACCGCCGCCATTAGTCCCCCAAAGTCCTCCCTGCGTTCCTGCAAAGAGATCTGTGCCACTTACAGCCAACGACGTAACCCATGTGTTTATCAATCCATTATTCGCAGGGCTCCAGGTTGTGCCGTTATTTGTGGAAAGATATACACCCTCGTCATCTGTTCCTGCGAAGAGTTTCGTACCATCGACAGCGAGGCTTGTAACCCAATGAAAATTTGGTATTCCATTATTGATTGGCGTCCAACTTGTGCCGTCGTTTGTTGATAGAAAGATACCTTCTTCCGTTCCCGCAAAGATATTCGTGCCCATCATTGCAAACGTCAATACGAGCTTGTCCGTTAATCCGACTTGAGTCCAGGCAGCTGTGTCATTTGGCGCCATTGGATTTGCCATTATGTAACCATTGCTCTTGCACAAAATGAGAGACAGGAGCAATATGATGGATATTTTTGAGTGTGTCATAGTGACCTCCTTATTTGTAGCGGGCGATTGCGCCCTAACGGACCGGAGCTAAGCTGCGGCGGCGAAGCGCCGCAGCGACGGAATCCAGTCCGCGCGAGCTAAGTCATGTCCAACAAGTAACTGCTTGTTTCGCGCGTGTTAAATCATCGACGGCTACTTCCGTCAGCTTGAGCGACTGGTTAGGCCACTGCAACTTTAATATGTTAGCGCGATTGTTGATTTGATACCTGTTTTTGCTTTGATACTTTTACCCGATAAACTCGCTGGCGGCGGGAAGTGCCTGTTTTGGTTCATAAAACAAAACGACGCCACGAGAATTGAAACTTGTTTTAATAACTTCTCTTTCATTGATCTTCTGTGCTGTAAAAATCCACCCGCCGCCAGCGAGGCCTAACGGACCGGAGCTAAGCTGCGGCAACGAAGTGCCGCAGCAACGGAATCCAGTCCGCGCGAGCTAAGTCATGTCCAACAAGTAACTGGTTGTTTCGCGCGAGCAAAATCGTCGACGGCTACTTCCGTCAGCTTGAGCGACTGGTTAGGCGGCGATACTTGTATGTTGATAAGAATACCCTTTCGCACTATTAACTGCCTTACATTAGAAACAATTTCTAAGAATGACAATACCTAAATTTTGGTATTTGATGAACCACCGAATTTGGTACTTGTTCAGTCGAGAGTGAGAAGGTTGGTAGGTAAATGACTGGTTGTAGATCACTTCTTTTTACCCCAATAATCTTTTTCTTTATGATAACAACTTTGTATCGCCGCCTAACGGACCGGAGCTAAGCTGCGGCGGCGAAGCGCCGCAGCGACGGTAGCCTGTCCGCGCGTGGCGAGTCATGTCCAATAGTAGCTGACTGTTTCGCGCGTGTTAAATCATCGACGGCTGGTTCCGTCAGCTTGAGCGACTGGTTAGGCCGCAATTGCCTTACTTGATTAAGATCATCTTTCTAGTGTTAACAAAATCTCCCGCAGTCAATCTGTAAAAATAAAACCCACTTGACAAAGTAGTGGCGTTAAATGTCACCGAGTAGGCTCCCGCATTCTGACGTTGACTCACGATTGTTTTTATCTTTCTTCCCAACATATCATATACCTCCAACTTTACCTCACTGCTTGTAGGCAACTCATAGCTAATGACCGTACTTGGATTGAACGGATTCGGATAGTTTTGTCCAAGGGCAAATTGCGTTGGCAAGTCCATTGAGGTGTAATCGATTGATGTCATCTCCGATAACGGACGCTTCCATACACCACCATATTCAATGCCTGCAAAGAGATTTGTGCCGGAGACGGTCATAGACAAGATATTAGTATTCGATAAACCGGTATTGACCTCATTCCAGCTTGACCCATTGTCGATGGAACGATAGACGCCGCCATAAAAAGTTCCCGCAAAGATATGCGTGCCAAAGACGGCAAAGCAGCTAACAGAGTACAGCAAACCGGTATTGGCCGCGCTCCAGTTTGTCCCATTGTTGGTAGACCGAAAAACGCCCATTTCAGTTCCAGCAAACAGATTGGTATCAGATATGACAAGCGCATTGACATCTTTACCCGTCAAACCGGTATTGACGGGACTCCAGCTCATGCCGGTATTCGTGGAAAGAAATACGCCACCGCCGGCAGTCCCGGCAAAGAGATTTGTGCCGGAGACGACGAGGGATCTGAGATCAGTGGTCAATAAGCCGGTATTGGCAGCATTCCAGTTTGTTCCGTTGTTGGTTGAAAGAAAGATGCCATCACCCGTCGCACCAAAGAGAGTAGGGCCAGAGATGGCAAGAGACCACACAGTAGTCGTCGGCAACCCAGTATTGATGGTCCTCCAGCTCGTGCCATTGTTGGTGGAAAGAAAAACGCCATCAAAACCGGTCCCCGCAAATAAATTTGTGCCAGATTTAGCCAAAGAAAAGACACCACTGTTCGCCATGCCCGAATTAACCGCGCCCCAATTTGCGCCGTCGTTGGCGGAAAGATAGACGCCACTTTCAGTTCCGGCAAAAAGATTCGTGCCAAAGGCCGCGAGAGAATAAACACTCTTAGGCTGATTCACTATCCCCGCACTGGCGGGATTCCAACTTGCCCCGTTGTCGGTAGAACGAAAGACGCCGTCGCCTGCAGTTCCGGCAAAAAGGTCGGTTCCATTGACCGTAAGTGCTTCGATGGCAAGATTTGTTAGGCCGGAGTTGACTGCCCTCCAGCTTATGCCGTTGTTGGTGGAAAGAAAGACACCACTCTCCCGCGTCCCTGCAAAGAGATTTGCGCCAGAGACGGCAAGACACCAGACGAGGGAGCTCGGCAGGCCGGAATTGGCTGCACTCCAGCTCGTGCCGTTGTTGGTGGAGAGAAAGACACCGTTGTAATAGGTCCCGGCAAAGAGCTTTGTGCCGGAAACGGCAAGAGAGTGGACGATACCGTCTGTCAACCCATTACTGACTGCATCCCAGCTTGTCCCGTTATTAGTTGAACGGAAGACGCCTCCGCCCCAAGTGCCAGCAAAGAGATTCGAATCAGAGATTGCAAAAGCATAGACGTAAGGGTCCGTCAAGCCGGTGCTCGCCGCAGTCCAGCCTGCGCCGCTGTTGGTGGAAAGGAAGATGCCGACATCAGTCCCGACAAATACACAAGTATCCGAGAGAGCAAAGGCATTGAACCCAATAGTTGTCCCTTGTGGCAACCCCGTATTTACCGCCGTCCAGATTGTATCGTTTTTGAGCCGACGAAATACGCCGCCGCCATAAGTGGAGGCAAAGAGATAAGTGCCGGAGAGGGCGAGTGAGTAAACGTAAGTGTTCGTCAAGCCGGTATTCGCCGCAGTCCAGCTTGCGCCGTTGTTCGTGGAAAGAAAAGTGCCCCCGCCGTACGTCCCGGCGATGAGTTTTGTGCCGGATACGGCAAGAGACGTAATCCAACCGGAACCTGGTCCGCTAGTTTGTGCCCATTGGGCAGGCAATGGGTCCATAATGGTCAACGTGACGAGGGCCGCTAATAAAAATCGGTTAATGGTATTCATCGAGTTCTCCTTGGTAACTTGGTAAAGAACAGCTGCGACTGGACATGATCGACATTGCTGAAGCGGCCTAACGGATCGGAGCTAAGCTGCGGCAACGAAGTGCCGCAGCGACGGAATCCAGTCCGCGCGAGCTAAGTCATGTCCGATAGTAACTATTTGTTTCGCGCGTGCAAAATCGTCGACGGCTGGTTCCGTCAGCTTGAGCGACTGGTTAGGCGGCAATACTTGTATGTTGATAAGAATACCCATTCGTATTGACTGCCTGCTTTACATTAGA
>CAWJKX010000129.1:0-58549 GCA_963843065.1 uncultured Bacteroidota bacterium
CTTCGTGATAAAATTGAACGGTCTTCGTCGAACCGTTATTTATGATCTGCCCTCGCTTTCTTTAAAATAATCTCCTGATTTTGTGAGTTGTGAAATTGAGACGAGAACAGCGGCAATACAGTAATGCACCAGGAGATTTGTATTAGCAACCTCTCTCTCAAATCTTTTATTAGATTGAATCAACAAGACTGTAAACCCCATGTGGTATACCACCTCTTACCACTAACCACCGCACCGAAGAAAATCCCTCAAGCGTTATTTCAAGAACAATGACATCAAATGTAGCAGTACGGCTGTTTCTCAAGCTTCCGGCAAATCGTGTTTGCAGTGGAATGAAGCACATTCGCGATTTTCTTAATTTGGAGACAGACTTCGCTACTTCATTACTACTAATTTCTTAGTCATCTGGATGTTTCCGGCTTGGAGACGGTAGAAATAAACGCCGCTTGCAAGCCTGCTGGCATCAAAGAGGGCGGTATAGTTGCCTGGACGCTGCATCCCCGAAAACAATGTTGCCGCTTCCTGTCCGAGAACATTATACACTTTCAAGGATATAAAGCCGGCCTCCGGAACCGAGTATTCTATTTTCGTCGTCGGGTTGAACGGATTCGGATAATTTTGATTCAGTTCAAACGTCTCGGGAGGCGGAACGTTCTTCCTTTCAGCCGCGGACAGGATATTCTTGCCAGCATCAAGCAGAACATACTCCACCGAAAAAGGGGGCGCGTTGAAAACTATGCTGTTTCCAATCGGGTATGCGACCGCTGCGATGTTCGGCAAGTCAGTATTCGGTCCCCAGACTGTCCCTGTGCCAGAATCTCCATTCACAACAACCGACTGCGGCAGTGTGGCGGTACTTCCCCCGGTGAGGGTGTACACATAGAAGCGATTGCCAACTCCAATATTTGACGGCTGTACCTTCACAACCTGGTTCGTGGACCCGACATTCAACACCACCACCGCGGTGTTTCCGGAGCTAAACGTGCTCGCATAAGCAAGGATATTGCTGCTTCCCGTGATGGAAGAGCCCACCATGCGGTCGCCAAGAAACTGGCGCAGATAATAGAGATAGTAAAAATCGGGTCTCGGATTCCACAGCGGTATAGCGGGATTGTTTGGACTTATATAATAGAACATTCCGTCCGTATCCCAATTGGAAAGAAGCCAACGGCACGACATTCCCACATTGCGTTCGGCCATTTCACAAAAAACGGCTACGGCCTGCATCCCATTTGCAATTGAAGTTTCAGCCGAAGAAGGTCCGCCTGTGTTCCACTCCGTCAATGTCAGCGGCCGCTTGGCGCCCCCCTTGGTGGCAATGTCGGTAGCCATAGATGTCATATCCGCCTTCACCTGGATCCGACCGTTGTACACCTGGCCGCCAACCGATGTATAGCCGCCCGCGTAGTAATCGTGCCACACATAGAAATCTACCGAGTCGCCTACAGTATTGAAAAGTTGTTTGTTCCAACCCTTGTTTCCGATGTTGCTGGAATTATCATCATTGTACTGATCGATGATAGCGCCAACGTAGACCGTGTCTCCCATTTCCGCCGCGGCAGCTCTTATGGAATCCCTGAAGACTTTGAAGTGCTGGCCGTAGAGATTTCCCGATATTATTGCCGGCTGTCCATCTTTGTTCAGCGCCGTATCGATCAGCCAACCCGCTTCCCACGGTCCTGAAACCTCGTTGCCGACCTCCCAGAATTTAGTGCGGCCGGCATCGTAACGAACCCAAGTTGCCGCGAGATGGGCAGCTTGTTGAACTGGATGCGCGCTGGTACCATAACGGGCATAAGCATAATTAACCGTTATCAATCCCTGGGCGCCGGTCTTGTTCCGCAAATCATAATATCCCGCAGGTGTCAAAGCTTGGTTCGCACCGAACGCAGGAGAAAGCGAAGCCTCCGTATATGCGCCGGTGGTGTAATTGTATGTCGTTCCGCTGGGAATGGAATTAGGCAAATCACCGGGATCACCGTTCCAGAAGTAAACATCTGACCAGCTCCCGCCCGGAAAACGAATTAGACTGGGAGCCAACATCTTCACCCACTTTATCATCACCGTGTTATCCAGGTCTTGTCCAACCCAGACTGCGACCGCATTTCCAAGAAGGTACGGCGACACCTTCCCAAGAGTATCTGCCGCATCGACGATCACCATGGCGGTAGGCGCAGCAGTTGGCGCGGTAGAATCGACGTAAGAAGGAATCACAGCGGTTTTCGGTTTGAAATCATTGAGGAAACAATTCGTGCTGTCTTGTGCGAAAAGGGAAGCCGTTGAAACGGCCAATACCGCGCATGTTAGTAATACGTATCCGGTTCTTGTCACGTTGGTTGCCTTCTTTTTTCAAGATGCATCAGTGGCTGCTCACACAGGAAGCCCCAGGTACCGTCCGGTTGGAACCACCTGAAAACTTCATGCGCGATTTGTTACTCTTACAAGTTCAAAGTGAGACTTTCGGTATCATGGCATGTTTCAGCACTCAGCGCGCGCACCAGAGGATCCTTGAATATGGTCGCTGAACTCCGTAAGAAATCACGAGTCAGATGGAAGAGCCTGCAGTCCACGAGAGACTGCAGGCGTGATCCATCACTTTAGGAGGAGAAAAAATGAACGACCTATTTAAGAAGAAGCATTTTTTTCGTTAACGAGAAATTACCAGCCTGGATCTTATAGAAATAAACCCCGCTTGATAATCTTGAAGCATCGAAGCTTACTGTATAGTTGCTGGCTTTTTGTTCTTGACTAACCAAGGATGCAACTTCCTGGCCTAACAGGTTGTACACTTTAAGAGTGACAAAACTAGCGCGAGGAATACTGTATTCAATCGATGTCGTCGGATTGAAAGGATTCGGATAGTTTTGGCTTAAAGCGAAGTTCATAGGCACTGCATTCGTTTTTTCAGAAACACCTGTAGCCAGTTGTTCCGGGAACCAGTTCAGGTCGCCCAGTGCTTTTCCGTCTGTACCTGCATGTTGAAGGGCCGTATTGGAGTAGCGCAGATTCTCTTGAACAGGGTAGCCTTGAGTTGTAGCCCAATTGCTCGGGACATTCGCAAACTTATTTGAAGGATCGGTGCTGTATAAGAAGGGACGATCACCACTGCCGCCTCCCGTATTCCAGATCGTATTGACAAAATGGACCATGCTGTCGGCGGCATTTGTTACCAGCGAAGCATTGAATCCCGGATCGGTACTGTCATTGTTCGTTATGCTTATGCCCGGCCATCGGGTGCGGTCGGTGAGGATGGCTGGATCCGTTGACGCCTGCCAGATTGTTGGCACAATCTGACCGTAGGTGGTGCCGGCGCCGTTAGCATTAAGCGTCTGCCAGTTAGCAATGACAGCCTGCGGCCAGAAATAGGCATTCTTCGTAACGGCCACGTTCCTCATTGCTTCGGTTATGTTATACGGAAGTCCTTTCAATGTGCTCAACGAGTCTAACTCGATCACCGCCGGCGCAGTATAAAAATTAGCATTGTAGACTGCCACGTCGTTCACATGCGCAGAATCCAGGCCCGCTGAATTCACGCCATAGTAGATGTTGTTTCTTATTATTGCGTTCCATAACTGCGGTATGGTAAAGGCTCCCCCCTTCGTCGTCATAAACACGGTATTGTGTTCAAAGCGTATGTACCCGCAGTATCCGCCTGAGCCGATGCATGTTCCGCCGAAGATAAAGAACGTGTTATTGACAAAGACGGCCGTATCCAACGGATATGTTCCCGGGTCTACCCACGCGATTCCAGGATTTTGCGGCACGTCATCCTGGTTGTTCCTGAATTCACAATTCGTGAAATACAGGTTGATATGCTGGGTATTCCAGGTATTGACGATGTTCGGAGTACCGCCAGATCCGATATTTTCAATCACACAATGGTCGGCATAGTACGTAACACTATCTCCACCCGCGCCAAAGCAGATACCCGTGACGGATGATCCGTCAGTTCTTGTACCTAAAATGTACAGACCCGCAACAGAAACTGTGTCGCCGCCCAGAGGATTGAAAAAAGTCCCTACCGAGGAGTTGTCTGCGGCAATCATCGGCTCAAGCACAGGAGGATGTCCTGTAACTGGATTGATTTTTCCAACAAGATGCAAGTTCGCTCTCATCTGTATGGCGGATGTAAGAAAATAAACGGTATCTGTCGCGCCCGTCTGTTGCAGAACGTACACACGGTTAGGATTCACTCGCAGTCCGTTTGGGAGAGTATCACCCATAATGACGCTGTTGAGGTTTCCCGGCGGCAGAGCTGCCACAACAACAGAATCAACGGCTTGTGCAAATGATACGGATGGCGCCATGCACAGCACCATCACCGCAATCAAAAACGTAAATATTAATTTTGTTTTCATTATATGCATCCTTTCGGTTGAAGTTCATATTCGAATTACCCACAGCATATTGTTCCATAGATCTAGTAATCTCTTCTTGAGTACCATTACCGAATCGGCACGTAGATACTTTGTGAATAATACTGCGTCTAAGTGGATGTTGTTTTCTTCATGCCCTTCCTTTCTGTTTGAGTTCATGTTTAGTTGATTAAAGTAGTTTCCACCTGAGTCCTATGTCGGCAGTCAACCCGTAATCCTGTTCCGACGTTGGAAATCCGGATCCTCGAATTAGGTAGACATCATTTTCGCTGTTGAGGTTATTAACGTCTACGTAAAGCTCAACCCCAAACCAAGGTAGCCCTTGTTTCGCGGAAATGTCCCATCGCACATACTTTGCTTTGTCAGAGCGCATCGAGTTGTAAAAATTCGTGGTATTATAGACGCTCGCTTGATAGATCATGGAAACCAGAACGGAGAATTTTCTATAGTCATACCCGACCGAAAGATTGACGATATCTTTCGGCTGGTTGATGAGTTGGTCGACATAAAATGTGTCGACATGCACCGGTATGTAATTAGGCGGAGGAACGATGGTATTTACATACGGATAGTCTGCGTTCGAGAATATGTGGCTGTAGTTGACATTCAAGACCAATCCGTTCAAGGGATTTGGCAAATACCAAAAATGGGTCTGCCACTCCCCCTCAATCCCTTTGACCGTAACCTGAAAAGGATCGTTGATAAAGGTATTGATCGACTTTCCTGTGGAGTTACTCGGAATCCCCGGATACGCCGAAGAATTGGATATGAAGCTAGACTGACTGAATATCAAATTATCAATGTCTTTTATGAAGCCACCGGCAGTCAACAACCCGATATTATTATTATACACCGAAAGCTGCAGGTCGTAATTTTTAGACTGCGCCGGCTTTAATGCGTAGTTGTTCCAGGTGATCGAAGTGCTGTAGACGTCCAATATCGGTATGATGGTGTTGAAGGCCGGATACGAAAGCGTGTTGGTGTACGCCAACCGGGCATTTAACCAAGAAAGCGGATTGTATTTCAAAATCACGTCCGGCAACAAATACCCATGATACTCGTAGACCGTCGAGTCTGTGTGAGCCAGTGTATTCGGATAAGGATTTGTGGCGCTCGCGTTTAAAAAATGCGCGGCAGTATATGATGTCGCAAGGCCCTGATACCGGACACCTCCGATAATACTTATGTCGGTTCCGACGTTCGCTGAGGCCATAGCGTATCCGGCATCGCGGCGCTCTAATCCGTTATAGTCATTATCAAGGCTCCCCAGGACATCAGGAATATATGGATTAACGCCACCTGATCCGGAGGTCTTAATGGCTTTGCCAAAACCTACGATATTGTCCATTACCGACGAAATGAGGCCAATATTTGCGGCGTTATTCATCGAATAATTTCCATTGAGATAATTCCCGAACTTCATGCCGGGCAGCAAGAACATGCTAATAGGAAGCTCCTGTGTCCCATTGGGATTGAGGTTATACGGCGGCTGAGCCATCCACGGATTTTGCTGGATGATGAGTTGTCGAACCTGGTTGGTAATAGGAAATGACCCAAATATATTGCCGGACCCTCCGTCGTAGTTATAGTAGCGGTCGGTATACTTGAACGATCCCCCCGCCTTAAACGTAACGGTAACCAGGTCCGAAAAGTTAACGCCTCTTTCTAAATCAATCGATCCTCCAAGGTTTCTCTGCTTGTTAAAACTGTCCCAGGTGCTGTTATACCGAAAGGTCATATTGTTAAAATTGACAAGGGGTGCAGAAGCACTAGCGATAGCTTCCGGGCTTAGTTTAGGATTTATATTCCCAACGCCTGCGGAGGTCTGGTCAAAACTCATCCACCAATTATCGGGCGAAACATTCTCTGAGTACGAGTGGGACAACGTTACTTTGATCTTGGTGGAATATAATGTCTGCTCATAGTTGAGAATATTTGTAATAACATTGAGGATATTGTGTGAATTTTGGACTTCATACTGTATGTCGTTGCCATAATTCTGGAGGTCATACGTCTCACGGTAGTATTGAGTGTTTGTTTTCTCCTGGCTTATGAGATTCGTTAGGGCTATTTTTCCGTCGGGCAATTTATAGTCCAAGACAAGTGTGCCGTTGTATCGGGTTTGATCTCTCGGATAAAAGTAAAGGTCCAAACTGCCGAGCGATACCACATCAGGATGTAGCACCTTGTCTTGCTGATAATACGTCCCTCCAAGTTCATCCGATGTGTGGTTGGATCTGTCGACAATTCCCTGCGCAAAAATTCCAAGGCGGTCGTCGAAGTATCTATCCTCTACGCTGGCGACATATTTGTAATTGTTATAAGAAGAAATAATATTATTATATCCTCCTTGAACAAGAAGTGAGACCAACGGCACGTCCGTGGAAGATGCTTTGGCTTCTTTGATGTCGAAGTTCACCGTTCCTCCCAGCACAGCAGCATCCATGTCGGGTGTAACAGTCTTCGACACTTCAATGCCCTCCACCATATTTGATGATATCATGCTCAAGTCTGTGCCCCTGTCGCCCGAGTTGGTCGGAGGTATTTCAACCCCGTCAATCGTTATCATGTTGTACTGAGGTGAAAGCCCGCGGATGACGATTTGCGTCGCTTCACCACCCGATCGAATCAGCGAAACACCCGGCAACCGTCCGATCGATTCCGCCGCGTTTGCATCCGGCAACTCTTGGATACGAGCGGCTGAAACAACGTTCTCAATATTCGCAGAGGTCAATTGTTGATTGATGGCTCCATTCTGACCGCTCGCCTGGGCTGTGACAACGACCTCCTGTCCCTGAATTGCCTGGGGCGACAAACGGAATTCCTTTTGAATGACACTATTTTCAGAAACTTTCACTTCCTCGGTGATTGTTTGATATCCTATGTACGAAATCTTTAATGTCTGTTGTCCTTCGGGCACATTATAGATCGTTATCAAGCCATCAATATCTGCTGCAGATCCCAAACTTGTATTGAGAACAACAACGTTCGCTCCGACAAGCGGCTCGCCCGTGGCTTTATCTACAACAACACCCTTGACAGTGCCAAACCCTGCGGCATACGAAGTGTGAAAGGTCAAAGAAAATGCTACTACCAGAGCACAAATAAGTGAACCCCGAAAACAAGTTGTACCAGTAGACATTTTTATTCTCCTTATGATTTCTTGAAAGGTTTTTAGTTTTCTAGAAGCCTTCCCAGAAAGAAGTAATTCGCTGAAATCTCGTTATCAAATGCTACGACGACCTGCCATCCTCACACGTCTATCTCATGAGACCGAGGATGGCGTTTCACTATCACCTTCTCTTTCAGTCAGTTACCTTTCCTGAGTAATACGGCTTGAACGACATAATCATGATTGTGGAACAACCGTGAACGTTTAGTTCCAACATTACGGCGTCTCAGGTTTCTTTCAGCAAACGTTTGCATAAAACGTCCAAAAAAATCTCGAGTTAATGCCTTAGACTATAGATTGGCTGATCTCTGATGTCTAGTAAGAGATCAACTGCGTTTGCAACACTGCTGATTCCCTGAAAAGTTCTTATGACAATAGAATGGTTCATAGAAAGAATGACATCCGGAGATACAGATATTTCAGGTCGTTGCTGAAAAATGCGTAAGGCCGCTGAAGCATTCATCATAGGCCTTGCATGGTCATTGTTTCTTTTGGTGCAATTGGTGAGTTTTTATACAATCGTTACCGCAAACGTTTGTATTACTAAATTCAAAACTCCAATCGGGAATCTAAACTCCTTCAATGTTACTTGGTCTGTGACGACAACTCGGTTACTAATTCCATCGCATGAACAGACGATTGCAGGTTTTTTGGGGCTTCAAGTGGTGCGATCAACACTTGGTTTGCACGGTAAGTCGTGTGAAATTGAACTGATTTGAAAACTATTGAACCGATTCATAAGTTAATCGCATTTTCTAAAAAGTCAAGTCTTTTTTTGATGAAGGTGCGCTCGAAGGAACCCTTGTAAAAACGGAGGGTTTTGAGGGGCATTTCTTTTCTCAGTCCACCAATTCTCAGCTATTGTCAACAACCTCGCGGGGAGTTTGTAACAAACCTGGATTCCGGTAGACTATCCCGACCTTTACTTTCGACGTAATTTGACTCAGACTATAGAAAAGTGACGTACATAACAGTCCATCGCTTCCCTGCGCACAATAAGGAAGTCAGGAATTTATGATCTGCATTTTGATTACCCGGACAAAGGCCGCAGGTGTGTGACGTGAGAAATTCCCTAATTCAATGATCAGAGTTCCAAAGAAAGAACAATTGATAACTGAGGCGCTATCGGTGTGCAATGCATTCTGAAAGCCCTACGAGGTTAAAGCGCGTCAGCCGGTAGAGTGAAAGCATCTCCCCTTTTACACAACACATGGAGATGGAACCTGGGTATCTTAGTTCAGATCTCATCATCGATTCACCAATTCATCCTAAGTCTGACAACCGGTATGATGATCTCTGCCATCTTCTCCATTCCTAGAATATTGGGATGCCGGTCGCATCCCCAGTCTGCATCGGTCAACGCGCTCCGGTTTATTTCGATGAAGAATACATCCTGATACCTCTTCATCATCTTTTTCTGCTCTTCAACGACTTCTCTGATGTACCTCGTGCACGGCTCGTCGATCATCGGACCCGAAAGGCAGAACATCGTCACCCCGGGGTACTGCGACCGAACCCGTTCGATCAATCTCCTATATGCACTCTGAAAAACGACACTGTCTGGATACGGCTGAGTTGAAAAATCGTTCGTGCCGAGATTAATGACCACGGCTTGTGCCGTCCATCGGCTGAAATTCCATTTCAACGTTGAATCAAAATAGCACGTGCGGTCGTACAGAACGGGCATCGGATCCCTGGATGTTTTGTTGCTGTCGCCGTAATTCCGCACGACGCCTCTCCCCGAATATGAGATCAGAAAATACTCAGCATTCAACGATCTCGCAGTCAATGCAGCATAGGACATACATGCATTTTCTGTTTGAGGGCTGAAATGGCAATCGGCACTATCTCCCTCAACCCCGTATCCGGAGGTTATAGAATTGCCGATGAATTCAATTCGCCGATCCGGTCGCGTATCCAGGGGCAAGAGTTTTCTTCCCCTGTCGAGAACAAATCCCATAAATTCCCCCTTGCCGACAAGGGGTTCCGTGCGTTTTTGGATCATGACGGTATGCGGAATCGAATCGCTTAATTTCGAGGCAATATTATAGAGGGTCGTTGCCGAGTCTGTTATCAACAGTCGTGGTGCACGGTTGTCGACGATAACAGCGTACTCATTCTTTCGGTCGTCCAAGCGAATGGAGCAGCTTGATCCCTCAAATCTTGCCCTAACAGAAATCCCCGCCCAATCAAATGCAACTTTTTTCGGATTGGTGAAATCGAACCGTCCCACGTATTGAATGTTTGGGTCATCGGAATCGATAATACCAGTGCTCTCTGTTTCGTGCTTTGTGAAGTCATAGGAGCATCGGCCGAGCGACATCGCGACGACAACACAGAGCGCCAGCTGCAGGAATATTTTCCGATTGAGTTTCATTATCATTGCTGTACCTGTCGGCGTACTGTTAGTGCCGTCTCAAAAAGATAAACAGTATATTTTTCGAATTTTTCATCCTTGGACGCAACCGCGACGACTCGTCGGGGATCAGGATGATCTTTGTTCTTAATAACAAGATTATTTAACTAAGACGCGCTAGTGCCGCTTCCAAAAATAAATATTGTATTTTGAAGTGCATCAATATCCTTCGACGCAGCCGCGACGGCTCATCCTGAGCAAGCGGAGCGCGTCGAAGGAGGCCGTCGCGTCCCGCCGTTTTTCGGCGGGATCAGGATGAACATCCTTGTACAAATACAACTTTATTTAATTGAAACAGCACTAGAGTGTGTTTCAGTGAAACAGCATCTCAGTCGGGATAATTTGTTTAGTGAGCCCGGGTCCTTCGATGCGTGCATCAAGCGTTTTGCCTCCCGACGCTTGGAAGAATAGCACACGTATTTCATGAAAGCCAGCCCTCAATACAATCGCGCCGGATTGTTCCTGCGCTGCATGTCGGCCGTCGTTATCGACAACAAGGCTCTTGTCGATCGATAGGTCGGCACCGTCGTCAGAAGTAAGGGAGAACGTGTACAAACCATCCGCAGGAACCTTGATGTATCCTCTGTATTGAACTGCAAAATCTTCCCCGGAATTATTTTGGGGAATTACGAACTGTTCAATCACGCCCGAGCGCTTCGGAGACAGAGAGTCAAAGGCCGGAAGCCATTCCCAACTGCCTTCGTAATAATCGTATGCGACCCCCGGCTTGGGGGTTTTGACCTCGATGCCGGGACTCAATTCGACCGTCCCTTCCAATTCGAGCACTACGACAGACATGGGGGGAAGGGTGGCCTCCAGGCCTTCATCCCCCAGCCTGAAATCTGAAAATTCACGCGGCACAACGACGTCCGGTGTATCGAACGTGTTGTGCGCGCTCATTAAATTCGCTGTAAGAATTTGTCCTGATGCCCTTGTTGCAGAAAATTTTTCCAGTTCGCACGCAACTCGTCGTTGAGATTTTGGATCGATGTTACAGAACGAGATATGCATAGTGCCTTTATCATCGATCGAAGCGGAACAATTCACCGCCGGAAGTTTCTGTTCACCAAAAATATAATCGGAGGACTCTATTTTCGTCTTCACCCATAGAGCGTCCTGGTGAATCTTGAACATATCAAACACATAGTAGGTAGGCGTCAGGACGATCTTCTCTCCCTTTGTGAGAATCATCGCCTGCAGCACGTTGACGGTCTGTCCAATGTTCGCCATCCGGACACGGTCGCAATGATTGTTGAGGGTATTCAGGTTGGACGCCGCGGCTACCGCATCGCGCATCGTGTTTTGTTGATAAAGAAAGGCCGGATTTGTTCCGGGTTCAACCCCGTGCCATGTTCCCCACTCGTCGACAACCAACGCAATTTTTTTGTTCGGGTCAGCTTTATCCATGATGGCGCTGTGCCTGGTAAGATATTCATCCATCTTCAGAGTTTTCTTGAGAACATCGAACCACCCGCTCTCATCGAAGTCGGCTGCAATCTTGCCGTCGCCGAAGGAATAGTGGTGCAGCGAGAGCCCGTCCATATATCCATAAGCGTTTTTCATCATGACATCGGTCCACTCGTAGTCATCGTCGGACGGGCCGCAAGCGATCTTGAACACTTTGTTCTTCCCGTAGTTGCGGCAGAACGTTCCGTATTTTCTTACCTGGTCAGCGTAAAATTCCGGCCTCATATTTCCGCCGCATCCCCAGCTCTCGTTCCCAATTCCCCAATACTGAACCCCCCACGAACTATCCCTTCCGTTCTTCTTACGCAATTCAGTAATCGGGCTGCCGTTATCCGAATTGACATACTCAACCCATTGCGATAACTCTTGCACTGTCCCGCTCCCTACATTTCCGCAAATATATGCATCGCAGCCGAGCTGTCTGCACAACTCCATGAACTCGTGAGTGCCGAAGCTATTGTTTTCCGTCACGCCCCCCCAATTCGTATTGACCATCGACGGACGTTTGTCGCGCTGACCGATACCGTCTTTCCAATGATACTCATCTGCAAAACAGCCGCCGGGCCATCGCAACACCGGAACCTTGATTTGCCTCAATGCTTCAACGACATCGTTTCGAATTCCGTTTGTGTTTGGGATCGTCGAGTTCTCGCCTACCCAAATGCCGCCATAAATACCGCCGCCAAGATGCTCTGAGAATTGCCCGTAAATATTTTTGTTGATTTTTACTTTCAGCTGCGAAGCATCAATGACAACTTTGCTTTCCGGTGTCTGTGCATTCGCAGAAAGAGACAAAATCAGCACTGCTGCTGCAATAAAGGTCTTCATAAAGAGCACCTTTCTTGAACGAGACGTATTCCATTTCCACGGCATGATCAGCCGGCGACGCCGAATGGCGAGAAGTATATGAATACGGCGATAATAAAAACGATGATCACCAACGATAGGATAACGTCTGTTCTTGTTCCAGCTGGCGCGGGATTTTGCCTTGTCTGCGGCAACCGTTGTCGCATACGTAAGTCCGTTCAATTGCGACTCAGATGGCTTCTCGGTCAGAAGGCTCACAACGACCAGCAAGGCAACGGAAAAGACGAAGAGAAAAATGCAGAAATAGAGAAAATTCACTGTTGCAAATGTGTAGAGAATTCCGCTCAAATGGGTCTTCAGCAATTCGAGAACGATGCGAAGAATTCCGATAATGAAACCGACCACCATCGTCGTCAACGCTCCTTTGCCATTGATGCGCTTTGAAAAAACGCCAAGCAAAAATACGGCAGCGATGGGCGGTGCGAGATAGGATTGCACGCTCTGCAGATACTGGTAGAGAATATCGGAAATTCCTTTCATCATCGGAATCCACGCCATGCCCAGAACAACGACAACTGCCGTCGTGATGCGCCCTACTCTGACTAATTCCTTGTCCGTCGTTTGCGGTTTGATTTTTTGATAAATGTCGAGTGTGAAAAGCGTCGAGCACGCATTGTACACTGAAGCAAGCGAACTCATCAATGCAGCGAGAATACCCCCCGCAAGAATGCCGCGCAACCCTACGGGCAGCAGCGTCTTCACCAGCGTCGGAAATGCCTGATCGGATTGAGGCAGCTGGATTCTGCCGGAATTTGCCAGCGCGTACGCTATTAGACCCGGAATCAAAAAAATAAAAAACGGAAGAAGTTTCAGATACGCGGCAAAAATCGTTCCTCTTCTGGCCTGCTGTTCATTGCGGGCCGCGAGGCATCGCTGCACAATGTGCTGGTCCGTGCACCAATACCAGATGCCGACAATCGGAGAGGCAAATAAAATCCCCAGCCAAGGAAAATCCGGATTCGAGAGAGGGAGGAACATGTTCAAGTGATCCTTCGACACGGCATGCACAAGGTTGTTCCAGCCGCCTAATTCCACAAGCCCTGAAATGGTGAGAATGATTGAACCGCCCAGAAGAACGATCGCTTGAAGCGCCTCGGTATACATCACAGCATGCAGTCCGCCGAAAATTGTATAGAGTCCGGTAATGGCGATCAGAACGACGGCCCCGGTCCAGAAGTCGACTCCCAAGAAAGAATTGAATACCACCGCGCCCGCATAGATCGTCACCGATACTTTTGCAATCACATAGCTGAGCATTTGCACGATAGAAAGAAGCCAGCGGGTTTTCTCATTGTAACGGCGCTCGAGAAATTCCGGCATCGTGAAAACCTGGCTGCGCATATAGAACGGAACGAACACCCATCCAAGCATGAGCACGATCCAGGAATGGAGTTCATAATGTCCCATGGCCAAACCGGATTTTGCCCCGGTGCCGGCGAGCCCAACGATGTGCTCCGAGCCGACATTGGAGGCTAAAATGGACGCTCCAATAACAAACCAACCGAGATTTCTATTGGCGAGAAAATAATCGGTAGGAGTGTCTTTCTTTTTTCTGATTGACCAAACCGAAATGCCGGCGATAACAACAAAATAAAGAGCAACAACAACCCAGTCGATGGCTCCAAGGATTTCCATGTGATTTCCTTTCGTAAGATTAATTGCTGATGTTAAAAAATTGAAATATCCACCAAGCGCCCGAAGAAAACAAATCTGTTATGAAAGGATGTCTTGACTGCTTATAGAGCAGATATTCACTTTCGTGTTTTTTCGTTTCCTTAGTGGATATTGTTCATTTTGATCGACTGCTGATTGCCGTCGTACGTTACGGACAGATCCGGTTTCGATTGGAAAGTAAGGTCGGAAGGTTTCCCGTCGCCAATCCACACTATTTCAAATGTTCTCGTCCCAAGCATCCCCGGGAACTCCCCTTGCCGTTTTCCAATTGTCAGAATATGATCCTTCTCATTGTAATTCAACGGAATAACTGAAAACTTTCCCTTCTCATAATTGTAATTGACGTTCTCATCCTCATACAATGTAAATGAGCCGTCGCCGCCGGTGTAAATAAACAAACGGATTGGGTCGGCAGGCTTTTCCGTTGCATACTGGATATCCGGACCGCAGGGAATAATCGACCCTTCTTTCACAAAAATTGGCATGTCTGTGTATGGCGCATCCGCGTCTATTGTTTGTCCCCCCTTACAATGCCGTCCGGAGCGAAGATCATACCAGCTTGTTCCGGAAGGAAGATAGACGGTCCGTGTTCGGGCTTTATATTCGGTTACCGGATTAATAAGCAGCGCGGGACCGAACATAAATTGATCTCCAATACTGAGTGCATTTTTATCATTGCCAAAATCCATCACCAAGCCGCGCATGATTGTGTAATCGTTCTGTGTAACCATGCCCGTCAACGAATAAATGTATGGCATGAGTCGATAGCGCAGTTTATCGTACGCGAGCATTGATTGATATGCAGGATGATTCTCGGGCGCGACGTAGAACATTTCACGATAGGGGAATTGGCCATGCACACGAAGCAGCGGGCAAAACGCCCCGAACTGAAACCAGCGAGTCATTAATTCGCGCCATTCAGCCAAATCGGAATCGTTCGGATGTTCATACCGCTGTTCAACCGCAAAACCTCCGATGTCCGTTGTCCAATAGGGAATTCCGGATAAAGAAAAATTCAGGCCCGCCGCAATCTGCGCCTTGAGATCGAACCAACGGGCGGCAATATCGCCGCTCCAGGTTGCAGCCGGGTAGCGCTGCTGCCCGGCAAAAGCAGAACGCGTCAGGATGAACACGCGCTGGTCGGGATTGGTGCTTCGCTGTCCTTCATAGACTGCCTGGGTGTTGACGAGAGAATATGTGTTGGCGTACCGAGCACCGCTTCCCAACGCCGTCGGACCCTGTCGCAGAATGGTCTCATCTCTCGACAGATTGGATTGAATGTCCGGTTCCGTGCAATCCAACCACCAAGCATCAAATCCTTTTGAGAACAATTTCTCGTTGATTTGTTTCCAGAAAAGCTTGCGCGCTCCTTCACTATACGGATCGTAAAATGTTGAAACGTAGCCCGGGCCGACCCAGTCCTTTTGCCCCTGCTCCACGTTGCGCATGTATAACCAACCGCTATCTTTAAATGCCTCATAATGTTTTGTACCGACATAGAACTTGGGCCATACTGAAATCATGATATGGGTATGGAGATCGTTGTGCAGTTCATTCACCATGCCTGCCGGGTTCGGATAACGTGTTGAATCAAATTCGTGGCTCCCCCACTGGTCTTCTTTCCAATAGAACCAATCCTGAACTATATTATCCAGCGGAATCTGACGTTTACGAAATTCCTTGACGACGGAAAGCAATTCCTCCTGCGTTCTATACCGCTCGCGGCATTGCCATAAACCCATCGCCCATTTAGGCATCATGGGAGCTTTGCCCGTAATCTCGCGATATCCCTGAATGACCTGATCGATATTGTCGCCGCGAACAAAGTAATAGTCGATCTGATCGGCGATTTCGGAATAAAGCGAAAGGGCGTTTTTGTTCCAATCTGGTTCGGGTCCGAGACACTTCAGCCCGATATAGCCGCCGGTATGCACCCATTCGATTTTTATTTGATACCGCTTCCCCGCTTCCATATCCAGGCTCAGCAGATGCGTCCATGGGAGCCAGTTTTGCCGCCAGGCATCAACAACAAGCTTTCCGTTAAGCCACATTTTTGTGTATCCGCATGCGTACAATCTAAACTTGTGAAGACCCGTTTCACGGCTTTCTATTTCTCCGCTCCAGCGCACGGCAGCCACATTCTCATGGAACCCTGCCGGGTATTCGTCATTCACATCGGTGAACTCATGTTCGATCCGCGGTTCAGCGCGCGATGTGAATAGTGAATCAAACCCCGCGTCTTTAAAATACTCCGCTGTCAATCCCCCCTCAGCTCCATTCTTGCCATAGAGTTTGAGTGTGGAGAGTGATTGATATTCCCGGATATCTCCGAATTTCGAATGGGAATTATTGTCCCACAGAATCCCATAATTCTTGCTCGGAAACCAAGAACGGGTTCACGTCGACAATATTGTATTGCCACAAGTCAACGTCATGCCCTTTGAAGTTCATGACCGCATTTTGATATTGGCCCAAGCCGTAGAATGCTTCGTCGTCCGGGGATTCGAAAAGCTGCTGGATGTGAAAAGTTTTTTCTCCCAGCACTTCAGCTGGGGTAATAATTTTGCCGCCGTTAGCTTTTTCTTGAAGAAGCGGCCGGCCATCTGGTGTCGTAAAATGCAACTGCCCCGTTCTTCGGGTTTACGCGCACCATCACTTTGGATGTAGAGATTTCTACTTGATCGTTTTTCTCGACGACAGTCCAACGCACCGGGTCCCAGCCGGTTTTGTTAACCATCAAACTCGCGCGTGTCGAAAAGGATTTCTCAGCCGTCGACAGCACGCGGATAATATTGTCAGTGCACACCTGGATTTTCACCCATCGAGGATCCGTTTCTTTTTGTTTTTTGATTTCGAAGAGAACGCCGTCGGCTTGTTTTTCATAAGCAAGAGAATAGCGGGTGTCGAAAAGAATAAAGGCGGCGATGATGAGACTGGTCAAGCACTGTTTCAGCTGCATGGAACGTCCTTTCAATGAACTCTTTTCAGAGACAATTCATTATCGACAAATCCGGCAAGAGTGGCGACTTCCGATCGGTACTGTCAGGGATACTCCTGAGAAACAGAGAACTGACGCTACGCGGGGTTTAAAAGGTTTGACACTCCAACGAGACGCCGCTGGCACACAACACTAAGACACGAAAACTTTTTAAGGAAAGCTTCAATGTGTAATGTCCATTAATTAAAAGCTTTGTTGTTCTTAGTGGCTTTGCAACTTCGTGGCAATAATATTGGCGTTTTGCCTAATATCAGGGATTAATTCTCCCTCAGACAGCGACGTACTTTTGTGAGGAGATTTAATGAATGTACGAATTCAGAATGTTCTCCAGCATTTCCTGGCGGCCGCTTTTCAGTGCCGGCGCCCCTTCATTGAGAATCCACTTCTCCAATTCCTCCAGCCCGATTTGCCCGGACATAATCTTGGCTCCTACACCGGAATTAAAACTAGAGTATCGCTCTTCAACAAAACTGCTGAGTGCTTTATCCTTTATCATTTCATGAGCAATAAGGAGCCCCCGTGCAAATGTGTCCATTCCGCCAATATGAGCATAGAAGAGGTCCGTTGGATCGTTCGAACTGCGCCGTACTTTCGCATCGAAATTAAGCCCTCCCTTGCCCAGCCCGTTTTGGTTCAGGATGATCATCATCGCCAGTGTCGCGCTGTAAATGTCTGTTGGAAATTGATCCGTATCCCAGCCGAGGAGCATGTCGCCTCTATTTGCGTCAACGCTCCCTAATTTTCCGGCGGCCGAGGCAATTCCCAATTCGTGTTCGAATGAATGGCCGGCAAGAGTGGCGTGATTCGCTTCGATATTCAATTTAAAATGGTCGAGCAAATCATGTTCCTTCAGGAAATAGAGTGTTGTTGCAGAATCGAAATCATATTGATGTTTTGTCGGCTCAGCCGGTTTAGGCTCGATAAGAAACTGCCCTTCGAAACCGATTTTTTTCTTATAGTCGACAGCCATATGAAGAAAGCGCGCCATCTGCTCTTGTTCTCTTTTCAAATTGGTATTGAGCAATGTCTCGTAACCCTCCCGTCCCCCCCAGAAGACATAATTCTCGCCGCCAAGTTCCTTCGTTGCATCAATGGCATTTTTTATTTGCGCAGCTGCGTGAGCCATCACGTGCGCATTCGGACTCGTCCCTGCTCCTTGAGAATACATGGGACTGCCGAATAAATTCGCTGTCCCCCAAAGAAGTTTGATGCCGGATTCTTTCTGCAAGATTTTTGCAAATTTTACCATGGTCTCCAAGTTCCTGCACGACTCGGAGAAACTTTCGCCTTCAGGCGCAATGTCGCGGTCATGGAAGCAATAGTAGTCGGCGCCGAGCTTTTGAAAGAACTCAAACGCTGCCGCCATCGTTTCTTTGGCGCGAGCAATCGGATCCTTTGCGGCATGCCATTCTCTTACAAAACTCGGACCGCCAAACATATCGGAACCGTTCCCCATCATCGTGTGCCAGTAGGCGACGGAAAAGCGTAAATGTTCACCCATAGATTTGCCGCCGACTTGCTGGTGCTTATCGTAGTATTTGAAAGCCAGAGGGTTCTTTGAGTCCTTGCCTTCGTAAGGAATCTGTTTCTCAACTTTTGGGAAATACTTATTTACCATATTCTTCCTCTATTCTCATCATAGCCTAATTTTGGAAAGGCTTTTATTTCTAGCAGCAAATAATGAGGCGATGCACTACCGCCATGAGCAGAACGCTCATCCCTCGCCAGTTCAAGTTGAATTGAACCGTTTCAATGGTATGAAGAAAATTTCAATATGTCAAGCAAAATAATGGCGAGTTAATTCTCCAAAACTTTTTGCAGATTTTTTTTCCAAACTTGGTACGCGAAGCCGATGGCGAAGCCATTCCCTCGGGATTTGCACGAGCCTGTACTTTTTGGATTATTCAGAAGTCTCTATTCTTAAAAATTACTTACATAATTTTTTCGACGATATAAATTATCATTGAAGCATGATAGGATACATAAAATTAACCATAATCCTATAATAAAGTGTCAACGGTCGGGGGAAGAGGGTCTCTCAATGGGATTTTATTTTTCGACATGGCAAAGTCGAAAAGCTCTTGGTTGCCGGCTCATGCAGTTCCGCGATCTCTGGTGGAGTCTTATTTAATACTCTACACGGTGCGTTTCCTGTCATCACATATTCTCCCTACAAGATCATTGTTTCTTTACCTGTAAAGCCAAGGGGAGAGGTCGCCTTTTGGCATAATAAATGAAACACATTAACGTGCACTGTTTCCGTTGACAAGGAAAGTGTGAACTTAGGGTGTTTTTCAAGCCATAAGCAAAAATGGCTAACCACTGAGGGTGGAGAAATATGGACAGCAGAAGATTATTAGCCAGATAACTTTAGAGCAATAGCTCAACGTGATTATTATTAACCATTTAATGCATCGATCCATACGGAGTTCCACATGAAAGCTCCTCCTCTTCCCTATTCAGCCTTGGTGGTCGATGATTCTGCTCACAGCCGCATACTCCTTTTGAGGCTTCTTCAGCGCAGCGGAATAACACAGGTTGAATTGGCTGTAAATGGCGCCGATGGTATACAACGATATAAAGCATCAAAACCGGATATGGTCTTCCTTGACGCGATCATGCCGGAAATGGACGGCCTGACAGCGCTTCGGGAAATAAAGCAAATTGATCCTGTATCTATCGTTGTCATGACAACGTCATTATCGGAAAAGGAAAAAGTCATGCAATTTAAAGATGCCGGCGCGAATTATTACTTACTCAAACCGTTCGAAAATGACAAATTCGATCAGACACTTGTGAAAATACTTGCGCTCCTTGCCCAGCATGCAAAAAAGGAGTAAAATATGGAATGCCCGAACTGCAAAGCTAGCAACGGAGAAACAAAGCGATTCTGCACAGCGTGCGGGACTCCCTTAGGCGCGTTATGCAAACGATGCGGCAAAATGGGTCAGCCTGATGACAAGTACTGCGGCGATTGCGGAACCGCTCTTGTCGCATCGTCCAATGAGCATTTGTTCTCTCATCCTGCCGAGCCCGGAGCGCCCAAACAATACGCACCGGATGAAATCGAGGAACTTATTTCTCTCCGCAAAATAGCCCGGCAAGAAGAGGCCTCTTCGGAACGAGTAACACAACACGACATTGATTCAATTTTCAGTTAACGGTTAATTGTATGACAACAGAAGAGCAACAATTTCTCAAAGCTCTCGTCGATCGGCACAGTCTGACCCGCGAGTTGTTGAATGTGAAAGGATCCGCATTCGAAACCGTCGCGCGTGAAAAGGGAGTAGCACGCGCCCTCACTGCGGTCTTCAATCTTTCAGAGGATATCATCGCGGATACTCTTGCCGAAGTGTTCAACTTTGCACGAATGCCGATCGCAAAAGAAATCGAGACGGCCCCGGAACAAATACTCACCGAAGAAGAGATCCTGCACTTTCGCGTTATTCCGGTATTCCTTATCGGTCTGGAACTCACGATGGCCTTCATCGACCCCCCGGTGAAACAGATCGTCGTGCATCTGCAGCGACTGACGGGACACAGGGTTCTTCCAGTCTTCACAACGTTTTCCGATTTCGACGCGGCGATGAAAAAGTACCATGGCGCCATCGACCGTATCCAGTCGATCAAGTCATCCCTCCCTCTTGAAAAATATGATATCAAAGTACGGAAAGGATCGGCGCAGGCGTTGGAAAGTACCGGCGATCCGACAATAGCGGAGTTAACCGAAGAGGTGTTGCTTCGCGCCGCGAAGGCGGGCGCAAGCGATATCCACGTGGAGCCGATGGAAGAAGAGCTCATGATTCGCTTTCGCGTGGACGGTGTGCTTCACCGGGAGATCTCGTTCCCGTTGTCCTATCACCAGGGGATGGCCTCAGTGCTCAAATCAAAATCCGGCATGGATATGTTTGAACACTCAATCGCGCAAGACGGGAGATTCACGTTAAAATTTGCCGACCGCGTTTTCGACGTTCGCGTGAGCAGCCTTCCGCTTCTCAACGGCGAAAAGATCGTCATGCGCCTTCTCGGTAAATCGGCGATGATGATCGATCTGGCCAACCTTGGATTCACTGAAAATAATCTCCGTCTTTTTCGTTCGCTGCTCAACCTTCCGAACGGAATTATTCTGGTCACGGGCCCGACCGGCAGCGGAAAAACCACAACCCTGTATTCAGCACTGAATGAACTTAAAGACATTTCGATTAACATCACAACTGTCGAGGATCCGGTCGAATATAAGCTTCCTCTTATCAATCAAGTTCAGGTCATGGCGGAACGCGGCTTGACGTTTGGATCAGTGCTTCGTGCAATACTGCGCCAGGACCCGAACATCATCCTGGTGGGAGAAATCCGGGACGCAGAAACCGGAATGATCGCGACTGAAGCCGCCCTGACGGGGCACCGTGTTGTCAGTACCCTTCATACCAATGATGCCATCGGTGCAATTTCTCGAATGGTCAATCTCGGCATAGCGTCGTTCTGGGTGAGTGCGTCAGTGATCGGTGTCATTTCGCAACGCCTTGTCCGGCGAATTTGCGCCCGCTGCAAAGAGGAATATCTGCCGAGTAAAGAGAAGCTCGTAGCATTTGGACTCGCGGGCCTGCCTGCCGGCACAACTCTTTTTAGGGGCAAGGGATGCTCTTTCTGTACCGGCACAGGGTACAAAGGAAGAATGGCAATTCATGAAGTCTTTATCGTGACTGAAGAAATGCGCGACGTGATTTACGGCGAGGTCACGACGAGTAAGCTTCGCCAATTGGCAATTGAGAATAAATTTCGGGATATGCATTTTGACGGACTGCAAAAAGCCATTGCAGGAATCACGACAATTGAAGAAGTCCAGCGTGTTACCCGGCGGCTGACCTGAATTTCACGGAACATCCTGGTCCGATTTTTTTACTCATGCAAAGATATCGCAGAACGCCCTCTCAAGGAAAATTGAAACAACGGAGTTATTGAATGGCCGACAAGAAAAAAACTAATTCGGAATTATCAAACGAAGTCGCTGGACTGCGCCGGAAGATAGCAGCTTTGGAAGAGATCGAACGAAAGTGCCTCCAAGAGCGCATTCTCCTCCGCACACTGATTAATAACCTGCCCGATGCAATCTACGCCAAGGACGCTTCCTGCCGCAAGACCATTGCTAACCCTGCAGACGTGCATAATATGGGATTACAGTCGGAAGCCGACGTCTTAGGCAAGGACGATTTTGAACTTTTCCCAAAAGATGTCGCTGAAGGATTCTTTGCAGATGACCAAACGGTTCTCCAAACCGGTACACCCGTGCTGAACAGAGAGGAGTATTTTGTCGATGCGGAAGGCAAAAAACGTTGGTTGGTGACATCCAAACTCCCCTTGAAAGACGAAGGGGGCAAGATTGTCGGGCTTATAGGCATTGGCCGCGACATCACTGAAAGAAAAAACGCCGAAGAGGCGCTCCGGCATGAAAAAGCATTTATGGACGCGCTCATGGACAGCATTCCGGACAGCATCTACTTTAAAGACCGCCAATGCCGGCTGACAAAAATTAGCCGAAAGATGTTGAACGATCTGCAAATGAATGATATGAGCCAGGTCATCGGAAAAACGGACGTGGATTTGTTTGGCGAGGAGTTTGGCCGGAAAACAATGAAGGATGACGAGCGCCTGATGGCAATAGGTAAACCGATCGTGGGGTTAACCGAGAGCAGGGAGTTGGAGGATGGGAGTTTCTACTGGACGTCGACCACGAAGGTGCCGCTTCGAAACGACAGCGGCGAAATCGTCGGGCTTGTCGGTATCACTCGCGAAATTAATGAAATTATCAAGGTGCAGGAGGAGCGCGAACATGAACGGATGCTTCTTCGTACACTGATCGATAACATACCAGACTATATCTATGTTAAAGATCGGGATGGCCGTTTTCTTGTAAGCAATACAGCCGTGGTGCATCAGATGGGGCTTGCTTCTGAGAACGAACTTATAGGAAAAACGGATTTCGACTTTTTTCCGCGTGAGCTGGCTGCCAAATACTATGCAGAAGAACAAGCGATCCTTCAGGCGGGCAAAGGAATATATAATCATGAAGGCCCCTCCGTCGATGCAAGCAGAGAAGAAAAAAATCGATGGGTGACAACGAATAAAGTTATTCTTCGGGACGGTCAAGGCAACATCACGGGGTTCGTCGGTATCGGCCGGGACATTACTGAACACAAACGGGCGGAGGAACAAGTCCGCTTACAAATGTCGATCATCGAAAATCAGAATCTTGAATTGGAAAAAGCCCGCGATGCGGCGATGGAAGCAAACAAAACGAAGAGCGCCTTTTTGGCAAGCATGTCCCATGAATTACGGACGCCGCTCAATGCCATTATCGGTTACAGCGAAATGATCGCCGAGGAAATGAGCGATGACGGTGAAACACGGTATCACGGCGACCTTGACAGAATTCACATGGCGGGTAAAAATCTCCTCGAGCTGATCAACGAAGTCCTTGATCTCTCGAAGATCGAAGCTGGAAAAATGGAGATCTACGTTGAGGAATTCCAGCTGAACAGCCTTATCGATGAAGTGGTATCAACAGTTCAGCCGCTCACAGAAAAGAATGAAAATTCCCTTCTTGTGAATATAGCGAAAGATATCCCGACCGTCCGTCTCGACCACACCAAAGTGAGGCAAATTCTTTTCAACCTCATCAGCAACGCCTCTAAATTCACTCAAAAAGGAACAATAACGTTGAGTGCTGCCGCAATTCCTCCCGCTGACCACACCGGCACCAAAATTGCTCTCAAGGTTTCAGATACAGGAATTGGCCTTACCGAAGAGCAAAAATTGAAGCTCTTCAAAGAATTCTCACAGGCAGATAGTTCTACTACCCGAAAGTACGGCGGTACAGGGCTTGGCCTTGCAATCACGAAGCATTTCACAGAAATGATGCATGGCTCCATTGAGATAGAAAGTGCACCGAACCGAGGCACCACATTTACGGTAACATTACCTCAGTCCATCGAAAACACGGGAGAAAAGAAAGCGCCGGCAATCGCTCCGGCAGAAAAGACACCAGCGCCGCTTCCGGCAAACACAGCGGTCCTGGTGGTGGACGACGATCCGGGTGTCCGGGATTTGCTCCTGCGATATTTATCGAAAGAAGGCTATCTGGTCGAATGTGTGGCCAGCGGCGACGAAGGGATAAAGCGGGCAAAAGAAATCCTTCCGATGGCTATCATTCTTGATGTAATGATGCCCCGAAAAGATGGATGGGCTGTTCTCCAGGAGATTAAAAACGATCCGACGCTGAAGTCTATCCCCGTCGTCATGTATACAATGCTGGATGAAAAGAATTTCGGCCTTGCAATTGGGGCGTCAGAGTATCTCATCAAACCGGTGAGCAAGGAAAAAATTTTGCAGGTCCTGGAAAAATACAAACAGCGAGCGCCCAGCGAGTACATTCTCATTGTTGACGACAACCCCGACCTGCGAACAATGGCTTCCCGGGCAATTCAAAAAGCGGGATGGGAAGTGCGAACGGCGGAAAACGGAAAATCGGCGCTCGCGCTTCTTGAAATCATAATCCCGAGCATCATCTTTTTAGACATCATGATGCCCGTGATGGACGGCTTCGAATTCCTCAGCATCTTCCAGAACCGCGAAGAGTGGAAACACATCCCGGTTGTTGTTATCACCTCAAAAGATTTGATGGCAGAAGAACGGCAGCAGTTGAACGGTATTGTCAAAAAAGTAATTCAGAAAGGCGATTTCACGCCGGAAAAACTCTTGAAACAGATTTCATTTCTTATCCCTCAACTCACAACACAAAATATTTCGTTTATAGGAGCGGCAAATGGCTAAGCTGCTTGTGGTAGAAGATAATGAGATCAACCTCGACATGATGGTTCGCAGGCTTCAACGGCGCGGTTATACCATCGTCACTGCGGTCGACGGACAACAGGGGATCGACAAGACGCACTCAGAAAACCCCGACCTCATTCTTATGGATATGAGCCTCCCGGTCGTAGACGGTTGGGAGGCGACTCGGCAAATCAAAAATGACCCCAGCGTCAACCACATACCGGTTGTCGGCTTAACTGCTCATGCCATGGTCGGCGACAAAGAAAAGGCTCTCAATGCGGGATGTGATGATTACGCAACCAAACCGGTCGAGTTTGAGAAACTGATCGAGTTGATAAATCGTTTGATTAATGTTTGACAGAACGGGAGAAATCAGGCGGTTTGAAGCGGTAACGTGATGGTAAATGTCGTTCCTTTTCCTTCTTTTGATTCTGCCGATATTGTCCCGCCGTGTGCCTCAATGATCCCTCGACAGATCGGAAGACCCAGTCCCGTTTTGGTCCCCGCCCGCTTTGACCCCGGCGTCGTGATTCTCATTTTGTCAAAGAGCATGGGAATTTCTTTTGCCGGAATTCCAACGCCGGTATCGCTGAACCTCACAACGACGGAACCCGGTCCGGCAGCCGCAGAAATTGAAACGGAGCCCCCTTTTGGGGTGAATCGAAGCGCATTATCGAGCAGCTGAGTGAACACTTTTTCAATTCGGTCGGGGTCTATGTACAGCATCGGCAGATTGGGTAAATCGATTTTCACTTCGATTGATTTTTCCTGCTGAGCCTTCGAAAGGCTGGAAACACTCCGCTCAACGATGTCGCGAAGGCTCTCTTGATTCCGATACATTTTTGACTCTCCGGCATCCAGCTGCGTGATCTCCAAAAAATCTATCACAAGATTGAGCATCAGCCTCGCCGCTTTGCCGATCTCATCAACCAACTCGCCGATTTCCGGTTCAAACTTTTCTTTATCTTCCGAAAGCATTTCTGCGAAACCTACGATACCGCCAAGCGGGCCCCGCAGGTCATGTACGATCATTGACGTAAAGCCTTCCTGCATCTCCCGCAATGTTCTTTCCGCCTCCGCGATTCTCAGGATAGCGCGGACGCGTACTTCAAACTCTTCCGTCGCCATCGGTTTCTTCCAATACTCTGTGCCGCCGTACTTGTAACCCGACTCGATATTATCCGGAGCGGTGCTGTAGCCGGTTAGAAACACGATCGGCGTATACCGTAATTGCGGCATTTGTTTCAGCTGTTTGATGACTTCGTAGCCGTCGAGTTTCGGCATGTGAACGTCGAGCAGAACGAGGTCGAAACTTGAAGATCGTGCTTTTTGCAGGCACTCTTCACCGTCAAACGCTTTAGTAACGTCGAAATTATTCCGTTCCAGCACGGATGCGAGAACATCGGTAATCCCCGGTTCGTCATCAGCAATAAGTATTTTTTGTTTTTCAGCCATTTAAAAAATGGTATTAGGTATTAGCTTTTAGGCTTTAGGTGTTTAAGATTTCGTCAATTTTTCGAATTTCTCCCTCATCAAGCGGGGGCTGTTTTACGATTCCAACCGCATCCTCGACCTGGGACACCTTGCTTGCACCGATCAAGACGGATGTCACTTCAGGGTTTCGCAAAATCCACGCCAAAGACATCTGCGCTAAAGTTTGCCCCCGCCGGAGAGCGATATCATTCAAGCGTGAAATTTTCTCCAATTTTTCCGCGGTGATTTGTTCGGGCCGCAAAAAGCCGTTGGGTTTTGAGGCTCGAGAATCAGGGGGAATGCCGTGGAGATATTTATCGGTCAACATTCCTTGAGCCAGCGGTGAGAAGGCGATGCAGCCGATCCCTTCTTCACGAAGCACACCGAGCAAACCCGACTCGACCCAGCGTTCGAACATGCTGTATTTCGGCTGATGAATGAGGCACGGAGTTCCAAGAGAGCGGAGTATTTTTGCCGCCTGCCGGGTCAGGTCGGCGGGATAATTGGATACGCCGGCATACAACGCCTTGCCGCTACGAACAATATGATCGAGAGCTCCCATTGTTTCTTCCAGCGGCGTCTTCGGGTCGGGTCGATGATGATAAAAGATATCAACATATTCCAGACCCATCCGCTTAAGGCTTTGATCGAGACTGGCGACAAGATATTTCCGCGAGCCCCAATCGCCGTACGGCCCGGGCCACATATCGTACCCTGCTTTGGTGGAAATAATGAGTTCGTCGCGGTACGAGGCAAGGTCATCTTTCAATATCCTGCCGAAATTCTCCTCGGCGGAACCGGGAGGGGGTCCATAATTATTGGCGAGATCAAAGTGGGTAATGCCGGCGTCGAAGGCGCTCCAGACGATCGATCGGGCATTCTTCAGAGTATCCACTCCGCCGAAGTTATGCCACAAGCCGAGAGAAACGACCGGTAATTGTATTCCGGAACGACCGCAGCGGTTGTATCGCATTTTGTCATATCTATTTTCGGCGGGTTGGTAAGACGGCATAGAGTATTAATCCTTTAATGCTTTCACAAGTACGATAATTTCGATGAGGAAGACTCCAACGCGAAAAAAAGGGACATTCTTCTCGTCGGACAAACATACAAAATTTTTTGCATAATATAAACAAAATACATCAAAGAACGCCTCCGGAAATCAAGTATTTAATGCGAACGCACAATATCTTATTTACTGACTGCGCCCCTGCATACAACCGTTGTAACTTCAGCATCGCCCAAAGGGCACTGCAAGAGGGGCAAAATTTTATTAAATTATTCATCCAATGGCCCTGTGATAGGCGTATATTGCAGAAAAACTATATCGTTGCGCCTAGGCCAGCACTAAATTGAAAAGTGTCGAAAGCGGCCATTACACTCGGGGCAAAAAGATGAAATTGTCGCCGCGTGCCAGCATTGATCGAATATCCAGGAAAGGGTGCTATCATGAGAAAAAGCTTAACTGTTTTTCTTTTCGTCATCGGAATATTCTCTTCACACTTGTCGGCTCAGTATTCCGACACTCTTCTGATCCGGAATACTCGCGTTAACGTACTCGCAAGTGCGATTCTCGGGGATACGCTCTCAAATGGAAGCCGGAGGGATGTGAATCGGGTGTACGTCCTGATGAGAGGAGAACGATACATCAACAGCAAAACGATTACTAACAACGGCTACCATTTGCAAATCGTCGGTCAGCCTGCTCCCCTTTCCGGAGCCGATCCGGGTCCGGCGGTTATCCAGCTCGCTCCCGATTCATTGCGGTATCTTCTCAATGACCGAATCACAGACTTGATCATAGACGCTCATGGGGATTTGACGGTATCCAATGTGTGGATTCTATCTTGGATCGCGTCCGGAGCCCAGCTTTGGGAACCGATAAACGAAGAGAAGGACAGTGCGAATGTTCGGATCGACCACTGCATCTTCGAGTGGCAGGAGGGTCCGGCGGTTCACGTGAGCGGAAAATGGACAAATGTTTTTCTTACCAATGATATGTTTCGCAACGCGATTTACAAGGACGAGTGGTAGGCGGGACGCGTTATCTACTATACTGCGCCCGCGGACACGCTCGTGGAAATCAACAACACGCTCGAGAATGTGGGCTTCGGTCTCATTCAGTCGCAGGGAATCGGGCTTAATTATTACTTTTGTGATCATAACACTGTTGTGAACTGCGCCAAGTTCTGCTGGCTGGAGAGTTATTACAGGAAAGCATTTATCGCGAACAATCTTCTGGTGAACTGTCATTTCACCGGCGAGCGTATGATGGATCGTCGATTTCAGGATCCCGACACTTTTCTGTACGGCCAGACAATAAACATCGACACCCTTAAAACCGGGGGACGAAAATTAACCCTCGCTGAAGCGATAAAGCTTTACGGGAGCGACGCAGTTCAATTCGCAGATGACCACACAGTCAACCCGACAGACCCGCAGGAACTCGGCCGGGTCATCGTCTACTGCAACAATGCGAGCTATTTCGATACAACCGACTTTTACGGCTTCTACAGGAAATATAACGATACTATCTCGTCTGATGCCGGTAAGATTCTTCCTGAACCGGTAACCAACTCGCGTACGCAATCGATGTGGTCGTGGCATCCTCATATGATCAGCCGCGAGTCTGTCGACGGAGTCGATCCGGGCTTCACATTCATGCCCGACAATATGCCATTGATACTCGCGTTTCTTGAGGACATGTATTCACCCTCTCCTAGAAATATCGTGTTCTGGGGTTACGATCCTGACAACCCGAATGAACCGGCGGCAGCCAGGAATATGACTGTTGTCTATAAGAATTCATCCCATGGCAAGTATCCCACCAAAGAAGATTTCGCATTTACTAATCGAACATTATTGAAAGCGGGTCTTGATGGTTATCCAGTCGGCGATTTGAATTGGTTCCCTGAGAAATTCTTGAGATGGAGAGTCGAGGGAGACATGGCTCTGATGGCGAAAATGCTCATGAACGGCAAATGAGCTTTTTGCTAGTGCCTGGACCGGATCACTGACTTTGCAATATTCCGAACACATAATAGCATGAGGAGCATTAAATGAAATCTTTGCATCGCATCATCTTCGTTATTCTATTTTCCTTTCCGTTAATAACGGTCAATGCTCAGAACGGCGGCAAACTGCAAGGCGCCTGGGAACTGATTTCCCAAAAAATTGACGGGAAAGACAAAGCATTAACGGGAACACGGATAAGACTGATCACAGCAAGCCATTTCGCATGGGTCAAGCAAGATACAAAAATGGTCAAAGAACTCCTGGCGAAAGGAACTGCTCATGATTCCGCCGTGGCATTTCACGATGTTGCCGGGGCTGGTACATACAAACTTAACGGAGACACATACACAGAGACGACCGATTTCTTCTATGATCCGCAGAATCTCGGCACTTCCATTGATTGGAAGATCAAGCTCGAAGGCAATCTCTGGTATTCCACGGGACATTATGTACATTACAAAGATGGCAAAAAGAATGAAGACCTTCTTTTAGAAGAGGTTTGGAAAAAAATAGAATAAGACAGGATGTTGCGGAATGGAATTAGGGGAAAAGTAGGTGGTGTCCCAATTTCAATCGAAATCACATTGAAAAATTTCTTATTGTCGTTCTTGGATCCTCGACGAGTCGTCAACCGACTTTTTTGCCAACGGCGTCACTTCGTGATCGTCGGGAGAAAAAGAATCTGGTTTGCAGCGCAGGCGAAGGATGACATGACAGAAAATTTTTGAGATATTTCTAAATAACTTATGTTACGCAAAAGCCCAATGTTATCGCCACGAAGTCGCAAAGTCACTAAGAAAAACAACCTTTTTTATTAATGGACTTAACAGAATTAAGCTTTCCTTAAAAAGTCTTTGTGAACTAGTGCCTTCGTGGCAAAGCTTTTAAACTCTGCTTAACATCAGTAAATAACTTCTAATATTCAAACATCTCAGTTTAAAAAATTATTGACCCGGCTGATACGCATTCATCCCAGCCTTGGCTATTTCAAAATCTTGTTCACCGGTGGCGCCGCTAAAGATCGTTAAGATATAACCGGACTGAACTTCTTTTATCATCCCCCCCTGATAGCCAAATTCTCCCTGATACGGCGGCCTTACGTTGCTTCCGCTGTTCAGCTTGGTATCAGCCATTTCTGCTGCTTTAGAATAAGCAACCGCGATAAAGTTGGTGCCTGGATACTTTTCCTGCGCAGGATTTTCAGGAATAGCTTTCATTGTCTCCACAGCTTTCATTTGAGATACCCATGAGAAGCCGGCTTCGTCCATGCTTGCGACTACTATCACTCCTTTCACTCCGAGTTTTCTCGCGTGCTTTTCCATTTCGGTGATCATTGTTCCCGCAACAATTTGAAAATTTTCCATAATGTTCCTTTACGTTTTTGCTCTTCTTTTTTCAAACTGCCTGTTAGGTGCGCCTCAAGAATTCATCCTCATTCTGCATTTCCCATGCCTATGATTTCCCCTGCTCACTCGGCCTTTTTGCCGGTTGCACGAAAGGCGGCCAGCTCGACACTGATTTTCTCGAGAACAGATTCTTTCAACGGGTAGAGGAACATAAATCCCGCGGCAAGCAATGCCCCGATGGCAGGGTAAATACTCAACATCATGCGGATACCATTTTGTGTGCTTTCTGCCTGTTCAACATTGGCCTGGTAGCCGTAGATCGCTAAAATCCAACCTACCATTGCAATGCCTATCGAAGCTCCGAACTTCTGCGACATGGATGCAGCGGAGAATACCAATCCTGTGGCACGACGACCGTTTTTCCATTCGGAATAATCAGCCGTATCGGCATACATCGACCAGACTAACGGGAATATGATGCCGGCACTAATACTGATCAAGAACTGAAACGCAAAAATCATCACAATGTTGGTCCTGTCCAGGAAGAAGAAAATAAAACTTAGGATAGCAGCAATAACCATGGCAGCCATGAAGGTGCCCCTCTTGCCGATCTTATCGGAAACGGGCCTCGCCAGAACAACTCCGATAATGTTGGCCGCCTGTCCTAATAACAGGTAAATGGTACTAATGGCAAGGATCGTGGACGGATTGAATTCGATATTCTTCATCCCTTTGAAATAATACAAGAAGTAGTACACGGCCGCTCCATCGCGGATGGTGTTAAAGAAGATTGTAGCAATACTGGCCCCAATTATAATGAACCACGGACCGTTCTTGACAAGGTCCTTCAGATCGTCCTTCAGCGGAGTTTTGACATCAATCGGTTTTACCTTCTCCTTGGTAAGTGCAAACGTCAAGAGGAAAAAGATCACCGCCAGTACGGCGATCACGATCAATGCCTTTTGGGTCCCCGAGCGGTAATCAATTTCTTTCAATGAAATGTTTCTGATCGCGATGGATTTTTCGTCAATACCTTTGCACGCAAATTTGAGATCTGCAAGGTTAGCCAGGTTATCGCCGGTTGTAATTTGGTCCAATTTTATTTTCACGTCGCTGGTGGAGCCATTACGCGATAATCCAAGTGTATCTTTTCCTTCAGCAAAATTAAACCCGGAATATTGATTGGTTCTTGTATTGAAAACGCCAAGACTAAAAGCATCTTTTGTGCTGATATTCACTTTTGCTGTAATAAAAAGAAGTGAATCAACAGGATTTGTGAGAGCCGAATTCTCTGCGGTTCCATCCCACACGATTAATTTACCTGTTGCTTTTGTCGTTGTATCCGTCACTTCGATGGTTTTTGAGGAAGTAAATTCATTGAACGTCCGTGTTCCAAATCCGTCGAAGAGCGGTTGGAAAAGAGCCAACACCAGAAAACTCCCGCCAAAAGCCAACGTGAACCGATATGTGGCGAGGGTTGTCCTCTGTTTCCCATCATTCGTCATGACACCCATGAGTGAGGCGTACGGAACGTTGATCAGGGAATAAATGATCATCATCAACGAGTACGTAACATACGCATATATTATTTTTCCGCTTGTGCTTATGTTAGGAGTAGTAAACGTCAGCACTACGATGATGCCAATTGGCAGTGCCATCCATAGCAGGTATGGCCTGAATTTTCCCCATCGTGTATTAGTGCGATCGCCTAATATACCGACGAGCGGATCGAACGCAGCATCGCCGACGCGGGTTACCAGCAGCATAGTGCCCACGACAGCGGCCGGAATACCGAAAATATCAGTATAAAAGAACATAAGGTACATTCCAAAGAGCTTCCAGAACATCGACGAGGCGGCATCGCCAAGACCGTAGCCGATTTTCTCACTCAGTTTCAAAGGTTCCAATGGTTCTGTCATATGGTTTGAGATTTGAATGGTAGTATTGAATTCAGGTTATTACAAAACACTGGTTTTAAGTCTACTGATTTGCTCGTTCAAAATCAACATACTATCTACTATTATTCTGGGTGAGTGCCGACCTGCCCCAAAAAACTGATTCAATGTAAAGCTAGAAAAATTCATATTTTGGATTTAAGGAGGCAGAAATGAGGGGGAGAAGGATGCGGCTGAAAGAATCATCACATGTCAGAGACATTGACTAACGATCGAAAACCTGATGTTATGTCGGCCTTTTTAGTCTTGATTGTCCCAGCGATTAAGGCTACATTCGTCCATGTTAAACGCCCGAATTTGGAGAAATGCGGGGGCGGTTGGAGGGAAATTGAACCTCCGGATTCGAAAGATGAAGGAGGTTTTTTATTTTTTTTTTTGGTGCTGAAAGCATTCTATCCACTTTAGTGTGCCAATGCAGCAAGAAATTTACTAACTTAACTTCGGTACATAAACTGGGGGAGATCAATACGACAAAGACCGATTTACGACACTGAATAGCTGAAGATCGCGGTTGACATTTGCGTACAAACAACGGAGATGCCTCCATGAGAATGCTCCTCTCTTTGCTGATTGCGTTGTCGATAGTAACCTACCAAAGTGAAGCAGCCTCCACGAACATCATGATTGCCCGCGACGGGAAAAAGATGGTTTTGATCCCGGGGGGAACTTTTCGCATGGGCTCGGAACAGGGTTACCATGAGGAGTCGCCTGTTCATTCCGTGAACGTGGCAAGCTTTTACATGGACCAGCAATTGGTTACCAACCACGAATTCAAGGTCTTTTGTGATTCGACAAAAACACCCTATCCGTCGGATCCTCGCTGGGAAGAAATGCCCAATTACTTTCTCGACTATCCAGATTATCCCGTTGTGAATGTCAGTCTGGATCAGGCTTCAGCGTATGCGTCGTGGGCCGGGAAACGAATTCCGACCGAGGCAGAATGGGAATACGCCGCGTGCGGAGGATTGGAGCAGCCGCTCTATCCTTGGGGCTATGCGGTACCCGATGCCTCCAGGGCGAAATTTGCCGACCGTAATGTGAATTTTGATTGGCGTGATTTTCGCATCTCCACGCCGTGGAAATATACCGCCCCGGTGGGTTCATTCACGCCCAACGGATACGGTTTGTATGATATGGCCGGCAATGTTTATCAATGGACGACCGATTGGTTTTTCCGTTATGACGATACTGTGCGCGACACGGTACAATTTGAAGACGGCTGGGGGGGAAGCAAAGTTGTTCGCGGTGGATGTTATTATTCTGATGCCTTCGATCTTCGTGTCTCGCGACGGCGACTCCAACCTTCGGGCTCCCCATTTTTTTCAATTGGATTTCGCTGCGTGAAAGATGTCGAAACCGACAGTTCAGCGACAGCGAAAACCTCTCCAGCAGAAAAGAAAAAACAGAACGCTGCGTCGGATGCTTGGAAGCAACAATTGGATACTCCTCGGGTACCAACACCAGCCGGTTTGCGCCTTTGCCTCGGCGAATCCAATGAAATATCCCCGGAAGATGCCCGGCGTTTTAAAAATGCGGGCTTCTCCAGCGTAGAATTCTATCTGACCTGGGAGTCGGTGGAAAACAAGGGGGAGAATCAATGGGATTTTTCGGCCTGGGACAAACAGGTAGAGATTCTGAAAAAAGCAGGATTGAAATGGACTGCATTTATCATCGCCGGTCCTGCGTACTCACTTCCAGACTGGTACAGAAACAGCAAAAATTTTGTCGGACTGCGCTGTCTTGAGCACAATATTGAGACCAAGGTAAGTACCGATTTGGGATACGAGCTTTTACCGTTACGTCGACCGCTTTCTTGCACGGGTTGCCGAGCAGTATGGAAATTCAGGAACACTCGAAGGGGTTCTTCTTGGAATCAGCGGAGATTTCGGCGAAGCTATTTATCCTGTCTGGCACGGAGGTTGGCCTCTCACGATAGCCGGGCTCTATCATTCGCACGCGGGATATTGGTGCAACGATCGATATGCCAGGGAGGATTTCATTATACACATGCGGAGACAATTCAACAATGACCTTGCCGCGCTGAATGAATCATGGGGGACATCGTTTAAGTCTTTCGCCTCAGTGGCCATGCCTCCGGTGCACACGGATCCCGTCGAGGGGTTTCGTATTGATGAACTCACCTACAAGGGAGATTTTACGTTGAAGACGCAGCAAGATCGAAGAAGGTGGGTCGACTTCATCGACTGGTATCGGGCGTCAATGACACGCCATGCCGATGTGTGGATGAAGCTGGGCCGGAAATACTTTCCGGGGATTCCGGTGTACCTCTGTACGGGAGGCGATGCGAATTCAAGTCAGGGCTCCAATTTTGCCGATCAATGTAAGGTGGCGGCAAAGTATCACGGCGGAATACGAATCACGAATGAAGCGACCGATTTCGGATTGAACTTCACGTTGACCAATTGGGTAACGACAGCCTCGCATCTCTACGGAAACCAGTTTGGATTTGAACCTGCGGGAGGTGTGTTGGATCTAGGAGTGGTTTCCCGGATCTATAACGCGGCAACAGCGGGTGTCGACGAATTTATGACCTATGCCGGGAATATCAATGACAGGGAAGACAAGATGGATCTTTTCCTGAAATATGTCTCTTTGATAAAAACAAACACTCCAAACAAGGAAGGAGCTTTTCTTTATCCGGATCTTGACCTAGTCATGGGAAATATCGAATTTATGCAGAATCTGGTTCCCTTTGTTTCCATGCTCCGCGACTATTCCGACATCCTTTTTGCCGATGATCGGCTGATCGGGGATAGTGTGTTGCAGCGGGCAAAATGGATGATGGTTTATGATGCACACTGGTTTAGAAAACAATCGCTGGAAAAAATTTTGGCATGGGTCGAGAACGGCGGTTTGTTGATCGCCGGCAATACGGATTCCCTATGTTCGATTGAGGACGGGCAGAACTATTTTCCCCGCATGTTCAACACCAACGGCGGCGAGAAGAAGGTCGGAAACGGAGCCACATTGTGCATTCAGCAAAAACTCACTGGAGTAAAGAAAGTCGCCCCCGTCCGCGAAATGAAGCCCGGAGAGAAACCGCAGGAAGGTTCATGTGAACAATATCAATCCCTCCTTTTCGATCCGACAACAAAATTTCTGAACAGTCACGGAATCGTCGTCCCGGACGGAAAAATCGACAGGGTGTATACGGCCATCGTCGGCTCGAAGATGTTGATTCTCAATCACACGAGAAAAAGGATTGTTCGCGACATCACTGTTTCGAGCAAGGACATCCGGCAGGTTTCTCTCGACGGAAATTCCATAACAGAAATAAGCAGGTAAACCGTAACAAATAATTACTCACTCATGTTGTGCAAAACGTCAATAGCATTGCCACTCCGAAGGATGCCTTTCCGAAGGAACCCTTTGGGTCGGCAGAAGGCACAAAGTCACGAACGAATACATATTTTTTATTAATGGACTTTGCAGAATGAAGCTTTCTTTAAAAAGTCTTAGTGCTCTTGTGGCAAGCCTTTTAAACCCTGCGTAACATCAGATACCAAATTTCTCAAAAGGAACTATTCTATGACCGTTATCGACAGATCAATCGAACAGATTTCAAATACTTCGCAGAAATCACAAAATGGAATGTACCGCGGCCCGTTTGCAATCATGACCACGTTGTTCTTCATGTGGGGTTTTATGACGGCATGGAATGACATTCTTATTCCGCGTTTCAAAGAAGCATTTACGTTGAATTATTTTCAGGCGATGCTTGTACAATTTGCCTTTTTCGGCGCTTATTTTGTTGGATCGCTGCTGTATTTTATAACTTCCGTAATCATAGGAGATCCTATTGCAAAGATCGGATATAAAAACAGCATTGTAATAAGTCTATTGATTTCGGCGTTTGGAAGTGCAATCTTTTGGCCTGCTGCAACCATCTCTTCTTATCCTTTGTTTCTCGTCGCACTGTTCATTGTGGGTCTTGGTTTTGCGATGCTGCAAATTGCTGCTAACCCTTACGTGACCATCCTCGGTCCTGAACGCACCGCTTCAAGCCGGCTGAATCTCGCTCAAGGGTTTAATTCAGTCGGTACAACCATTGGACCGTTGATTGGCGGTTATTTAATCTTTCAATATTTCAACCACGCCGGCATGCAGGGAGCCGATTCAGTGAAAGTGCCGTATCTTGCGTTCAGCATTGCGTTCCTGATTTTAGCCGCGGTATTCTTCTTTGTCCGTTTACCTCACATAGGAGAAGGGAAAATTGAACCCGGCGCGGGTGCACTTAAGTTTCCGCATGTGGTGCTTGGAATCGTCGCAATATTTATGTATGTGGGGGGTGAAGTCTCTGTCGGCAGTTCCATTATTAATTTTCTCGGGCAGCCAAACATCGCCGGATTAACTGCTGTAGAAGCCAGCAAATATGTGTCGCTGTTTTGGGGAGGGATGCTGATTGGACGTTTCATGGGTGCTGTTGAATTGAGCGATATGAAAGCGAAGAGCAAGAAAATCCTTTTGATGGGTATTCCGATGGGCGCTTTCGTTATTCTTGGTCTTCTCAGCGGATGGAACATCGTCAAATACTATCTTCCACTGCTCATCCTCTGCTGGTTGTTGTTTCAGTTCGGCAAAGCTATGGCCGGGCGCACGCTTGCGATCTTTTCGACAACTATTGTTCTGCTGCTCATATCTGCAATTGTTTTTGGGGGAAAGACTGCGATGTGGTGTGTTGTAGGAGTCGGGCTGTTCTCATCTATCGGATGGTCGAATACATTCTCACTTGCGCTTGAAGGCACCGGGATGTTAAAAAGCCAGGTTTCGTCGTTGCTGGTCATGGCGATTTTGGGCGGGGCACTGCTCCCTCCCCTCCAAGGCCATATTGCGGATTTGGGTGGATTACAAATTTCCTACATCGTGCCGTTGATTGCATATACATACGTCGCTTTTTACGGTTTGATCGGCTACCGTATCGGACGGAATCGTCAGGCTGCAACGGCATGATACAAGCGGATGATTTGAAAAATCCGGGCGGTAATTTTAACGAAAGATGACCAATAGATTTTCTATAGACACTACAATGAAGAATATTGCAATAACCCTCGTTGGTTTGCTCTGCATAGGTTTTTCTGCCTTTGCCCAGGTTCAAAAGTCCAATCTGTCTTTCGTTGATCCGACCATTGGAGGCGTTGGGATTATTCTGGAGCCCACGCGGCCAACCGTTCATTTGCCGAACAGCATGCTGAGAACATTCCCGATGCGAAAAGACCAATTAGATGACCAGATCAGTTATTTCCCGCTCATGGTCGCTTCACATCGGGTATATTCCGTATTTGCCTTAATGCCCGTCAGCGGAGCCGCTGACGACAGCATCTGGAATCGACGTTTTGTCTATTGCCAGGAGCAAACCACTCCCTACTATTATAGCACATCTTTTCTAGAAACAGGCAACAAGATTGAGTTCGCTCCCAACGCCAAAAGCGGATACTTCCGGTTTAATTTCCCCGATGAGCAGGAACATTATCTCCGGTTAGGTGTGATAAACGGCGATGGCGAGATTGAGGCGACGGATAAGAGAATTATTACCGGAACGGAAAAGTTCGCAAATATGAAGGCATACTTTTACGCAGAGGTCGATGCAGATATATCAACAATCCGATACCACAGTTCATCGGACAAACAATTGCTGTTGATAGATGTAGGGAACAAGCCGCAAACCGTCTCATTTCGGTACGGTGTATCATACATAAGCGTCGAGCAGGCAAAACAAAACCTGTTGAAGGAAATTCCTCGATGGAATTTTAACGCGGTAAAGAACAATGCGTTGAACGTATGGCAGAAGATACTTTCCCAAATCAACGTTCAGGGAGGGACTGTTGCGCAGAAACGTGTGTTTTATAGCTCGCTCTATCGCTGCTATGAGCGGATGGTTGACATCAATGAATATGGAAAGTACTACAGCGCTTTCGATCACAAGGTACATGATTCGACTGAGCCGTTTTTTGTCGATAACTGGATTTGGGATATGTACAATGCCCTGGAACCTTTATGCGTGATCCTGAATCCGGAACAGGAAACCTACAAAATAAAATCCTATATCACGATGTATGAGCAAAGCGGATGGATGCCCTCTTTTGCATTGGTTTTTGGCGACTGGCCGGCTATGACCGCCAACCACGCCGCTGCATGGATGGCAGATGCCTGGTTTAAGGGACTCAGGAACTTTGACATCGGGAAAGCTTATGAAGGCTTGAAAAAGAATTCCCTTGAAGCGACTCTTTTGCCTTGGAATAACGGGCCTGCGACATCTCTTGATACTTTCTATAACAAAAATGGCTACATGCCGGGATTAAGGCCGGGTGAAAAGGAAACAGTTAAGGAAGTACATAACGATTGGGAAAAACGGCAGGCTGTGTCAGTCACACTCGAAAATAGCTACGACGATTGGTGCATCGCACAGCTTGCGCCTTTGAGCGGCCATCCTGAAGATCGCGATTTGTTTTTGCGCCGGGCTGCATACTATAAAAATGTATTTCGTGTCGATAAGGGTTTCGTGTGGCCGAAAGATGCGGATGGTCAGTGGATAGAACCTTTTGATCCGAGGTTCGCAGGACGTGAATATTTCACCGAGAATAATGCGTACACTTTTAACTGGCAGGTAAAGCACGACCTGCGCGGCCTATTCGAACTCATGGGGGGTCGGCAAGGGGCCGAAGCAAAGCTGGATCAACTCTTCAGAGAAGACCTGGGGCTGCCAAAATTTAAATTCTGGTACACACAGCCGGATGCTTCAGGCCTTGTAGGGCAGTTTGTCATGGGTAATGAACCTAGCTTTCATATACCGTATATTTATAATTATTTGGGCGCTCCATGGAAAACTCAAAAGCGTATCCGCATGCTGCTGGATACCTGGTTTACCGATAATGTTTTTGGATTCCCCGGGGATGAAGATGGCGGCGGCATGTCATCATTTGTTGTTTTTTCAATGATGGGATTCTATCCTGTGACTCCAGGAATACCTGTGTACAATATCGGAAGCCCTGTTTTCAATCGGATCAGCATAAACTTGCCAAACGGGAAAAAATTCGTAGTAATTGCGAGAAACAATTCTGCGGCAAACATTTATATTCAAAGCGCCACTCTGAACGGAAAGCCCTTGAACAAGCCATGGTTTACGCACAACGATTTACTAGGCGGAGGAACTCTGGAATTAATGATGGGAGAAAAGCCGAATAGACAATGGGGCTGCAAAGAGGAAAATGCTCCGCCCTCATCAATAGACTATCGTCCCCTTCAGGAATAAAGAGTGAAGAGCAAAAATGGGTTGTATCCTAATTTCAAATAAATAATCCTCGCTGCAAGCAGCGAGGTATTTGTCATGCCCGCCTAGGCGGGCATCCAAATTCTGGATTCTCGACGAGTCGAGTCGTCGACCGGCTTTCGCCGGAATGACGACGCAAGCGTCGGGGTATTGAACCCAATAGAGAATAAACAAAACAAGATAAGTGCCACACGAACATAAGGGAAAGAGTGACCCCGATGCATCTACATCGTCTTTATTTCAATCTGATTATTGTCGCCGTAACGTTGTTTGTGTATGGGTCAGTTGGATACTCTCAGGAAGTCATAATTGAGAACAACGTAACGATGAAAGCACGCGACAGTGCGACTCTGCGCGCCGACGTTTATCGGCCCAAGTCCGACGGCAAGTTCCCCGTCATTCTCGAGCGAACTCCTTATGACAAGCGTTCCGAGGCGGTATTTGGACCGAAGGTGGCCGCTCATGGCTACGTATTTATCGTTCAAGACGTCCGCGGCCGCTCGGCATCGGATGGCGACTGGTATCCCATGATCCATGAATCGAGTGATGGTTACGACTGCGTCGAGTGGGCAGCGACGCTCCCCTACTCTAACGGTAAGGTGGGAATGTGGGGCGGCTCTTACGTAGGCGCCACGCAGATGCTCGCTGCCATTGCCGCTCCTCCTCATCTCGTCTGTATTATGCCATATGTGACCGCCTCCAACTATCATGCGCACTGGGTTTATCAGGGGGGAGCCTTTACGCAATTGTTGAACCAGGCCTGGTCAACCGCGCTTTCAATCAATACGCTTGAGCGCCGCGTCGGAAAAGATGCTATACCATCGCATTGGGACATGAAACGTCCCCTTATCGATTACCCAATGTTGGACGTAGGCTCCTCTGCAGGGCTGGCCAACTACTACTATGAATGGCTTGAACATCCAAACTATGATGACTACTGGAAACCGTGTTCGATCGAAGAACACTTCAAACAGATTCAGGTTCCGGCTCTGAATATTGGCGCATGGTACGATATATTTCAGGATGGGTCGCTGCGGAACTATATTGGGATAAAAAGCCAGGGGGGCAACGAGGTCGCAAAAAAGGGTCAAAGGCTGGTCATGGTAGTTGGCGGACACGCTGGAGCCGGGCCTAAAGTCGGCGAAGTTGACTTCGGGAACAATTCAGTTCTGGATATTTGGGAGCTCGGTCTTCGCTGGTACGACTACTGGTTGAAAGGCATTGACAATGGTCTCGCGGGTGAAAAGCCCGTTAGGATCTTTGTAATGGGGAAGAGTATCTGGCGAGACGAGGATGATTGGCCGCTATCACGCGTCAAACCCACTCGCTATTTTCTGCATTCCGATGGTAAAGCCAATTCCCTAAACGGTGATGGTACCTTGAGCGCCGCAGCTCCCCGTGCTGAAAATCCTGACAGCTATGTTTACGATCCGGCCGACCCCGTGCCGACAACAGGCGGTCCGACGCTTGGCGACTATCATTTCCCTCCTGGGCCTCTCGACCAGCGCTTAGTGGAAAGTCGGAAGGATGTGCTGGTGTACTCAACTCCTGCCTTCACGGAGAATGTGGAAGTGACAGGTCCGGTGACGCTGGAACTTTATATAAGCTCTTCTGCGTTTGATACGGACTTCACAGGGAAGTTGATCGACGTATCGCCCGACGGTTATGCGAAAAATCTGACCGAAGGAATCCTGCGGGTGCGCTATCGGAATTCCATGGAAAAAGCAACACTCATGAATCCCGGCGATATTTACAAAGTGACGGTTGACCTGTGGTCAACATCAAACGTGTTCCTCGCAGGACATAAACTGCGGGTGGAAATCTCGAGCAGCAACTTCCCTCGATTTGATCGAAACCTGAACACCGGCGCCGATGTCGGAAGTTCTGCCACGCAGGCGCAAAAAGCTACCAACGTGGTTTATCACGATCGCGACCACGCATCGGCTTTGATTGTACCGGTTGTACCTTGAGATGAAACAGCGGCAAATCTTAGAGAGAGTTACACTCGAGACGCCGAGTTCTTTCGATCTTGTTTCATTATTGTGCGCTTTGCAGATTAACAAACTAATCATGATTGTAGCGGTGAAATTCGCTTGAGCAAATAAGGAGGCATCCCATGATTGCAGAAAAACAGTATACCGACGCACAAAACAAAGCTCTTCAGTATTTTAAAAAAGCAGGAATTGTAATAACTCAAAGGGAGAGAAAAAATATTGAAGTAGCAGATTTTGGTTTAGGAGAACTCGCCGAAACAGGATTAGAACTTCTAGTCTATGTGAATACGGATAGAGTCTGCGCAAAGGAGCTTGTTTTGTTTCCACGTCAAACCTGTCCGGAACATCGTCATCCGCCGGTAGGGAACAAAACGGGAAAAGAGGAAACATTCCGCTGCCGCTGGGGAAAGGTTTATCTTTATGTCCCCGGGGAAAAAACGCCGGATCCAAAAGCGAAGCCTCCAAAAGGCAAAGAAAACTGTTATACTGTCTGGCATGAAATTACGCTGAATCCGGGAGACCAATACACATTATATCCTGGAACTCTACATTGGTTTCAGGCAGGTAACAAGGGCGCGATTGTCTCTGAATTCTCAACCACAAGTGTTGATGAAGCGGATGTCTTTACCGATCCGAAAATTCAAAGAATTACAAAATTGAAGAAAGAACACCGTGAAAAAGAAAGACATTGATGTTGTGGTAGCCGGACATATTTGCCTTGATATGTTTCCGGAATTCATGGATACCAACGAGATTTCTTTGGAAGATTTGCTTATTCCGGGGAAGCTGGTCAATATTGGCGGAATGAGAATCTGCACAGGCGGTACTGTTTCAAACACAGGTATTACTATGGATATATTGGGGGCCAGGGTTTCTTTTATGGCAAAAGTGGGAGATGATTTTGTCGGGGAAGCCATTTTGAACTTCCTGAAAAATAAAGCTTCAGCGGAAGGAATAAAAATTGTCAAAGGAGAATCTTCTTCGTACACAATCGTTATGGCCCCGAAAGATACAGACCGTATCTTTTTGCATAATCCAGGGACGAATAACAGTTTTTGTTATGATGATATTGATTTTGATATAGTACAAAATGCTAAACTCTTCCATCTTGGGTACCCTCCTCTCATGAAAAGGTTGTATGAGAATGGTGGAGAGGAACTGCGAAGGATTTATGAGAGAGTCAATGGATTGGGCGTGATGACTTCACTGGATTTCGCTCTTCCGGACCCGAATAGTCCATCAGGCAAAGTAGATTGGAATAAGATCCTGAAAAAAGTTTTGCCGTACGTGGACATTTTTCTTCCCAGTGTGGAAGAGGCACAATTTATATTGGATAAAAAAGAATTTTTGAAACTGCGTGGACGAGCCAAAGGGAAAGAATTGCTTCACTTATTTGACGGTAATAATTTAGCTGAACTGTCGGACAAACTTCTTGATTACGGGGGTAAAATTGTCGGGTTAAAATGTGGAAGCAGAGGATTTTATGTAAGAACCGCCTCTAAAGAAAAACTGAAGAACATTGGAGGTATTAATCTTGATAACTGGTCGGAGCGTGAGTTGTGGGAACCAAGCTATCATGCAGAAAAATTTGTTTCTGCCGCCGGCGCGGGTGATTCCGCAATTGCCGGATTTCTGGTCGCTTTACTCAAAGGCGAGACAATTGAGATGTGCCTCACCTATGCCTCGATGTGTGGGGCACAGAATGTCCAAGCTTTGGATACTGTAAGCGGGATGATAAATTGGAAGGAGACAACAAAAAAAATAAAGGGCGGATGGAAGAAAAATGATTTGAGAATCGGGGCTACTGAATGGAAATTTGACCGTGTAAAGGAGCTATGGCACGGACCAGGGGATAAGAATGAGAAGTGCCGACGGATTCACACTCAAAAACACATGTAAGAAAATGAAATGCGATTAGAGGGTTCAGGTTTCGCTTTGAAGGGATCATCCGCCGTAAGAATCACATCAAAGAAATGCTCGTAGGCTGAAAATAGTTGAATGATACCGTTCCAAAAGCGCCTCTCTTTTAGATTCCTCCTATTAATTCACGAATAGCAGCTATTTCTGCAGTGGCCCCATGCTGCGTGCACACAAAGCCCGCCAACCGAGTTGCATTTTCATGAATCACCCGGAGGGGCAACTGTTCCAATAATCCGACTGTCAGAGCAGCCGTAAATGCGTCGCCCGCGCCGACAGTATCGACAACCGAAACTTTCGGCGCCTCCATGAAGGATACATCGCCGGCAGATGCCAATCGGCTCCCTTTTTCACCCAGGGTAAGGGCGATGAGTTTCAAGTCGTATTCGCGGATTATTATCTGCAGGATTTCAGATTCCGATCCGCTGACCGACAGAAGGCCCGCAACCACGGGAAGTTCCTGGTCGTTGAGTTTCAACACATCGCATTGCCGGAGGCTTTCCAGAACAACCTCTTTGCTGTAATACGACTGCCGGAGGTTGACATCATAGATACAAAGACAATCGGTTGTAACGAATTCCAGGAGACGGAGTATGCTCTTCCTCGAGTTTTCCGATCGCTGCGCAAGTGTACCGAAGCAGACCGCATCGGCAATGGCTGCAAGACTTTCGACTCTCTCCGTGAGCACGATGTTATCCCACGCCACGCCTTCATGGATTATAAAAGAAGGAATTCCCTTGCCATTCACCTGAACTGTTGCTGTTCCTGTGGGATATTTCGGGTCGACTGCAATATATTGGGGATCAAGGCCAACCTGTCGAATGTGCTCAATGATTTCTCTGCCGGAAGGATCATCCCCCACGGCACTCACGATATAACTCTGGGCGCCAAGGGCCATGGCGTGGTACGCAAAATTCGCAGGAGCCCCTCCGACCTGCTTACCATGAGGAAGAATATCCCATAGAATTTCACCAATCCCGAGAACAATGTGTTTTTTCACTCTGCCTTTTCCATCATAACGTTCATCTTTCTGCCTCCCGCCCAACAGCACGGCCGACTGATTTGATGAAAACTGAATATTCACTCCGGTGTTTCATTGAAACTTGTACTGTGAATGGGATGGAGGTCATCAACACCGGTGCGCACCTTTGGCCGGTCTCACAGCTCCTATCGCAATCAATTACAGGTTTGCAAAACTTCTTTGTAACCAAGCGAGTCCAATTTCTTTTGAATCCATGTCCATTCTAAGTCCTGCTTTAGACTCCGGGTCGGATTCCTCATTAATCACACCGATTGTCCCACAATAACTGCTTTCAACAATAATGCGTATCATTTTCTCTTCGCCATCTCCTTGACCACATACTGTCTGCACGTGCACGCCAATCATATTTTAGGAGATCGAATGTCTGCGATTCGACGCTCGCGACAATGCAAAATATAATAAGGCAGCACTGTAGAATTATTTTCATCAGGTTGATATTCTGATATTCTTGATATGATGAGTTTTGGCGCGGCGAAATCGTCGACGGCTCCTCCCGTCAGTGAGCGCCGAAGGCGCCATCACGCCATCGGCATGGCTTGAGCGACTGGTTAGGCCGCCAACTACTTTGTTTGTATCTCTGTTCGGTACTTCCAATTAAAAAAGAATAGAATGCTTATGATAACCATTGGTCCAGCTATTACGAAATAAACAGACAAAGGAAACTTTCGCCAAGCCATGACAATATAAGATATTGCAAGAATAAGGAATACAATACCACCAATCCATTCCCATCGCCATGCAATGGTTAAGAAAAGCAGGATAATAATGCTGGGAATAAGATGAATTGCAAATGCAAGCAGGGTTTTCCAGAAGTCGTATCCTTCACTGAAAACATCGAAAGCAAAAATGGAGATAAAAACAGCGAAGAGAATGCTTAAAGCTCGTGGAGACCAAAAGAGTATTTGTGTCGATGCTTTGCTCATGAGAGTTTACTCCTCTGTTGTTTTAGCGCCCTAACGAACCGGAGCTACGCTGTCTACGACTCGTCGAGTCATAGACTCGTAGAGCGGCGACGTGCAGCCAGTTCTCTGTAGACCATACGCAACTGGTTCAGTCAGCGTTAGACAAAATCTGACAAGTATAATCTCATCAGTCCGGATCGTGAAAAGAGGCGGATACATTATCTTTTTCTAAATGTTAGTTCTCGCTCAGTTGCTTGAATTATTTGATCAAGGACTCCGACAAATTCCTTATATCTGCTCTGATCAATGACTGCAGAAGTAAAAACAACGTCTGTTTTAATAAAACCTGTTGTATCGTTTACTCGAAGGTACATTGTCTGAGAATTCACTAATGTCGAGTTCTCAACAGCTGTTGGCGCAGGTGAATCCCCTAAAACATATCCCGGGGGTGCTTTCACTATCCATTGCATAGAATAACCAAACGGTTCATTTAGAAATATGTTATCATATCGTTGATCCGCTGAAAATTTTCCGCGAAATTCGCGTAACAAATGATTCCTGGGGTGAAACGTAACAAATGAGTCGATTGCCATTACGGTCCCTTTCGATGTCCCTTTTCCGTATAGTAAGATCTCAGGTTCATCCAAAAAATCATTAATCGATGATGTGTCGATATCCTTGAGAACATTTTCACCGATCAAATCACGTTCTGCCTTTACAAGTGCTTCTCCTTTCGTTGAATAGAACGTAGCACGAAAGTTTTCTGCCTTTGCTCCTCGAAGGCGAAAGCACACCGAATCAAGTGCTCTATTGTTCGATAAGAGTGCAACAGAATGGAATTCCTTTGAAGTATGGTCCTTCAAACTGGAAGGCAAACTCAGACGCAGGTGAGCAACACCTGTATCATGGAGCGCGAGGACGTTGATCCCATTCAGAAACCACGGCAATTCGAATCGAGACGGAATGCTTCGATCGAAATCAAAGACTCCGTCCGCTCCCTGTAGTGAAACCAGAAGAGCTAATCGGTCGAACCATACAAGCGTAGAGACCGAGGTTTCATATATTCCATCCCGTTTGTCCCGAATCAGCAGAGGTGTAGTGGACACTCCCCAGCGATCCAAAATCTTTAGCATTATATACGCAAGGTCAGAAGCGTCGGCTTCTTTATCCTCGATAATATCGTCCATGATCGAGACACCGGGATGAAGGCTGTTTGTTTTCTCCAACGTAAAATATTTGCGTAATGCCGTATAAGCCTGGTCGATATCGGCCCAGCGTGGATTTTGAAGTGATGGATCCAAACCGATTTGTTCCATAAATGACTTCGGAATGGATCCTTTATTAACGTAGTCAACTCAAATAATCCTTCGCAAGCTTGCGCCAACCATTTCCGTCGGATTCGTCAGGATGGTTGATGACGGTACTCATGTAAGAAACGTCGCCAAACGGCCTGCTGAATGGCTCCGTCGGTATCTCACTCAGATTTTTCACTACCCAAAAACTCGATATATTGCTCCCGATTCGTTTGACTTTAGGCTCACCAACTTTCTCCGGAGGAAAACTCAGGTAGTCTACCTTAACCTTCTCATCCATGTTAATCGTAAGATTAGAGTTCAGTACCGGATATTGGTCGTGATAATAGAAAATAGTTTTGCGCATGTACACATACGGCTGTGCGTGGTAATACTCTATCTGAACAACGTCTCCCGGCGCCAGATTGTCCAGTTTGAACAGTCACTTTTTGCGTTAGTTTTCTTCCTGAGCCTGTGGAAACTCCTGCAATCGTTGTAACGGCATCATCGGGCATAATCCAAACCGTGCCGTCGGGCTTCATAATCCTCGCATGAACCTTGAACGATTGACGAACACCGCTAAAGTTTGGATATTCGGTACTCAAAAGAGCCGAAGTGTTCGACGGCGGCGTTGTTGAAGACTTTTGCAATAATTATTTTAGAGGTTTCAACATATTCATTCGTAATATGAACCGTAAAAGGATCGCTCCAAGAATGCGGGCCTTCGGTATATCCTTGCTGTTTCAGGAGGATCACTGCATCCGAATTCTTGAACTTATCGGCGGTGAGATTTTTCGTCACGGTGAGAGAGGGGAGTTCTACCAGAAACCCATGATCGAGGCAAAACCCGGTCGACGTATGGAAGAACAAAAAGAGGAAGATTATTTTTTTCATCAGTTTGAAATCTCCGTAAGTGTATAGTTCTTGTTGTAAGCTGTGTTGACAGAATCGAGCTGCTTAAGGAATTCCGTCCGAGAGGAATTCGTAAATGGGCCCGCAGGGAGCTGGAAATGCAGTTCAGCAGTTACTGGATTTTTGCCTCCGGATGCCGTGACACTCACGGACACTCTATTATAGTACGGGAAAAAGAACACCTCTTTGATCTTCTCGTTTTCCATGTCGCGCGGCAAAAGCCCCGGAAAGATTGTTGCAATACTTATAAAGGATTTGTTCTGCAATTTCATGATGCAATTAGGTAGTTTGCACAACGCTTGAACAGCAAAGCTCCCTAGGCTCGAAATCCAACTGAGAGAATCAACCTCGATGTTTTCATTGAGGGCTTTTTTGAGAAGCATGTTCAGCCTGCCGGTAAACTCTTCCTTATTGGTCTGGTGTTCAAGCCAAAACAAATCTACTGCAAATTGATTAGAGAAGACGACATTCAGCGTCCCCTGAAGGTCATTTTCTCCTGTCTTCAATAGATTTCCATTGACCGCCAGATTGTTCTCAGGCGAGTCCTCGATAACCGACAGGACCCGAGTTCTTTTCTTCTAAGATGAGGACCCGTGCGTTCGCAAGGTCGAAGGATGTGATGCCGGCCAGACCAGCCCTGTTAGTTCCGTCATACCAATAATCCCGTCCGTCATCCTTAAAATGAAGGATAGCGTGGTTGAATTGAGACATTGGCATATCGCCGAAAAATTCCTCACCACGCCCCCTATAGCAAAGAACGAGCTGCGGTTTTAATCCCACGCTGACTGCCATAGCGTACATCAGACATGAATAATCTTTACAGTCGCCATATTTGTGCTCGAGTATTTCATTGACGTCGTCTGGGATGAACTCTCCCTGCTTCAAAAATACTTGTTCGTAGCGGACGTTTCGTTGGCAGTAATCGAAAATAGCGTCCATCATATCCTTGGGCGTGAGTTTACCTGCAGTAATCCTTCTTGCCGAATCAGCGAAGGAGCGTGCTGGCTGCAACTTCGAGGCAATCAATTGTAAATACCAATCACCAAACGATTGCCATGTCTGCGATGAACGAACGGCTAAAACGGTAGGACTTAAATTGTGCTTTTGCAAAACTCCCCTTCGTTTTTTCGATTCGCGATATGAATTCCAATGAAAAACAAATTTCCGGGACACCGAATCAATGATCGATGGCGTGATGTCGTCATTCACCACACGGTACCGAATACTATCCGAAAGACTCGACTCAATACAGCAGGTGATGTTTTCTGCGGGATAATCCAACTCTGACAGGGAGAACCCGATGCCCAGTTGTGGGTAAGTCAGTTCATGGATGGAAACAGTCTCAACAAGATCTCCGGATTTGAGTTTCTTTTCTAAAAAAGCCGACTTCACAGATTCATCTGAAATAATATGACGGTCGCTCATGTTGTAACTCAAGAAATCACCCGACGTGAATTTCTCTGACGACCCGTCAGTATGCAAAACGCGTCCTTCAACAGACACGAGCTTTCTATAGGATTCGTCAACCACAATAAGCGCGGGTATATGAGATATCGGGTTGTCGCCTATCCGAACGATCCCATGCGTTTTCTCCATCAATTTCCCGTCGGGCATAAATGAAAACGTTTTATTGAAATAAACAATACGATCTTCTTTGTCATGCGAAAAATTCATTCGCGTGATTTCATCCTCGTCGAGTAACAAGTAGTACCGCGTACATCCAGTGAACCCCGCGAGGATGATCAAAGCAAAGAGGCGCACCCGGCCCATATGGATTAACGTGGAAAAAAACATAGAACCCTCAATTCTTTTCTAATACTTTTATCTCTTTATTGTTTTTACATCGATGAGAATAACCAGCATCATTAAGATGTCTGTTGGGCGAAATTGTCGACGGCTGGTTCCGTTTGTGAGTGCCAGAGGCACTATCCGCCTTTGGCGTAACTTGGGCGACTGGTTAGGCGGGCGGCTAGACGTTAAAACCGAAGCCATTTTTCGCATTCTCTTCTCCAACGAGCCTTGTTTTCAATTCATCAAATTCTGTTTCTGTGATTATGTTCTTGTTTTTGAGCCAAAGGATAGAATTCAGCTGCGGCTCAATTGGAAGTAAACGATCTATTTTGCCATATTTTTGCTTTAGATATTTGTTGGCTGTTTCGATTGTTGTTTGAACAAATGCGTCAACTTCTTTATCGTTAGGTTTGTTTCGATAGAATTCAATTTGTCGTCGTCCACCGCTCAAATAAAGTGAATTCTTGGGAGTTGCGATGAGAATTATAGAAGCAACAATTCCAAATAGTACAGCGGCTGCAACGTGTTCCCTCTCAATTGGATGATTTACCGCAAGAAAATACACAAGTAGAATGAGCATAAAAGCAGGAACAAGCATGAATAAAAATGGAACAAAACTTGAAATTTTTTTCGCGACGATTTGGGTCCCGAGTTCTTCATAAGGGACTGAGAATTCCGTCGATTCATTTAATGTTTTTATTTTAACATCAATCTTATCGGCGTAAGTTTTACATGATCGTGTATTAAAGTATCTTCGCTGACTTAGGGTCAATAGCGCTTCCATAATTCCTCATTGATAGTTGTTTCGCCCGCCTAAGTATGCTCAGATTGTGTGGCGCAGGCATGCGTCGGATTTAATCATGGTATGTTGCACCCCGCAGGAAAATATGCTATGGAGGGATTGTCTGGCAGGCATGAGACCACCCCTTCGTGGAATCTCTGCTGCAAAACTACTGCTATTCAAATACAAATGCAATCTTAGACGGAGAATCATGAATAAAAAAGCTCAGTACTAAACTTTCTGCTTCCTTGATTCCATTCCATTCATTTAGTAAATTAGGTGTGCATTAATTCAATTTATTAATCACGTCGCACTTGGTAAAAATAGGTGGGCATAAAAGTGGACATGTTTATCCAGCCCTGAATAAAAACTTTTCACTCAAAATAAGCTAAATTCCACGCGCCAGTAGCGCAATCCCGCAATAACACGTCGGGATTTCGCTGAAGGCAGCATGCAGAAATTGAAACGCGCCAGTAGCTCAACTGGATAGAGCATCAGCCTACGAAGCTGAGGGTTAGGGGTTCGACTCCCTTCTGGCGTACAGGTTCTTACTCATAACACGACAATCGCCAAATGCCTTCTACCGAAATTTCTATTCTTTCCAACGCAACCGTCCGCTTCGCGGTTCCGACGAAAAAGATAACCATCTTTATTCGAGATTTCGTCACCCGGTACCCTGCTGTGCTGGCGTCCTATTTTATCTACGGATACTATTTCATCTCAACCCTCGATTTTTATGTGGCGTTTAAAAAGAAGCATCTCGGGACTTCTGAAACTTTTTCTCATTTTGATACGCTGCTCTGGATGTGGGTTCTTGCGTGGGCATTGGTTCGAGTTATCGAGCTGCGGGAAAAATTGACAGCCAAAGAAAAAGAAAATCTCGCCCACCAGCATACGATCCAGTTGAAAGAAACGCAGCTCAAAACCCTCAACGAAGTCGTGACAACGTTGAAGCACCGCATCAATAACCCGCTCGCAATCATTTTAGGGTACGTTCGTCTGGCAAAAAAGAAATCTACGGACGACGATATATCGAAAAAATTGTCCGAGATTGAAATCGCCGCCCAACGCATCAACACAACGTTGAAAGAGTTCTCCCTCGTTCGAGTATATCAAACAATGGATTCGCCCGTTGGAGACATGGTCCTCACGGCCGAATCTTCCTCCGCAGAAAAGAAATAATCTCTCCGAAAGAATCAATGACTACCCACGAACGTTGGATGGAGTTTGCGCTGAAGGAAGCGCGGACTGCGTTTTCGAAGAACGAAGTCCCGGTCGGAGCAGTGGTCGTTCACGGAGGAACGGTCATTGGAAAAGGATTCAATCAAATTGAACTGATGAATGACCCAACCGCGCACGCAGAAATGATTGCACTCACGGCAGCGTCATCGAGCCTCCAATCAAAATGGCTTAAAGGCTGCACGCTGTACGCAACGCTTGAGCCCTGCCCGATGTGTGCCGGCGCGATCGTTCTCTCTCGGATTCCTACCGTAGTCTTCGGAAGTTACGACCCGAAAATGGGGGCGTGCGGAACGCTCTATTCCATCACTGACGATGAACGGCTGAACCACCGGGTTCATACGATCGGCGGAGTGCTCGACGCTCAGTGCGGGGAACTGCTGAAGGAATTCTTTAGGAAGAAAAGGATAAAAACTTCGTCATGAAGAAACGCCGACCCCTGTACCACTTTTAAGCTTCTCTGCCCGGTCTGCAAGCCGGAGCTGTTCGATGATCTCATCGAGCTTCCCGTCGATAATTTCCGAGAGGTTATAGAGCGTCAGCCCGATGCGGTGGTCGGTCACCCTGTTCTGAGGATAATTGTATGTGCGGATTTTGTCGCTGCGGTCGCCGCTCTTGATCATCGATTTTCTCTGGGCGGCGGTTCCAGCGGTTTGTTCGGTGAGTTTGATTTCATACAATTTGGCGCGGAGCATTTTCATCGCGCGCTCCCGGTTCTGAAACTGCGAGCGTTCCTGCTGGCAGGCGACAATAACGCCGGTCGGTTTGTGCGTAATGCGGACAGCCGTTTCAACCTTATTTACGTTTTGCCCACCTTTTCCCCCGGCGCGGTAGGTGTCGAACTGAAGGTCGGCGGGATTTATCTCAATTTCAACGTCTTCAACTGTCGGCAGCACGACGACCGATGCAGCCGAAGTGTGAACTCGTCCCTGTGCTTCAGTTTCGGGGACCCGCTGCACCCGATGAACGCCGCTTTCAAATTTCATCATGCCGTACGCGTCTTCGCCTTCAACGCTGAGGACGACTTCTTTGAAACCCCCTTTTTCCGTTTCATTCCAGTCGAGTGTTTCCACTTTCCATCCCTTTCGCTCGGCAAAGCGTGTGTACATCCTGTAGAGATCCGAGGCGAATAATGCGGCCTCTTCTCCGCCCGTGCCGCCGCGAATTTCTATGATGGTGTCTTTACTGTCGTTCGGGTCTTTCGGAACAAGCAATTGCTTCAGACGATCTTCCACCACAAGAAGTTTTGGCTGAAGCTCCGCCAGTTCGAGTTCGGCAAGCGATTTCAGCTCAGCGTCGCCCCCCTGTTCAAGAATTTCTTTGCTTCCCCGAACACTTGTGAGCAGCTTTCGGTATTCTTCGTACCATTTAACAATTTCTGAAAGCTCCCGGAATTCCTTGCCAAGTTCCTTATTCCGTTCTTGATTTGAAATCACGGCCGGGTCGCTCAGCAATCGAGTCACTTCGAGATAACGTTCTTTAATTTTTTCCAGCTTTTCTTCCATGGTACCGGATAAAGGTGCAGAATAATGAGGGTAGAATTACCCGACAGCAACAGAAGGAGCATACGCGGCGGCAGGCGACTCATCCAAGCGTAAAGCCGCTTTTATTGCACACAGCGATACTTCCATCTGAGTTTCGTCCGGTTCTTTTGTCGTAATTTTTTGCAGCCACAAGCCGGGTGCCACTAACAGCCTGCCGAGAGGCGATGACGCATGCTTTGCGGAAAATTTCAGCACCTCGTACGAGATACCGCCGACAATCGGGATAAACGGAATATGTGTCGTAAGCCGGATCGTGAGCGAGAGCGACCCATACGTTAATAACACGGCCGTATCGAGAAGGCTGAAGAGAAGAATGGAAACAAGCATGACGAGTAAAACGAAGCTTGTGCCGCATCGCGGATGAAAGCGCGTGAATTGCATTGCGGAAGAAATTTCAAGCGGTGCGTTTTGTTCGAATGTGAACACCGCCTTATGCTCTGCGCCGTGATACTGAAAGAGACGATAAACATCCTTCATCAATGAAATGGAATACAAATAGGCAATAAGGATCGTCACGCGAATTGCGCCTGCAACGAGGTTAAATAATAACGGCTGTTGCTCAACCCTGAAGAACAGCGTCGCGAAAAACAACGGGATAAAAAAGAAAATCCCGATGCCGAGCGCCAATGCAACAACGATAGCTGCCAACAGAGAAAACGTCGACTGGCTTTTCTCCGGCGCCATTTCATCGCCGGAAGATTCATCGAGGGCGATTTCTGCTGAATAATTGAGAGTCTTGATGCCGATATACATCATTTCAATCAAGCCGACGGCGCCGCGAATGACCGGAATTCTGAAAATCGGATACCGCTCGGCAAGAGAACGGAACTCCTCTTTCTTTACAACAATTTTGCCGTCTGGACGCCGCACAGCGGTCGCAATCATCCCTTTTGCCCGCATCATAACGCCTTCGATCACGGCCTGGCCGCCGACTTGCATCGGTTCATTAGGGTTGAACGCAGGATTGGTCGGTGTCCACGCTTTTACAGTTTCTTCTTGCTTCATTTCCAATTTCTTTGTGGGTGGCAGATAATTAATATACGAAAATAATAGCGCTCGTTCATCTCTTCAATAACCCACCGCTTCTCCGTAACCGCGGGGGTCGGTCGCACCGAGCAATAGCCCTTTCTTGCGGTCGAATAGAATTCCCTCCGCGAGGCCTGTCGTATTCTCGCGCATATGAAGCGAATGTCCCATCGCGCTAAGGTTATCAATCACATCCTGCGATAATGCGCGCTCTTCATACATCAGCTGATCCGGCAGCCATTGATGATGGAAACGCGGCGCATCGACGGCTTCCTGGATCGTCATTTTGAAGTCGATAATATTCACAATCACCTGCAGGACAGTCGTCATGATTGTGGAACCGCCGGGTGTTCCGATTACCATGAACGGCTTTCCATCTTTCAGGATTATTGTCGGCGTCATAGAACTCAGCATGCGTTTGTTCGGTGCGATGGCATTCGCGCTGTTTCCGATAAGACCGTACTCGTTCGGAACGCCCTCCTTTGCGCTGAAATCATCCATCTCATCGTTCAATAAAAATCCGGCGCCGGCGACGACAACCTTTGAACCGTACGCATCGTTCAATGTGGTCGTAACGCTGACACAGTTCCCGAACCTGTCAACCACAGAATAGTGAGTGGTGTGGTCTTTCTCCGGCGGCGGCTGTACGCCGTGAGAGATCTGGTCGCTCGGGGTTGCCTTCGCCGTATCAATTGTTGCCCGGCGCTGCTCGGCATATTTTTTCGATGTCAGCCATGCGACGGGAATTTTCACGAAATCGGGGTCGCCCAGAAATTCTGCACGGTCCGCATAAACTCGCCGCATCGCTTCCGTCATCCGGTGAACGGCTTTCGACGAATTCCAGCCGTACTCTTCAAGGTTGTAGCCTTCGAGAATGTTCAACATTTGAACGAGAGCAACACCGCCGCTGCTCGGAGGCCCTGTGGAAATAATTTCGTACCCGCGATACGTTCCTTGAACCGGGTCTCGAATGACCGATGCATAATCTTCAAGATCCTTGAGCGTAATAAGTCCGCCCCCCTGTTTCATTTCTGCGACGATCAGTTTCGCAGTCTCGCCGGTATAAAACCCATCTCGCCCTTTGTCTCTTATACGCTTCAGTGTTGCTGCCAGGTCTTTTTGCCGGAATAATTCTCCTTCCGCATACGGCTTGCCATTTTTGGAGAATGCTTTTTTCGAGCTTCGGTATGCGGAGAAATCGGGAATCATTCTCTCCAGGTCTTCGGCCAGCCTGTAGTGAAGATGAAAACCATTTTCGGCCAGGTCGATTGCGGGTTTCAGCACTTGAGTGCGGGTAAGCCTTCCGTACCGCCGCTGAGCATACATCATTCCCGCGACGGAGCCCGGCACGCCGCACGCAAGGTGCCCGCGTGTGCTTTTTTGTTCCAAGAAATTCCCATTTTTATCAAGGTACATATCGCGTTTCGCGGCTGCCGGCGCCGTTTCCCTGTAATCGAGCGATTTCACGGTGCCGTCAGCGAATCGCATTACCATAAACCCTCCGCCCCCGATATTTCCCGCTCCCGGATATGTCACAGCCAGCGCGAAACCGACGGCCACTGCAGCATCGACAGCGTTCCCTCCTTCCTTCAAAATTTTCAACCCAACGTTTGCTGCAATGGGTTCTGCCGCAACAACCATTCCCTTTTTGGCACGGACCGGATCGCGTGAGGCCGAGTATGACTGAGAAAAAACAGCAATGCTTACAATACCGAGGATCACCGAAGTGCATAGCCTCTTCATTCTGTTTCTTTCCTTTCGGCTGGCCGTTGAATGTCTGCGAGAACGTAGAGAATCCGGTTTCTCGCCGCTCGTTGTACCGTAAAAAAGATGTTCTCATACTGTATCGATTCGTGGTCTTTGGGAATTCTTCCAAACAAGTGGAACAAGAATCCTCCGAGCGTATCATACCCCGATTCATCATTGAAGAGCGGAACCCCGAGCATCTCCGAAGCTTCCGCGATCCCGATGTTTGCGCTGAACCGGTATGAGTGCTCGCTCAGTTTCAGCGCCTTTGATTCGGAAACGGCAAGCTCGTCCGAAATGTCTCCGACGATCGTTCTCACGACATTTTGGAATGTTATGAGCCCGGCAGTACCGCCGTATTCATCAACAACGACGGCAATGCGCGTTTTTTTATCCTGGAATTCCTTCAGAAGGTCTTCCACTTTTTTGCTTTCGGGAACGAAAAGAGGTTCGCGGGAGAGCTTCAGAATGTCCAGCGTCTTCCGGGCCTGTTTTTCATAAAGCAGCGGCAGTACATCTTTTGCGTACAGAATACCCTTAATGTTATCAATGGTATCAGAATACACGGGGATGCGCGAATGCTTCTTCGCGACGAAGATATCGACAATTCCGTCGAACGACTGTGCCGCACTGTCGAGGGCAACCATATCGGTACGAGGCGTCATCACTTCGCGCACGATCATTTCTTTGGCGTTCATCATGCTGTGGATAATGCTTCGCTCTTCCTGGTCGATAGCCCCGTGTTCACTCACCACATCGGCAAGAGTTTTAATTTCGTCGCTCTTTAAGGCGGTTTGTCGTTGATGAAGCCCCAGGCGGGATTCAAATGCTTTCACCATCGCAACAAGAACAGCCGTGAGAGGGTAGAAAACGATCGACACACAATAGAGCGGAAATGCGATGTGGCGCGCCAATGCAGCGGGTACACGGGCGGCAATGACTTTCGGCGTCACTTCGCTCAGCACGATCACGACAAACGTGACAACGACCACTTCGATTCCTAACGCCAGTTCTTTGTTCCAGCCGAATGTCCCCGCTGCGTCAACGGTGAGCAGAGCAACAACGACCGCCGCAGCCGTCGTAACAATTGTGTTGCCGATAAGAATCGTGACCAACAAGTACCGCGGCTTTCGGAGAAGTGCTGCTACATACTTCCACCCGCCGGAACGGACTGAAGCATGCTCTTCGAGCGTAGACGGCTGCAATGAAAAAAGTGCGACCTCCGCTGCTGAAAAAAAAGCGGAGAGCACAAGCGAACAAAGAAACACCGCGCTGTCGACAAGGATTTCAGAAAACATTCGTGGTCAATATTTGTGGATTCAGCTGTGAGAAGAGACTATGAACACAATAGCCCCGCCGCAGCGGGGCTATGATCAATGTACAAAGGAGAAAGAACTTTTTCCATTACTTGGTAGTGGGCTACTTTGGATGGTCACGCCCTTCGACGCGTCCCGATAAAAAACATCGGGACTTGCTCAGGGTGAACAAGCCATGTTCATCCTGAGTAAGTGAGTCCCGCTTTAGCGGGACGAACGCATCGAAGGACCATCTCGCATCCTTCTGAATCAAAATAGCCCACTACCCATTACTTAAAACGGAAGGTCGTCCTCTTTTGCCGGCACGGCATCGGACGCAGGCGTTTCGGCTTCACCGCCGTTTGCCGGCCGCTGGCCACCTCCGTCCAACATGATCAGCTGGTCGGCAACAATTTCCGTGCTATATCTCTTTACCCCGTCTTTTTCGTAGCTGCGCGTCTGCAGCTTTCCTTCGATATAGACACGTTTTCCTTTTTTCAGCCATTCGCCGCAAATCTCGGCGAGCTTTCTCCACGCAACAATGTTATGCCACTCGGTCCGTTCCTGAATATTTCCCTCCTGGTCCTTCCACGAATCGCTTGTTGCAATCGAGAACGTCGCCACTGCAACGCCCGCACTTGTATATTTCAGCTCCGGATCTTTCCCCAGATTTCCGATGAGCTGCACTTTGTTTAAGCTTTTTGACATAAGACCCCCTCTTTTTGTTAGTGTGATAGAAATCCGTCCGCCCCCTGGCAGACGGTATTGATTAAGAAAATAATACGGGATTTTTTTTAAAGATACAACTCGTTGGTCCAGCCAGCAGTGTTCAGCTTTCGGACGCCTCAGTGATCTATCCTGCCAAAAATTTCGACGTTCACGGACCCTGCCGTACCACTACAATTTCGTTACCGGTAAGTATAATAATTTTACGAGGATCCACAGCTTTCAGAGGAGGTACGAGCAGCGCATCCCGGAATTCACTGTTTGAAGGGAGTCCGATCACCGCTTGGGAAGAAATTTGGAATTGCGGCCTCCCATCCCACGAAAACACCGCGATCGATGAAGGAAATGTAACGACTAGTGCATCTTTCGTGCTGCTGATAGCTTTCGGGCTTTCGGGCGAAAGCAAAGAAAAGGAGCTGAGATAATTGCCGAAGATATCGTATGCGACGACCCGATGAGCATCGAGAA
>CAWJKX010000130.1:0-83908 GCA_963843065.1 uncultured Bacteroidota bacterium
CTTCGAAAGTACACGTTAAATCAGGAGGATTTTTTTCTTGCGGGACGAAAAAATTCCGTCTGGGTGGCCGGTCTTGCTTTTCTTTCCGCGAACCTCGGCGCTCTTGAGCTTCTCGGGATGACGGGCAACACGTTCAAGTACGGCATGTACGTCGCTCATTTTTACTGGATCGGCGCTATCCCTGCGATGCTCTTTCTCGGAGTGTACATGATGCCGTTTTACTACAGCAGCAAGATCAATTCCGTCCCCGGTTACCTTAAACTTCGTTTCGACGAAAAAACCCGCGTGCTCAACGGGATCGCCTTTGCTATCATGACGCTTCTCGTTTCGGGCATCAACCTTTACGCGATGGCTCTTGTGCTTCACACGTTCCTCGGCTGGAATTGGGATGTGAGCATGTGGGCATCTGCTATTACGGTCGCCGCGTACGTCTCCCTCAGTGGTTTGATGTCGGCGATCTTCACCGAGATCATCCAGTTTTTCTTAATCTGGTTCGGCCTCTTCCTCGTCTCGATACTCGGAATCATCGAGATCGGGGGACTGAAAGAAATCATGGCAAGGATCAATGCCGTCAGTTCGCAAGTTTCCTTTACCACGCTCTGGTCAACGTCATCCGACCCGACCCTGAACGGAATGTACGTCAGTTGGGGGGGAATTGTTTTGGGATTGGGGTTCGTCTTGTCGTTCGGTTACTGGACGACGGATTTTCTCGTCGTCCAACGCGCGTTCTCCGCGAAGGATCTGCGGACTGCGCGATTGACGCCAATCCTCGCATCCTTCTTTAAGATGGCATTGCCCTTCATTGTTATTCTTACCGGCTTGGTTGCTATCGCACTTTCAAGCGATCCTCACAGCGGATTTAAACTGTTGAACGATGGCGGCCAGACCAATTACGACTCGGCTCTTCCTCTGCTCATCGCGCGATACTACCCGGCCGGATTGGTGGGACTGGGAGTGACGGCATTGCTCGCCGGCTTCATGGCGGGCCAAGCAGGAAATGTGAGCGCATTCAACACCGTGTGGACGTATGACATTTACAGATCTGTGCTGAACAAGAACGCCTCAGACGCACATCTGTTGTGGATGGGGCGCGTTTCGACGATCGTCGGGGTAGCGCTTTCTCTTGTCACCGCATATTGGGCAAAAAGTTTTCCGAGCATTATGGATTACATGCAGGCAATTTTCTCGTGGGTCAATGCGCCGCTGTTCGCTACAATGCTGCTCGGCATGTTCCTCTGGTGGATCACGCCCACCGGTGCTTTTTGGGGACTGGTTGCCGGAATGTCGTCTTCCTTCTTAATGTATCTCGCCGTAAAATTCCATTGGTTTGCAGAAAGTTATATAACGATGTCAGGCGTACAAAGCGATATGGCGGCAAATTTCTGGAGAGCATGGTGGGCATGGCTGATCTGCGCCGGCGTTACAGTCGGTATCAGTCTCTTCACCAAGAAAAGACCGAAAGCGGAATTGGTCGGCCTTGTCAAAGGATTAACCGAAGAGAATTACGATCAACATCTGCCGTTCATAAAGCAGCCGGAGTTTTATGCGCTAATTTCTCTGGCCGTGCTTATAGTGCTAAACGTAATATTCTGGTAATAAAGGAGAATGGTTATGTCAGAACATGCAATGAAACCCATCTGGTATTTTGTCGGACTGATCCTCGTGATCATGGGAACGCTGATTTTGTTGAGCGGAATCTACCACCTTGTCGACCCGCCTGCGGTCAAAACGGTCTTATCGGAAATCCATCCCGACATTTGGTGGGGTGCGCTGATGATTCTTTTTGGTGGAACGATGTATCTCAAGACAAGAAAGTGACCGGGGTGAATGAATGATGAATTTTGCTGAAGCAGTTAAAATCAAATTCAAGGAGCTTTACAACGGAGAGCCGGTGATCGTCCGATCACCCGGAAGAGCGAACCTGATCGGTGAGCACACCGATTACAACTTGGGCTTCGTTCTCCCGTGCGCCATCGATAAAGCGATCTATTTTGCCGTCGCTCCGCGAAAAGATACAATGTGCAGGCTGTACGCCCTCAACATGAACGAAAGTTTTGAAACCAGCATCGACGAACTAAGAAAATCCAAAAAGGGCTGGCCAAATTATTTGATGGGCGTTCTCGACCAGTTGAACAAGTCAGGATACTCGTTTTCCGGATTCAATTGCGTGTTCGGCGGCGACATTCCTGTCGGAGCCGGTCTCTCGTCGTCTGCCGCGCTGGAAGCGGGCCTGGCTTTTACGCTCAATCATATTTTCGATTTGGGCATCGACAAGCTTTCTCTCGTAAAAATTGCTCAAAAGGCGGAGAATGAATTCGTCGGTGTTCAATGCGGGATCATGGATCAGTTTATTAATATTTTCGGTGAAAGCGGAGCGGTGTTGCGATTAGACTGCAGATCTCTTGAGTATCAATATTTCCCGTTCGAATTCGACGATGTCGCGATTGTCCTTTTCAATTCAAACGTGTCGCACTCTCTCGCTTCATCTCAGTACAATCAAAGAAGAACAGAATGTCACTGAAGGGGTCAATCAGATAAAGAAATATGAAAAACATGTTGAGAGCCTTCGGGATGTTTCGGCTGACATGCTGACCGCATGTAAGTCCACTCTGGATCCAACCGTCTACCGCAGGTGCAAATATGTCGTCGAAGAAAATAACCGTTTGCTGCAAGCCTGCGCCGCTCTGGGAAGAAAAGATCTCAAGGCGTTCGGCCGTGCGATGGTTCAAACGCACGACGGTTTGAGCCGGGACTATGAAGTGAGCTGCAAAGAACTCGACTATCTGGTGGACCTGGTACGGGATAATCCCCACGTGTACGGTTCGCGGATGATGGGAGGAGGATTCGGCGGCTGCACAATAAATCTTATCGAAACCGGATCTGTCGACAGTCTCGGCAAAATGGTTAGTGAAAAGTACTTCCAAAAATTCGGTATCAAGACAGCACTCTATATTACCTCGATCAGTTCTGGAACAAGCATCCTCGACGTTAATGAAACCGCAACAGTCTGAATCAGCGAAATATCCTCATCGCAGAAAAAATATTCTCACCGAAGAATGGATACTCGTTTCACCGCACCGAACACAGCGTCCATGGCAGGGCGAGATCTCATCCCGCGAGAAGGAGAACAGACCCGCGTACGACCCGGAATGTTATTTGTGCCCTGGCAACAAGCGTGCGAACGGCGAAACAAATCCCCGCTACAGCGACACGTTTGTATTTACGAACGATTTCTCCGCGCTCCTTCCCGATACTCCGTCCGTCGAATACTCCACCAACAGTCTGCTGAAAGCAAGAAGCGAAAGAGGAATTTGCCGGGTCGTCAATTTTTCACCGCGGCACGATCTTACACTCGCCGAAATGAATGAAGCGGGGATCGAAAAAGTCATCACCGTTTGGCAGGAGGAATTCAAATCGCTGGGGTCTGACCCCCGCATTAATCATGTTCAGATATTTGAAAACAAAGGTGCAATGATGGGGAACAGCAATCCCCATCCGCACGGACAGATATGGGCGCAAGAGAGCATCCCGCGGGAAGCGGCGAAAGAACTCCAGCAATTCAAACGTTACTTCTCGAAACTAAAACGGAGCCTGCTGGCGGATTATTTGAGACTCGAACTTCGGCTCAACGAAAGGATCGTTTATCAAAACAGCTCTTTTGCCGTCGTCGTACCGTTCTGGGCGGTTTGGCCGTATGAAACGATGATCATCCCGAAGCGAAAAATTGCAACCATCCTTCGGTTTACAGAAAAGGAAAAAAATGATTTCGCGAACGCCTTGAAGACAATCACAACGAAGTACGATAATTTATTCACAACCTCGTTCCCGTATTCCGCCGGATTACATCAGGCCCCGACGGATGGGAAAAAACATGAAGAATGGCATTTCCATATGCATTTTTACCCGCCTCTTCTGCGGTCGGCAACCGTGAAGAAATTTATGGTTGGCTATGAAATGTTAGCGGAGCCTCAAAGAGACATCACCCCGGAGCACAGTGCGGCGATATTACGGGAACTGCCTACCGTTCACTTTAATACTACAGAAAGCGACCGATGACAACATCAATAAAAATTTTGATATTCATCATCCTCGTAATGTGTTCGACAGCCTTTAGCCAGAAATTCGAGGGGTTGGCGTTAACTCCCCCGATGGGATGGAACAGCTGGAATAAATTCGGATGCAACGTCGATGAACAGATGATCCGCAGCATGGCCGACGGTATGGTATCGAGCGGAATGAAAGATGCCGGGTACCAATACATCGTTATCGACGATTGCTGGCACGGCGGACGCGACAGCCTCGGCTTCGTGTATCCCGATCCGCAGCGATTCCCGTCGGGCATGAAAGCCCTCGCCGATTACATCCATTCAAAGGGATTGAAATTTGGAATCTACTCCTGTGCCGGGAGATAAAACCTGCGCCGGAAGAACAGGAAGCCGCGGTCATGAGTATCAGGACGCGCTGACGTACGCAAAATGGGGTGTGGACTATTTGAAATACGATTGGTGCAACAACGAGGGGCTTAACTCCGTCGGCGCGTATACGACCATGAGAAACGCATTGCACGCCGCCGGCAGGCCCGTCGTATTCAGCCTCTGCGAATGGGGCGACACGAAATCGTGGGAATGGGCTAAGGATGTCGGACATCTCTGGCGAACCACAGGAGATATTTCAAATTGTTTCGACTGCGAGAATAATCACGGAACGTGGTCGTCGTGGGGCGTCATGCGAATTGCCGAGATGCGGAAAGACATTCGGAAGTACGCCGGTCCCGGCCATTGGAATGATCCCGATATGCTCGAAGTTGGAAATGGAATGTCGGTCAATGAAGACCGGGCACATTTCTCGTTGTGGTGCATGATGGCAGCCCCGCTCATTGCAGGAAATGACTTGCGGGCAATGAGCAAAGAGACTAACGAGATACTCACCAACCGCGAAGTACTCGGCGTGGACCAGGACTCGCTCGGCGTCCAGGGCTATCGCTACAGCACACAAGACAGCATCGAAGTCTGGGTGAAGCCGCTTATGCATGGTGATTGGGCAGTGTGCTTCCTCAACCGGTCGGCAAAGAGCCAAAAAATTGATTTCGACTGGTCAAAGAATATTATCGCCGACGATGTATCAAAGAGAACGTTGAATACAAATGACACTGTTTACAAGATCCGCGACTTGTGGCAGAAGAAAATTTCTTGGCGACACAAAAAAGAACATCAGCGCCGAACTCGCGACGCACAACGTTCTGGTGTTGAGATTGATACCGCAATAGGCTTCAACAGGAAGACATGGTTAACAAATACGCTGGAAAAATCCCAACGTTTTTCCAAGTAAATATTCTTGTGGTTACCGCCAAGCGCGGAGAACGCCAAGAGTATTTGTTGTCCTCAATACTCAGAACATTTTAGAAGCCGTCTCAATAACATGTCGCTTGATCCTTCCCGACGGGTCGACGACCCATCGGGTCGTTGACGATGCGCTCACTCCGTTCGCTTACTCAGGATGAACGGACCATTTGTTCACCCTGAGCAATCCCGTTCCGCTTCAGCGGAACGGGAGCGTCGAAGGGCTCACGCAAGACCATTTTTGAGATAGGTTCTAGTGTGCTTGGCGTCTTGGTGGTAAAACAGTGGAAGGTTAAATAATTGAAACTGTATTAGAATATCTTTTTTTATATGACGCACATTTTCAATCATCAGAGAGGCATTACAATGAAAAGTATCATGCTCTGCCTTTTCATCCTATCTGGCTGCAACTTGCCCGATGGGAACATTGAAGGCTCAACAAGTAAAAGAAAAAACGAATTATTACGATTGGGCAAATACCCCGGACGTCAACAGGCCGGTCAACAATCCTAACGCAAAAAAACTCTCCCTCATTCGTGTGCTGGGAAACAGGTTTGTCAACGCTCACGGAGATACAATTCTGTTTCGAGGTGTGGCCATCGCTGATCCCGACAAGCTCGAACAACAAGGGCGATGGGACAGAAGCCTTTTTGTTCGACTGAAAGAATATGGCGCCATGATCGTACGCGTTCCGGTCCACCCGGCCGCATGGCGCATGCGCACTCCTGCGAAATATCTTCAGCTGCTCGACCAGGCCGTGGATTGGTGCACGGAACTCGGCATGTATGTCGACCTCGATTGGCACTCGATCGGCAACCTTGGAATGGAGCTGTTCCAGAATCCGGAGTATGTAACAACGCACCAGGAAACGTATGAATTCTGGCGCACAATTTCAGTTCATTTCCAGGGAAACAACACGATCGCATTTTATGAGCTTTTCAACGAACCAACACTCTATAACGGGCAGCTGGGAAGCATGTCGTGGAGCGAATGGAAGAGAGATCAACGAGAACATCATTCATCTTATCCGTGCGTATGACACCGAAAAGATTCCGCTCGTCGCCGGCCTCGATTGGGCGTACGATCTCACCCCGCTTCACATCGAACCGATCGAAGCGGAAGGAATTGGATACGTGACACATCCCTATCCTCACAAACGCTCAAAGCCGTACGAACCGAAATGGGATGAAGATTTCGGGTTCGCGGCAAGCCGCTTATCCGGTAGTTGCGACTGAATTCGGCTTCGTTCTGGGGGGACAGGGAATGGCTGAAAACGGCGAGTACGGAAAGGAAATCATTCACTATCTTGAAGACCGGAATATCAGCTGGATGGCGTGGGTCTTCGACACTGACTGGTATCCGCGGCTCGTTGAATCGTGGAGCCCTTTCAAGCTAACGGAGAGCGGAGAGTTCTTTAAGCAGGCAATGCAGGGAAAAATTCCCAGGTAACATGCCGACGAGACAAATGACATGATCATCTGAAAGGAGAACGCGATGAGAGGAGACACTTATTCACGCAAGGATTTCATCAAACTCTTAGGTCTGGGCGCCGGTACTCTGGCATTCCGGAAACTGAGCTTCGCGGAGGAAAAAGCTTATGTTGCCAGATATTGGATTCCAACTCTACACCGTCCGCCATCAGCTGGAAAAGGATTTTGCCGGTACAATACACAAAGTTGCCGACATGGGATACGTCGGCGCTGAGATGTACCCTTTGCCTTCCAGCACGACCCCGGAGCAAGCAGTAAAGGTGTTCAAGGATGCGGGGCTGAAAATATTCAGTATGCACACAGATATGCCGGTGGGCGACGAGCGAGAGAAAATCCTGAAACTCGCCGATCTCTATCAATGCGACCACATCGTTTATCCCGGCTGGCCGAAAGGACTCGATACAAGCAGCCCGGACCTTTACAAACAGACCACCGAAATATTTTCGACTCTCGACAAGGTCAAGCAGCGGTCAGACATGTACGCCGAAATCGGCGCTTTCTTTGCAAAGAAGGGATTGCATTTCGGTGTTCATAACCATTGGTGGGAATTCGAGACAACCAACGGAGTGATTCCATTTTACTACTTCAAGGATCATCTTGACTCGACTGTTTTCTTCGAGATCGACACGTATTGGGCGAAGACGGGGGGAGTAGATCCGGCGAAAGCGGTTGCCGACTTCGGTCAACGCGCGCCGTTCCTTCACATCAAGGACGGACCGGCAAAGAAAGGAGATACCATGTACGCCAACGTTCCCGTTGGACAAGGCTCTATGGATTTTCCATCTATCGTCAAAGCCGGTGGAAAGAATATTCAGTGGATGATCGTAGAGTTTGATGAGTATAGTGGAAATATTTTTGAGGGATTGCTCCAAAGTTACGCGTACTTGACCAAGAAGGGACTGGCGAAAGGAAAGGTATAGGACGAGACATTTCAACGGCTTCATCGGGGGATCAATGGGGCATTCATTCTGTCGAGAATAACATATTTTTATTCACATCAATCTAAAATACTTTTATGAAAGTTCTCTTTATCGGTGGCACGGGGAATATCAGCGCGGCGGTAAGCAGGTTAGCCGTCGAGCGGGGTATCGAGCTGTACCTGTTAAACCGGGGGAAAAGAGCGTCAACGCTGCCGGGGGCGAAAATTCTTGTCGGCGACATCACGAAGCCTGATGAAATGCGTTCCGTTCTGAAAGACCATTCCTGGGACTCGGTCGTCGATTGGATCGCGTTTACCGAGAACGATGTCCAGAGGGACTTTGAGTTGTTCAAAGGCAAAACGAAGCAATTTGTTTTTATCAGCTCTGCATCCGCATACCAAAGACCCGCTTCATTTCCAATTGTCTCAGAATCGACGCCGCTGGCAAATCCATTTTGGCAGTATTCGCGCGATAAAATCGCCTGTGAAGAAAAACTCAATGTGTACTACAGAAATGAAAATTTTCCCATCACAATTGTAAGGCCGTCATTAACGTACGACACGGTTATTCCCGTTCCAATCGGCGGCTGGACGGAATACACAACGGTCGACAGGATCAAAAAGGGAAAGAAAATTATCGTTCATGGCGACGGGTCATCACTCTGGACAATCACCCATGCGGATGATTTTGCGAAAGGGTTTGTCGGACTGCTTGGACACCAGCAGGCAATCGGGCAATGCGTTCCATATCACCTCCGACGAAATCCTCACATGGGACCAAATCTATCAGGCGATTGCCGAAGCCGTCGGACATGAAGCACATATCGTGCACATGGCTTCCGACTTTCTCGGAACATTTGACCAGCACTTGCGGGGGAGTTTAATCGGCGACAAAGCGACGAGCGTTATCTTTGACAATTCGAAGATCAAACGGTTCGTCCCCGGATTTACGGCCACGATTCCATTCAAGCAGGGAATCAAACGGACCATCGATTGGTTCGAGGCCGATCCGGCAAGGATGGTCATAAAAAAAGAAACGAACGATATGATCGAAAAAATGATCGCTCAATACGAAAAGGCATTCATCTCTTAGCATCTTGTTTCTGGATAAACACTATTGCCACACACATCCCGCATACTTCGTTTTTTTCTCTGGTGTACGCCTCTGTTGTTGACATTTGGGGCGGCCGCCCAATCTCTCATTCCCCCCGGCGCAAAACTTGAAAAAATAGCGACCGGAATTTTGCAGCCCGAGGGGCCAATTTGGATTGACACTCTAGGATTGTTGTTCAGCGACATCGCCGGCAACAAGATTTACCGGTTCTCGCCGGCCGATAGTTCCCTGAGCGTATTTCTGAATCCATCCGACAGTTCCAACGGCATGACGCTCGATCTGCAAGGGAGGCTGATACTGACCCAGATGGGACTGCGCCGCGTTTCACGGCGTGACGCAAATGGCACCATCACTCCCCTGGCATCAACCTACAAAGGGAAGAAGTTCAACAGCCCGAATGATGTCGTTGTGAAATCGGACAGTTCAATCTACTTCACCGATCCGGATTTCAATATTCCGAAGGGCGAAAATGCTGAATTGAGTTTCAAAGGCATTTTTAGAATAAGCCCGTCGGGTGCGCTCACTCTCCTCGACAGCACGCTTGATAAGCCAAACGGAATATGTTTTTCCCTCGATGAAAGTAAATTGTACGTCAACGAATCGGCCCAAGCAAAGATTTACGTCTGGGATGTGGCGGGCGATTCGATCACGAATAAGAGGTTATTCTTTCAAATTCCTGCCACGGGATATGTTGATGGAATGAAAATAGATCCAAAAGGAAACATCTATTGCAGCGGTCCCAATGGAGTCTGGATCGTTTCGGACTCGCCGGGGTCTACTTGGACAAGATTTCGATGGAAACCCCCTCAAACTGCAACTGGGGGGATGCGGATAGAAAAACGCTGTATATCACCGCGGGGAACAGTCTTTACAGAATCCGGCTGGCAACAACTACTGGGGTTCGCGACCATGGTTCTCTTCAGCCTCGTTCGTTCAATCTGTACGCGAATTATCCGAACCCGTTCAACCCTGCGACAACGATCAATTATCAATTAGCAATGAACAGTATGGTCGCATTGAATGTATATGATCCATTGGGGCGGGAAGTTGCTATGTTGGTAAATGAGGAACGCCCAGCCGGGACATATTCGGTGCAATGGAACGCTGTTGGATTTTCGAGCGGAACATACTTCTACCGGCTGAGAGCCGGAAATTTGGATGAAACAAGAAAGATGATCTTACTGCGGTAAGGGTTATGACCATCCACCCCTCAACTTTGAATCATATTACAACGGAGGCAGATCTTGATATTCATTTATCGCCTTTCCAATCTTGCGAAACGAATCCTTTTAACAAATCTCACCCTTTTTCTTCCGGTGCTCCTCTTTGCACAAAGCGGAAAAGTATTCGACAATCTGTCTATAACAAGCAAGATCCTTAATGGCGAACGTAAGTATGCGGTATACCTCCCTCCCGATTATGAGACTTCTCAGAGAAGTTATCCGGTGTTGTATCTTTTGCATGGAGGTGGAGATGACCAAACCGGTTGGGTGCAATTTGGAGAAGTGTTGCACATCACCGATAAGGCAATAAACGATGGGTCGGCGACATCGATGATTATCGTTATGCCGGATGCAAACACGGGACGCCGCGGATATACCAACGATATCAAAGGAACGTGGCAATACGAAGATTTCTTCTTCAATGAATTCATTCCGTATATTGAGAAGACGTACCGCATAAAAAGTGAAAAACGGTATCGCGCTGTTGCTGGCCTTTCTATGGGAGGGTACGGCACTTTTCTCTATGCACTGCACCATCCTGAGATGTTCTCGTCGGCTTGTCCGCTCAGTGCGGGAACCGGTCCTTTGCAGCCGGGAGATACCAGAAAAAACCTGCCGGTGGTTTCTCCGAACCCCGCTGATACAACAATTGCAGACAGCCTTGTCGAAGCATACTATAAGCGCTACAGCGTCCTCTACCTCGTAAATAATATGCCGGAGGATCAGAAAAAATCCGTCCGCTGGTATATTGATTGCGGGGATGATGATTTTCTTTTCGAAGGAAATTCGTTGGTCCACATTGCGATGCGGAAAAAAGAGATCCCGCACGAATTCCGTACCCGCGACGGCGGACATAACTGGACGTACTGGCGTTCAGCGCTCCCCGAAGTTTAACGATTTGTCTCCGATGCGTTCCATCAGTATTGATCCGAAACGGGGTACAACCGATTATAACACCCGGGAAAAGCTTGGGACCACTTTTTAATGCGTGCAAACATCAACGCCCGACTCAACTTCCGAATCGGGCGGTCAAGATTGTTCCTTCCAATAATCGTCCTTATTTCATAAGCATCATTTTCTTAACGTCATGAAAATTCCCGGCGCTCAACTCGTAGAAGTAAACGCCGCTTGAAAAGTTTGCCCCATCCCATCGTATCGAGTGACTCCCAGCAGCCTGTTCTCCGTTCACCAGGCGGGAAACTTCCCTCCCGAGTTCATCGGTACACCTTCACCGTCACAAAACTGTTTACTGCTAACTGATAACTGATTACCGTCGCAGGGTTGAACGGATTCGGATAGTTTTGCGCGAGCAAATACGATACCGGCAGATTTTGTTTTTCTTTCACATTTGTTGCAGTGCCGGTCGGCAAAATAATCTGCCACAATTTCGGCGAGTTGTTGCTGCTCTGTAACCCGGATTCCACCACATAGAGAGTATCCCCGACCATCTCAATGCCGAGCGGAGAATTAAACCCGGTGACCAGCTTTGTGACACGGGCGGTATAATTGCCGTCTGACTTGGTCAGAGCGATTTCCATGAGATTTTGACTCGTGTCGCCGATTGCCGTAATGAGAGAGCTGTTCGAAAAGCTGATGACAAATGCACCCCCTTTCAAATCTCCTGCGAGAATTGAATCCCGGTCGAAGACGATGCCGTCTATTGAAAGGTGCGGGGTAAATGATGTTACCGTAATGCCGAGCTGGCTGGCATCTTTCACATCCCCGGTAGTCGTATCGCGGAATTTGTCGGCGTCCGGACCGATGCTGGGAATCGGTTCCGTAAAGGTTATGCTGTCCGGCCTGGCGGGGTAGGTCGAATCTTCGCTATAGGTGGCATAAAGATCGCCGCCTCCCCACGCATACTGGCTCAGAAGAGGATCGGTATGCGGGTTGTATGGCGTATATTGTTGCGGGGTGTTATCGCCGCCGATACGCCATGGAAATCCATAGTGATGGCCTTCCTGTAACCAATTCAATTCCTCAGGATCGTCGCGATCGTCGGAATTTTCCGGTCCGATCAGGTCTCCGTTTCCTGCGTACGCAAAGTCGAAGGTATTGCGGATTCCCTCTGCAAAAAGATACCCATTCGACCTGAGCCACTCCCGGTCATCCTGCAGTACAATATCATGCCCGCTCGTCGGCAGTTTCCAAATACATGAGGTGAGACCCGCTTCCCGGTACCCGTCATGCATTTCGCCGTGGTCAGTGGCGGCACCGCTATTGACGTAGAGAGAATCTCCGGTAGGATTGAGAATTACAGCACTCACTCTATGATTATAAATATTGCCATATCGGTACCCGACCGTCCGTGCGATCACACTCCATGTTCGATTTTCGCTGCCTGCTGAATCCGGAACTCCTTTAACAACGAGTGCCGTGCCAATAACTCCGGTCGAATCATTTCCCGTTAAATACATTGTGCCGTCGGGGCCGAACGTGATCCCCAAGGGTGCATTCACGCTATCAATGGATGGTTGATAAACCGTCGTAAAAGTGACAGAGCCTCCAACTCCAAAATTGACTCGTTGGATCAGGCCGTTGTTCTGGACAATATAAAGCCGTTTCGAGACCGGGTCGCGTTTTATTCGGACCGTATTGTTGCCGACAACCCCTAATTGCTTTATCGTGATATCCGACCGTCGCGACTTCGGCTGGGCATGTAAAGAAACAAAGAGAAAAGAAAAGAGTATCGGTACAAGGTATATGAATCTCTTGAAGAGAGGTGAATACATGGCAACGTCTCCATCCATTGTGAAATAACCGTGAATTATTAATCAGTCGCCGACCTTCAACCGCGGGATTCACCTCCACATCGACCGGGAGACGTGCTTGCTTTAAGCCATGAATTGGCAAATTACATCTGTGTGAAACATCTTGCTGCGGGCGGCATTCCCTACATGAAAACCACTTTATTCTTAACAATATATGGGGGTTGTTCGTTCGATATATCGTATTCACGCGGTGCCCATTTTAATTTCTATGTGTCCAAAATTATGTTATATTTGGACACGACCGAACAACGCGTCCATAACGTGGATTTGGCTGCAACCGACTGGACGACCAATGACAGTGCCAAAGGGATCGTTAACGAGAATCTTACGGGGAGAAGAATAACGGGCATGCCGCGACGACTTATTTTTGTCTCAAGTGTTCAAAAAGAACTCCAGCAAGAGCGCTATGAAATAAGAGATTATGTCCATGGCGATCCGCTGTTGAACAAACACTTTACTGTTTTTTTGTTCGAGGATTTGCCCCCCAAAGATCGGAGACCTGATGAGGTTTACCTCGACATGGTTCAGAAAAGCGATATCTATGTCGGATTGTTCGGAAGCAAATACGGGAAACCGAATGACGACGGATTTTCTCCGGTAGAACAAGAATATCTTTGTGCACGCGAACATGCAAAGCATCGTATAGTCCTAATAAAAGAAATAGATGCTTCCGCGCGGGACTCGCGTATGAATGCCTTGATACTCAAAGCGCAAAATGAAGTCGTTCGCAATGAGTTTTCGAATATTACAAAGCTGATTGAATCAATCTATGCCGGGCTGGTAAATTATTTGGAAGAACACCATATCATCACCACCGATCCGTTCGACGCTGCATTGAACACGGAGGCGGTCATGGACGATATCGCCCCCGAAAAGATCTCTTGGTTTTTAAAGAAAGCGCGCGAAGAACGTAATTATGCTCTTTCAGAAAACACTCCGCCGGCGGATGCACTTCGCCATCTCGATCTCATTCATGACGGCCATTTGAGGAACAGTGCGTTGCTACTGTTTGCAAAGCAGTCGCATAAGTTTTTTATTCAAGCAGAAACCAAATGCCTGCATTTTCATGGCACAACGATTGCAAAACCAATTCCGTCGTATCAGATTTATAATGGAACCGTGTTTGATCAGGTTGACGCAGCAGTCGATTTCGTTCTTTCGAAGCTCAATCGCTCTGTCACGCCCCAAACGAATTCCCCGGCAAGCGTTGTGGAGTACGAAATTCCGTATATGGCAATTCGTGAAGCGATCGTGAATGCTGTCGCCCACCGCGACTATACTCCCAATGCCGCTGTACAGGTAATGGTCTTTGCAGATCGTGTTGAGATATGGAATCCCGGTTCATTGCCGGCCGGATTAGTCCCTGAGTCTCTTCGCTCGGCTCATTCTTCCATTCCTAGAAATCTCCATCTGGCAGAGCCCCTGTTTCTGACACATTATATCGAGAAGGCAGGCACTGGTACGCTGGATATGATTGCTCTCTGCACAAAAGCAGAATTGCCGGAACCCGATTTCAAACAAGTGGGTAGCCAGTTTGTTGTAACACTCTGGCGCGACTGGCTGACAAATAAAGTTCTCGATTCATTCCACATGAATGATCGACAAAGAAATCTTATTGCATCTCTTAGAACGAAAAATCGAGTTTCTAACACAGAATACCAGGAATTGTTTGGCGTTGCAAAAAGAACAGCGCATCGGGATCTCGACTATTTAGTGAAGCAGCGAGTTCTTAAAAGAACCGGACGTACAGGGAAAGGAACATTTTACAGTTTGAATGGAGGGGCCACAAAGGTGCCAAAGGGGTCATCATCAAAACTGTTGGAAAAGAGCAGCGGGATTTCTAAAGGGGCCATAAAGGGGCCAAAGGGGCCATCGAAAAAGACACTAGGAAATGGGACACTTATGGGACATTCAAAAAGGCCAAAAACCAAAGGGGTCATAAAGGGGTCAAAGGGGACATCGCGCCATGATTCGACGAAGCCTTCCAAATCCCGTAAGCTTAAGCCGACAGTGCGAAAGGCAAAGAAGAAGAATAAATGAAGCAAAGTCTAAGGGCTCGTAAATAATTTCTCATGATGAACTTGAAAACATAATCTAGGTATACACAATCCAAAGAAAAGTGGTTTGCAAAGGCCGTGATGCAAAAAAAATCAATGAATCATTAAAACGCAAAATCCTCGTTTTGTGTGCTAACAACATCTTCATTCTTTGAAATACGCCGCTTGACAAAAATCCTCAATAATCTCATCCGGCCCATTTCTTCCTTCTTATCTCTTACTTCTTCGAGTTATTGCTATGGTTAAGTTCGTTATACGCCACTTCCATCATAATAAAAAACGCCTGCCCTTCGGTAGCAGTTCCAGGGTGGTCGAATTCCGGAGATCCGCAGACTCCTTGCACCATCCCAAGATCATCGACCTTTGAATGCGCCGCGAGCCGCATTGTGTCAGCTTTTTGTCTATAACTTTTATCTATCCATCCTCCTCGTATTCCGCGATAGATAGAATATGCCATCATTTGCGCGAGGTTCGTCTCGACAAATGAATGTGGGTCGTCAACGATATTATGAAAAAGTCCGTCTTCCCGCATGTGCGCCAGGCATCCGTCGATGATGTCTTTCACATACCCGATCAGTTTTTTCTTCTCGGCCTGCATGGAATCGGGGAGAGCGCGGATAACTCTGGTGATACCCGCTGCCGACCATCCGTTGCCAACACCCCAGCAGTCCTTTCGTACAAAAGCCTGCTTCTCACAATCCCACATGTGCGATAAGAGTTTCTTATCAGGGTTCCAGAGAAAGCCTCTCGCCCCGTCTATTTGTTTAATCGCTTCGTCATATTTACCGGCCGCCGCAAGGAACGGAGGGAGCATATACATAATATCGCTCCAGACCTGAGGTATGTTCGTGAAATGATAAATGATGCCGTCCTTCGTTCGGGGAGCCTTGTTCAAAATATAATCTACCAATTTGTCGAAACCATTCATGAGAGTTTGGTCTCCGGTTTTTTTTGCGGCCCACAACACGGCTTCGCCCGGACAGCATGCATCGCTCAACGCAAATTCCTCTCCCAGCATTGCAAGCCGTCCGTCCTGCGACTGACGAAGAACAGCGTCTTTGGCCATTAGTATCACGAGTTGATCCTCTCCCATCTCCAGCATTGCCTGCATTGCAACTCCTTGTTCCCACGTCGCTCGCTGAAGAGAGAGCATTGCGAGTTTGACTTTTTCTACAATCGGGTCATTTCCGGAGGGCAATGGGGAATGGTTAGCGTCGTTCTGCGCGAGAGATGTAGAATAACTCAAGGTCAATGCTGCGGCAGGGAGGCTGAGAAGAAAATTTCGCCGTTCCATAATTTCATATCCTATTAAAGAAGTACAACAATACAAGTCTTTGGGAAGCGGTGCGCCGAGGTATACAAGGGAAAATCTGACCAGAAGCTATTTCAAAAAAAGTTGAGTCATCCTTCGATGCGTTCTCCCGCTCTTCGAGCGGGATCACTTACTCAGGATGAGCGTGCTTTTCTTAAGCTTAAAATGAAGAAAGTTGTTCACCCTGAGCAAGTGGCGCGGTGTTATCGCGCCACGCGTCGAAGGGCAATCATCGGGGCATTTCTGCCGCCATATCCACGTTACATAACAACCACCACTTCGTTTTTCTCTCTCATCATCTCGAATGGAATGAGGTTCCCCTTGATCTCTTCGCCATTGATCGTAATTTTCTTCACGCCTTTTTGATTGCTATCCTTATTCCTGATAACGATGGCGAAATCTTTCTTCCTGAATTTTCGTGAGATCCTGACTTCTTTCCAATCCGAAGGGAAGCACGGGTCGATCTTCAAACCCCGGTAGTCGGGCTGGATTCCGAGGATGTATTGGGTAGCAGTGTAATACGCCCACGAAGCGCTGCCGCTCAGCCAGGGAAGCCTCGACGCGCCATACCGCGGACTGTACTTGCTGTTGGTGAATTGGCAATAGACGTACGGTTCGATCTGCCGAACTTCAGCCTTCGTATTATATGCCGAGGGCATGAACTTCCGATAATACTCATACGCCTGGTTCCCTCTTCCGAGCATTGTTTCTGCGATGATCGCCCAGCCCTGCGTGTGGCAAAAGATCGAGCCGTTCTCTTTCATGCCCTTATTAAACAACACCGCTTTGATCACCTTCGGGTCGGTTTTCTCGACCGGCGGATCGCAGATCATGAGTCCGTACTCCGTCGAAAGGCGCTTGTTCACAACATCCATCAGCATTGTCCCCCGCTTTTCAGATAGATGGCCGCTGTAGACGGCCCATGGCTGCGGCTCAAGAAATATCGAGGCTTCATCATTTTCTTTCGAACCGAACTTCAGACCGTCCGCCCTGAATGCGCGAAGATACCAATCACCATCCCAGGCGTATTTGTCGAGGTTCTCGTCCAGCTTTGCGAGATGATTTTTCGCCCAGCGGACTTCTTCGCCCTTGTTGAGCATAGTGCAGATCTCGATGTATTCCCGGAGAGCATACCGCAATTGAAACGCGACAAAAATTGTCTCGCCGTCGTGCCCAAGCTGTAAACAATCATTCCAGTCCGCTGAAAGGCCGCAGGGAAATCCATGCGGCCCCGAGCGGTCGAGATTGAATTGTATGGCACGCCGCAAATGACCTACCACCGTATCTTCGCCTTTATCGGCATACGGGATTACTTTATCAAAGAACGTTACGTCGCCGGTTTCCTTTATGTAAGCAGGGATCGTATTGAAAAGCCACATGCAATCATCGGAGCGGTACTCCTTTTCTGCGGGGAGCTTTTCGCTCCCCGGCTTGTGTGCAAACGGCTTTACGACGGGCATTGCCCCGCCGGTAGAAGCCTGGCCGGTGATCATGAGCTCGAGACGTTCCTTCACTTCGTCGGGGATGGTGTGAAGAACTCCTAGCATGTCCTGAACGGTATCACGATACCCAAGCCCATCCCGTTCTCCTGTGTACACGAGACTTGCGGCACGGGACCACGCGTACGTGATGAGACAATTGTACGGGTTCCACATATTCAGCATGCTGTTGAATTCCCGGTCGGGAGTCTCGGCGGTCATTCCACGCAATCTGGAGTGCCAGGTACTCCTTCAGCATCTTGAATTCTTCTCTCACTTTTTCGGGAGCGCCCAATTCCTGCACGGCTTTTTTCCCTTCAACGCCGGCCTTGCCGATGCCCATGAGAATGACCAATTCCTTCGATTCGCCCGGCTGCAGTTCGACGTCGACTTGCAATGTCCCGCATCCGTTGTCGCCGACGGATTTTGAATTCCTGCAGCGCCCTTCTTCGACCACGATCGGGTTCGCGTACGTCCGGTACGGACCGAGAAAAACTTCCCTATCTGTATCGAACCCTTTGATGTCCGCTCCGGTCATGGCGAGAAAAGTGTGGCGCGCCTGGCCGTCGTCTTCAAAATGGTCGGGACGCTCGGGCATGTAGACATTTGTCCCATGGTCGATAATGTTGCCGACGACATCCATCTTGGAGATGAACTGGGAATACTGAAGGTTGATCATATCCTGAAACAAGTTCCAATTGTTCGCGTACTCGACGTACGTAAACAAGCTCAGCTCTCTTTTCTTCTTGTCGTTGTTGGTTACTTTGAGGAGCCAGCATTCATAAAGCCGTCCGAGCGGAACAAAAAAGAGAGTCTCGGTCTTGATCGATGAATAGTCGGAAGCGATCTTTGTGTATGCCGTCCCATGACGGCACTCCGATTTGTATTCCGTCAGCGGCTTTCCAACCGGCTGCCACGAAGTCGACCAAAAGTCTTTGCTCTGTTTGTCGTGAATGTAGACATAGCGTCCTGGTTGATCCATGGGAATAATGTTGAAGCGCAGCCGTGTGAAACGGCCCTGTGCGGCGGACTTATAGAAGCTGTACCCGCCTGCATTGTTGGTGATGATAGCCCCATATTCTGTGGAGCCCAAATAGTTGCTCCACGAACGGGGAGTATCGGGCCGCTCTACAACATACTCCTTGTTGAGATCGTCGAAATATCCGAATTGCATTGAAAAGTCCTCGGGAAAAATTCATCCTACTGATTGATGGTAGACAGGTAACTATATTAGATTATGATATGCTTCGACGCTCCCGTTCCGTAACAGCGGAACGGGATTGCTCAGCATGAGCGTTCTTAGCTTGTGCGTAGCATTAGTTACTGGATCGGTTTACTCGGATGAGCTTTGATGAATGCGATGAGTTCATCCACTTGCGTGAAGGCAAGGGCGCAGTATGTGTCCGCAGCACCATAGAAGATCGCCATTCTTCCGGTATCCGCATCCTGAAGCGTAGCGCACGGGAAGCAGACGTTTGCAACAAACCCTACCGTCTCATACGGTGTTTCCGGCGTCAGAATATAATTCGCGCAGTCGGAAATGATCTTTGAGGGATCGTCGATATCCAGAAGCGCGGCACCGATGCTGTAGATAAACCCGCTGCACGTTGTGCAGACGCCGTGATAAATCAGCAGCCAGCCTTCCGTTGTCTCGATAGGAACAGCGCCGGCACCGAGCTTGGTATTCTTCCACCAATAATGAGTAGTCTTCATCACAAGGCGATGCTTTCCCCAATACGTGAGGTCGGGGCTCTGGCTCAGATAGATGTCGCCGAACGGCGTGTGCCCGTTGTCGCTCGGTCGGTTGAGCATCACGTAGTTGCCGTTGATCTTCCTCGGGAAGAGAACACCGTTGCGGTTGAAGGGGAGAAATGCGTTCTCGAGCTGAACAAATGTTTTGAAATCTTTTGTCTTGGCAATGCCGACAGTCGGACCGCTGGAATAGTTGCACCAGATAATATAGTACGTTCCATCTATTTCCAACAGCCGCGGATCGTATCCGTACAGGATTGGCTTTGCCGGGGTGCCGTCCTCATTCTGGAACTTTATGATATCGTCCTTGACGTCCCAATGGAAACCGTCTTTGCTGTGCCCGAGATGCAAATTCGGGTACCCGTTGTAGTGGTCCGCCCGGAAGACGCCGATGAACTCGCCTTTGTAGGGAATAATGGCGCTGTTGAAAACGCGGCTCGAATCTTTGATCGGTTTTCTGTCGATGACAGGATTTTTGTCGTATCTCCAGACGACATCGGTATATCCTTTTGGTTTGTCCTGCCATGGCATATTCGGCAATGCTTTGCCCACAATTGTTTTTTTCATGGTGAGATCCTATGGTGTTCGTAAGAAATTGAATTGGTTATGTAAATGTCATTTTGAAATCCACGAAGCACACGAAGAGACACGAAGATGTATATATGGGTTCTTCGTGCCCTTCGTGAACTTTGTGGATAACTACACCGCCAGTGGTTCGTTACCGCTCGCTTTTCTTCTTTCAATAAGGTCCTTCGCGATATTCATCATTGTTTTCTCGTCGAGTTTATAGAAGAGAATCAGGATGATGGAAAGAATGCCGAACGCTGCGGGAATAATGCTCATGAGTGAAACCAGAAGATGGTTGACTTCCGCGGATTGCGGCTTATCAGCCATGAAACCGTATCCGGAAAGAAGCGCGCCGGTGAACAACGCGCCGACCGCCCATCCAACTTTCTGGCACGTCGCCGATGCAGAGAAAACAAGGCCTGTCGCTCTCCGGCCTTTCTTCCACTCGGAATAATCAGCGGTGTCCGCATACATCGCCCAAATGACCACCGACAATGGGCCGCCTGTCAATGAACCGATGATTTGGAGCAGGAAGATCAATGTAAGGTGCTCGGGCGTTAAGAAATAAAAGGCGGCGGTACTGAGCATCGCGATTACAAACAGCGTGAGGAATCCGAATTTTTTTCCTATCCTCTTCGTCAAGAGGGGAACGAGAAGCGCACCGAGAATCGAGCATCCCTGACCGAGCGTGTTGAAAACGGTCGTCACTTCTTCAAAACCCCAGTTGAAATTCCACCAAAGGAAAGTGTAGTTGATGGTGTTGTGTGTTACGTCCGAGTAGTTCGTAATGTAGTATTTGAAATAATAGTTCGTTACACCGATTCTGGAAGCGACAAACATAATCATGGTGATTGTTGCAAAGAGAAGGACGATCCACGGCCCATTCGTCACAAGGTCTTTGAGATCTGTTTTGATGGGTGTCTTCTGAGCTTTGGGAGGGCGCACTCGTTCTTTTGTAAATAAGAACGTCAAGATGAAGAAAACGATCGCAACAGCGCCGTAAATCATGATCGTCTTTGTCCACCCGCCGGGATCCCGGGTATCCACTCCGTTGCCGAAATGTTTTGCCAGAAGCAGCGACGTTGCAGAGACTGTCATTCCGCTGATGTAGGCAAAGGTGAATTTGAAGGATGATGCGCTCGTTCTCTGCGTTGCGTCGGGGGTCAATACTCCAAGAAGCGAAGAGTACGGAATATTGATGCCGGCATAACACGCCATAAAAAGAAAGAGCGTGATATACGCGTACACAAGCTTTCCGGATTCGCCAAAGTTCGGCGTCGTGAATGTCAGCGTTGCAGTGACGGCGAGCGGGAGAGCCATCCATATCAAATACGGTCTGAATTTTCCCCATCGGGTTTCAGTCCGGTCGGCTGTCATGCCGATAACCGGATCGATCACTGCATCGAAGAGGCGCGAGACCATGATCATGGTCCCGGCGACAACCGCGGCCTTGGTCGTCGCAGCAATTTTGAACACGTCGGTATAGAAGAACATCATGTTCATCGTAATGCTCTGCCAGAATAATACCGATGCAAAATCACCAAAGCCGTAGCCGATTTTTTCTCTCAGCGGCAATTTCTGCATTGTTTCTTCCATGTGATTCTCCTTGAATTAATTGTCGATGTTAGTGGTGCGATGATGATTGAATATTTGGAAGTTATATCAGAAAGACGATAGTTCATCCTTCGATGAGCTCATCCCGCTTTGGCGGGATTCGCTTACTCAGGATGAACAAGGACTGCTCACCCTGAGCAAGTCCCGATGCCTTTTATCGGGACGCGTCGAAGAGTGAGGAGTAAAATATTTTTGAGATAACCTCTATATACGAGATGCCCAGTGCAAGAATGAAGCACTGTATGTGGATGTCGCCGCTCCCGGCCTCTACGGGGATGATGATCAATGAGTTGTTTCGTTTAAAAGCTTATCTGCCGCCATCGCCAAAAGCATGAAATCCGTTGCCCCTCCCCCCATCACGTACTCGGTTTGCTGCCAGAAATACGGCCAGACTTTCAGCTCGGGAAGGTCGGGTCGAATCAGCGCGGTGCCGCTTCCTACGCCCCCCGGAATGTACGACCAATCATCCCGGTTAGCTCCGTATGCGACGGTCAGCGATTTTACTCCCACACCAGAAACGAACGATTCGGTGTTTTCGCCGGGATGGCATCCGAGAATGAAATTCATCGCATTAAAAGCATATTCCGACGAAAATATTTTCGGAAAGCCGATGTGAAGAAACAGCTCTTTTACTGCAAGGGATTGGATATCCCAGCCTGCACCCCAGATGTATGGTTTGTATGGTACGCCATATGGATTTTGCTTTTGCTGTTCGGCAATCTTCTGAAAAGCCTGCTTGACCCCCTGTTCAATTTTCGCTGTAAACGCGGTGTCGTGCAATTTTTCGACAATCCTGCCGGCGACTTCAGCACAATTTACGATATTATTGCCTATAAGATCCCCGCTCTCCAACAATATTTTCTCATATTCTTTTTTCGATGTTGAAAGATACAGCTCCGCAACGGTATTTATTTTCTGCAAGGGTTTCGCCGAAGCGTTTTTTGTGTAGAGTTCTTCCGCTATTCTCAGACATTTCCCGGATAATTCAGGATTGTAATTCTTCAGCACTCTGCTGGCTGCGGCTAATCTTTGTGCGACATACAATTCCCTTCTTGGATTCTCCTCAGTGAAAACCCACCGGTCATCTTTCGGGAGCGGCCGGCCCAAGACAGGATCTTTCTCATTCTCTTTGTAGACAAGATTGTCGGTAATTGTTGCTGCGTCGCCGAGGTGCACATACTGTTCAAGCGTTGCTTCCTGGATGCCGCGGTATAATCTTCCCATTGACTCATAGCCCCCCACAATGGATAAAACACCGTGTTCTACTTGCTGCAGGATATCCGGTTTCCCGTCGGGTTTATGAATTTCAGCGACTCTCGTCGCCTGGTCGATCGACGTTTCATCATAATCATTTTTGAAGAATTCATATGCGATCGCGAGCTTGTACACTGTTTCAGCCTGCGATTCCACCCTCAGGTCGTAATCGCCGGCGTCATGCCATCCGCCGATATTCAGACCGGGCACATGCTCACCCGGTTTGAATTTTGTAAGGGTCGAGGGTCCCTGGGAATATCCGTCGAAATGATCCTCGTTGACCTCCGCCATAACTGCATCGTCCATATGGCAGAGACCGTGCCATACTTTGTATCTATCCTTCACCGTCATATGGCACATTTGTACCGGCAGAAAATATTCGAGCGTCGGCTGCCATACATTCCTGGCAAATACATCGTTCTTGATTTCAAACTCGTTTGATGTAATCGTTCCGTATTTTACTTTGTACAATCCCTCTTCTGTTACACTTCCAAAGTCAAAACGTAAATATTGGTAACGCAAAAATTTTCCCCATGGCACAGGAGCCGTGTCCGCTTTCACAACTGTTTCGGAATCCGCTCCTATTTTTATAAGCCGGATCGGTTCATAAGCGGTGGTGAGCTTATCCAGTTCGATGACGGCAAATTTTGTTTGTTTCGGATGGTAGCCGATTTGTGAAACCTGAATCACCGGCTTGTATCGCCATCCGGAATTTACCTTCGGGCTGATAATCCATTCGACTGCATTATTGACTCCACCAAGTGGAATGGTCGTGCGTACCACAAACCACCCGTTGTTATACAGGCCTCTTCCGTCGATAAGCTGCAGATCGCTCGTGTTGGTTGTAATCGTAAATTCTTTTTCCTGATTGCCGGGGGCCACAATCAATTTTTTCCCTACAGCCATTGGAGTGATCTGGAAATTTCCGTCCTCGTCTTTTTTCATCGGGCCGTTCGCCTGGCGCGGGAATATGCCCGACCTGTCGTCCATGAAATAGTGTTCTCCAAACAGCTGGCCCGGAAACAATTCCAGATTGAACCCAACTCTGTTTGCCCACGCCGCGGGTAAAGGCTTCTCAAGATTGACGGTAAGCTTTATGCTGTTTCCTACTGCTTCCGTTTTGATCGTATACTTGAATATCAGGTCGGGATAATTTATGGGGTTATATCCTTTGCGGTCCAGGCTTGAATCCGGGTACGAAAGATCAACGGTAATCACTCCCTTTTCTTTATCGATATGCCGTTGTCCGACTTTTGGAACAGGCGACCACTGTCCCGGGCCGGGTTCAAGCCGAACATCTCCGTTCGCCGCCACCCGCCTGCCGCACTGGACAATCGTCAAACCGCCCTGATGACCTTCCGGATAAAAATCATCGAACATCATAACGTTGAGCCCCTGAGTTTCGTAATACCCTTCGTCATTTATCCGAAGAGCGGAGCTCGGCTCTTTCGATTGACCCGATGCACTGGGATGAAAGCCTAAGAGCAACGAGGAAATAACGATAAGCAGAATTAGTTTTATCATGAATCACCGCTAGCCTATTTGTGATAGAATCCCGTCATTTAGTTGTGCAGCAACGGCGCGAAAATGAATTGCATGCCGCGTGTATACCCCTCCGGCTTGGAACTTGCATGGTACGAATCGTCAAGAACTCGGAATTCATACCTGAAATTCTTATAGCCCCGTTTTCGGAGAATTTGACCAAAAAATTTTATCCCTTCAATAAACGACGGGTTGTCTGAAAATTCTTTCTCGGCACCGGTCATATACAACGATACCGGCAGGTCAGGATGCCTTTGATGGAATTCTTCTTCAATGTTTAAAAGCCAGCCCCGATCCCATAACGCAGCCGGACTTATGCAAATGTATGAGGTGAACAAGCTTGTTTTCGTAAACATGGTATAGAGTACAAAAAGTCCTCCTAATGAACTTCCACCCAATGCACGAAAACTGGAATCAACACGGTAATTCTTCTCCACGAACGGAATGAATTCTTGCTCGACTACTTTCAAAAAAGCAGGAGCGCCGCCGGTCGGGTAGCCTTGCGGCACTTCGGTGGGAGTATAATCATACGTTCGCAGTTTCCCGTAGTCGAGGTTTTCACCTTTATAGGAGAAACCGACAAGGAAACATTCGTTGATTGTCTTATCAAAAATCTGGTCGCCGTAGATCGTGCAGAGCAACGGAAAATCATAAAAGCCGTCGCAAAAATAAACGACGGGATAGTGTTTCGTCGTATCCTTCCCGTAACTATACGGCAAGTTGATCAGAAGTTCATAATCCTCATTCGTAATCGTGGAATGTATCTCCCTGATTTCCGTGCCCCGCATTTCATAGTGTCGAACATGGTCCTTTGAGCCTTGCGCATATCCATTCAAGAAGACGAGACACAACATTGCAATAAGCAAAAGTTTTATCCGAAAACAACACATATTCACCTCCGTAGAATTTTTCACAGTCAATTATAATCGAGAACGCCGAACTTTCCTATTTCAGTGCGAATAATCCGTCTTACACTTAGTTCTTACTTCCCATCTGCAGGTTTGAGCGCCCATACACAATTGTCGCTCAAAACACGCCCATCGTGATGTGCGCGAGCTTTGATACGATTCTCACCAGGTTGCAATCGTAAGTCCTTCCAGATGAAAATGCAATTCGCGCTGTCTCTCCGATCGCCTTGCGAAACGCCGTTGACGAGTAACTCCACTTGTTTTGCATTCGAATACACTTTTACATCAGTTGTTGCATCGATCCGTTCGGTAAATCGCCGGCTTGTAATATAGAGCGTCGGTTCGTCGGACCAATTCGCTTTGTAGAAGAAGAACGCGTCTTTTCGAATCTTGCGGTCGTACGTTACGAGCCCTTTAGTGTTGCGCCCCGGATACCTCCTTCGTGCCGCGAATTACTCGTGAAGTCAAACATGTTCCATGCGAACGTTCCCCAGACAAACGGCCTCGCTTTCATCGCCGACCATGCCGCTTCATGCACAAGGGCTTGGTACTCTTCAGGATGCCATTGACCATCGGTTTTCGGCTGTTTAGGATTCTCTTCGTGCTGTTCTACATTTGCGCCGGCCCCGTATTCGCTCACGCAGAATCCACCATACTTGCTCATGGAGCGCCCCCGGTCGAGTATGGCACCAAACGATTCACTCGGCCCCCAGCCTGAGTGACCATCCTGGATAAATATTCCACCCCAGCAAATCGGGAATTTTATTCATTTGCGGCAATTGTTCCGTGGCTGTCGCTGCAATCGTCGGCCGGGTCGGGTCCTCACCGTTTGCGACGATTTTTAAATCCTGCAGCTCACGGTGCGGGTCGGGCTTCCCGGGCCAAAGCTCGTTGAACAAACTCCATGCAAATATGGACGGATGATTGATGTTTTGCCGGATCAGGTCGAGCAACTGGCTGCGCGACGTCTCTGCAAATTGTGGAATTATGCCGATCTCGTTCACCTGCGGAATTTCTGCCCAGACAAGGATGCCGGCAGAATCACACAGACTGTAGAAATAATCACTGTGCTCATAATGTGCGCAGCGGATAACAGTGCAGCCGATTTCCTTCAGCAGAGACATGTCTTCCTGCATGTCGGCTTCGGAAATTGCCCAGCCTTTGTTCAGACGATCCTGGTGGCGGTTGACACCATGCAAATGATACGGCATTCCGTTCAGGAAGAATCCTTTCTCGGGGTCGACGCGATAGAAACGAAGGCCAAGTGGCTGCTCCACCTCATCATGGACGATGCCATCTTTTGAGCGCATTTCCACAACCGCTTTATAGAGATAGGGATCTTTACGCCCGTTCCATAAATGGGGCCGAGGCATGATGACGCGCATTGCAAACGGCGCAGAGACGTTCGGAACAACCGCGATCGGCTGCTCAACAGCCGCAACACGATTGCCGACAGCATCGAACACATCGGCCGCAAGAGTAATATCTTCGTTGTGGTTCGAACTGTTTGAAATTTCGACGTTCACGTCGAGCACGGCTTGGTCCTCGGTAACACTCGTTTGAAACCATGCAACACCCGGCGAGGCGTGATCCGTGAGGGCGAAACAGATTTCGTCCGTCTCAATAAAGTGCACCGGTCGATACAATCCTCCAAACACATTGAAGTCGCCGCTGAGAGGTGCTACATCCGGTTCCGGTGCGTTGCTTGCCCGCACGGCAATAATATTCGGTCCGGTTGCCGATACCTGTTTGGTGATCTCATAGCAGAATGCACCGAACGCGCCGCGATGCTCGCCGAGTAGTATGCCATTACAGTAGACGTCGGCCACCGACCCTGCGGCTTCGAAACGAAGAAAGTAACGCTTTCCCGGCTTTGGCGACACATGGTCAAGAACGCAGCGGTACCAGCCGGGACCGCGATAGTAGTCTTCTCCTTGTTGAGCTTCTTGCCAACCCCAGTTGTGGGGAAGGACAACCGGTTCCCAATCGTGGTCGTCAAATTGCGGCTGCGCGGCGCCGGCGATTTCTCCCAGCTTAAATCGCCAGCCTGAATCAAGCCGCGAGCCATCACGAGAATACAACGAAGCCGACAGAATTATTAGACTGAATCCCATCCAGATAAGTGCACGGTATGTATGCATAACGATGCTTATTAAAAAGTTGGGGCGGTTATTATTTGGAACATCTTAAAAATTGTTTCGCGCTAAGCCGCACTTTTTGAATTATTCAGAAGCCCCTATTTGCTTTTTTCGAAATCTTTGTGAGCGATAGTCCTTGGATAATTATACAGATCTCTTATTTGCTCAGGTGTATTGCGCATGTTGACAAAATTTGCCCAGATCATGAACCATGACCACATCGGTTGATGGTCGAGAATTTCAGGCGTCGGCACTTCTCCCACTTCGCCTAGTGCAATTATTTTCCCATGGCTCAACCTCACCAAGTCATCATGGTGGCTCTGGCGATAATCGTGGTGATAAACATCCGTTGCCAGAACATCAACATAGTCTAAACCCGGGAAGTAATCTTCGTAAACATATGCCTCATCATTGATTAATTGCCGCGGGGCGTTGGTATTCCAAACCCAGATGAGGTTATTGAGTTTGTGGTAATTGACAAACCTGTCGTACATCATCCGGTACAGTTTGGCAAATCCATTCTCTCCTCGTTTATTGCCCCACCAGAACCATACCCCGTTCGATTCATGGTACGGTCTCCACAAAACGGGGACACCGAGAGTTTGCAGGTCATTCAGATATTTTGCGATCGTATCCACCCGGGCCAGCCAGCGAGAGTTCAGCACTGTCCCCGGTGTCGTTAATTCATTCCATTCTTCATCGGTCATCTTCCCCTGGACGCTTTCCTTCCATTTGAAGGGAGGATCATCCTGCGGCCTGCCGACATGCCACATGAGCGTTACGATGTAGCCATCTTTATATTTCTGATACGCTTCCTGAACAAGCGAATCCGCGTTTCCCGGTCTGTAGTAATTGATGAAGTCGCACCCCCAAATTTCCGGCGTCTTTCCTGTAAGTTCCTTCACACGATTCGGGAAAACATCCGCTCTTCCGACAGCATTATGGTGGCCGGCAATAATATTCTTCCCCTTGTTAGAGTATAAATATTCCAGCAGTTTCTTTGCCTCGGGCGTAGCATTTTTGTTCACCGGGTCATAATGCTTTTGATTATAGATCAGTGTTTCACTTTTGAGTCTGTTGATGCAGTTTATGACCGCACGCGACGTGTGGTAGTTGCATTTCCATATCGACCCCTTGGGGGCAAAGGCATCCTGCGGTACGATGTCGGTACCTCCCCAATTCCATCCACCATGCTCTTGATCGATAAGATATTTTTTGCAAAAATCCCATTGCTGGCAGAATCTGTCATAATAGTGCATTTCATCATTGGGAAATAATTGCGACATCATAAGACAGGAGTTAAGAGCTTCTACCTGAGCCCACCATTCTTTTGTATCTCTGATGATCGTCGCCCGGTCGCTTCCGTCAAAATAATATCCTCCGTCATAAATCCCGCCATGGTCTTTGTCCCAACCGTTCAACAAAACATGGTCAACCATGTTTTTTGCTACTCGCAGCGTCGTTGTGTCGTTCTTAATCCCTAAAGTTTCTGACGCTTCTAACATGAGATAGGCAGTTTCGATATCGTGGCCGAAAGAAACATGGTCGAGTTCATAATTTTTCTTTCTCAGGGCAGAACTGGAGTCTTTGTAAGAGATCGGAGTCCAATCACGCTTAAGAAACAATACTAAATTTCCTTTGCTCGTCGTAACAGTATCTCTTATCAGCAGCAAGAGCGAATGAAGCCGCTCATGTAAAACCTGGTCCGGCCAAACTTTGTACAGCTCTGTAAAGCATTCAAGGATATGGATCATGGAGTTTTGATCTTTCGGAGGAACACCCATGTAGCCTTCTGTAAACGGAGTTCCATCCCTTGACATAAACTGAAAATAGCCGCCATACTGCGGATCATGGCTATGCTTATCAAGCCAACGAAACGTCTCTTGAGCCAACCCTAATGCAACGGTATCACCCGAAGCTCGATAGTATGCAGCTAATCCGTAGATGGCAAAGGCATTTCCATAAGCCCGTTTTACAATTTGACCGTTCTCTTTGAGGGGTTCTCCTTTTCGATTGACTAAATCGTAGAACCCTCCAAATTCCTGATCCCACATTTTGTTTTTGAGGAATTCAACCCCGTGGGCCGCCACTGTGCGAAGTCTATTATCCTTTTGGTAGAACATCGCAGCATTAGACGCCGACCAGACATGGCGGGCTTGAGTAACAATCATTTTATTTTGTATCCCGTCAAGTTCCCATTTATAGTCTATGTCGCTGAAGTAACCTCCGTAGGTCGTATCGATCGAAAGGGGATACCAAAGTCTAAATTCGTCGTCGAGAACACGTTGCAATTCGACGGTAATAGAATCCCTATCCTTTTTTATGTCATCAGGGAGATTTCCGGCTTGCGTTCTGCCCGGTGCACAAAAGGAAATCAAAAGAGATAGAAGAAGCACGCAGCTACACGCGGCCCCGATCTTTTTCAAGCGCATTTTTCTCACAGTTTTTCACCGCCTTCTTTTTGGATAATAATAGGAGTCATTCTTCTCATCATCGAATCTTCTCCCACACCGGCAATCCTTCCCGCTCTCCCCTGTCAACATTGGGGGAAGCCAAACTACGCAGGTCATTTGTATTTAATTTTAAATCTAAGGATATTCTCAATGCTACGCACTATGTTGGAACGATGGGTAGTGAGCTATTCTGATTTGGAAAGCAGCTAAGTCGTCCTTCGATGCGTTCGCTCCGCTCACTTACTCAGGATGAGCAAGGTCTGTTCACCCTGAGCAAGTCCCGATGTTTTTATCGGGACGCGTCGAAGGGTCAATTATCCAAAGTAGTCCACCACCGAACGGTGAATAATAAAGAATAAAGGGTATTTATGAAACAAAATTATTTACTTCTTATGATCATCATATTTCAGTTATTAAGCCCGGCCGGTGCAGCCCAGGCGGCTAAATTGATTCCTCCAAATAATCTGAATATCCAATACTTCGGCCGATGGGATATGGCGGACTCGCTTCACCCTCGATATTCCTGGCCTGGCGTCTATCTGGCCGCAGAGTTTTCCGGGACAACAATCGGGATACGCTTAGCCGACGGAACCGATTATTTCAACGTTTATATCGACGGCAAACTCCACAGCGTTTTCCACGGGACGAACCCGGCCGAAACGGACTACGTTCTTGCGGACAGCCTTCAAAATACGCGCCACACGTTCCTGCTTAGCAGGCGAAACATCACGTTCGAAAAACCATATACTTTCTGCGGAATTCTTCTTGACAACGACGCAGCGCTTTTTCCCCCTCCACCAAAGCCGTCCCGGAAAATTGAATTCATCGGAGACTCGTTCACGGCGGCGGAAAGCGACGAGGCGACGGAGCAGCAGTTGGCGTGGGAAGCGCGGTTTGCCGTCACCAACATCGATAAAGGCTTTGCACCCCTCATCGCCAAGCATTTCAACGCGCAATACACGACGACATGCCGCTCGGGGGCCGGAATGTACTGCGATTGGCAGGGGAACATCAATGAAACCATTCCCAAAAGATTCGACCGGACGTTGATGGAAACGAGCGAACCCAAATGGGATTTCAAGCGATGGGTTCCCGACGTGGTCGTGGTCTGTCTCGGCTTGAACGATCATTCCGGATTGAAAGATAATATTGGAAAAATCTCCGATGAAAAATCGGCATCCTTCCGAAAAACATACGGCAATTTCCTGGATACCGTTCGCGCCGTTTATCCGAATGTCAAAATCGTTGCGGTTGCTGCCTTTCAGGAGTGGATCCGCACCAATGTTAAAGAGGTCGTCGACGATGAGATTGCTTCCGGCAAACACGACATCTACTACACTCAATTTGACGAGTTCCCCGGCGGCTATGTCGCTAACGGACATCCGACCGTTGAAACACATCAAAAAATGGCGGACCAAATAATCAAATCGCTGGAGACCTTCGACCTATTTCAAGGAACAAGCGGGAAATAATAACCCAACCGTATTTCTTCTTTCCATACGAAATACAGGTAGTGGACTTTTTTGCTTTTAACGACTCTCAAGGAAAATGTTCACCCTGAGCGAAGCCGCGACGGCGTCGAAGGGCTATGGAAAGTCTGGCATCGTTCATTCTGTAAATCTATTCAATAAACTCCACTACCAGAAGCTTTTGATGCATATTTATCCGCAGTAGGGTATGAATATATTTGCTGATGACAATACGAATCATGAGCACTGGATACAACGGATAAAAATTTTTATCCGGGGAAAAGAGGAGTACCTCCTGGCGCTTCTTCTCTTTGTTACAGCATGCACTGCCGGAATTTTGCTGCATCATTTTGATAAGTATTCCTTCTACTATTTCGGCGATGCGGCGTCGCACATCATCAAAGCACGCGAGTTCACGGATTCCCATCCGCACGAGATCCCGATCATCGGCACAGTGTGGCTTCCCTTGCCGCACCTTCTTCTTCTTCCCTTTGCATCGATCGACACTCTTTTCTTTTCGGGAATCGCCGGAGCATTTGTGGGGATTCCATGTCTCGTCGGGACCGGCGTCCTCCTATTTCTATTGCTCCGGAACATCACCGGTTCTCCCTCGATTGCGTTTCTGATGGCGAGCCTGTACGGGCTCAATCCCAATGTCGTCTATATGTCTCTCACGCCTATGGACGAACCAAGCCTCATCTTCCTTGTCGCATTCGCCGGATATGCATTGTACCGTTGGCGGGGAGACGACTCACCATTATGGCTTTTTTTTTGCGCCGCCACCGTCATGCTGGCAACCTTGTGCAGGTACGAAGCGTGGCCTCTCGCAGCGTTCATCGTCTTCGCTGGAACATCGAAGGCGATTTCTCTCTGGCGGGAGTCGCAAAAACGTGAAGCAATTCGAACCATCGCGATTACGGCCGTTAGTTGTGCGGGCATGATCGTCTGGTTTTCATCGCACTTCATTATATTCGGTAATCCGTTCGAATTTACACGTGGGACATACTCCGTTCTTTCCGGAGCCTATAGGGAATCGTCGCAGCATCTCCCGTTCAACATTGTGGTAACTTTCTGCCGGGCAATCCTCATCATTTTCGGCCCGGTATTACTTTTTGTCGCTGCCGCATCGTTCATTCCTCAGCGACACAAGCGTGTTGATCGTAATACTATTCTTCTCCTCGTGTTCTTCATTCTCCCTGTGCTTTTTACAGTCAGTGCAGCCCTCGCAGGGTATGTTGGAATTGATGAATGGTGGTGGAACTGGAGATATGTACCTGACATTCGGACTCTTTCTCGCTGTAGCGGGGGGAGTCGGCCTCGTTAAAATATTCAACGGAATTCCAACAGCCTGGGGACGAAGCATTGTGGCGACCGTTCTTCTCGCCATGCCGGTTGTCCAACTTATAATTCCATCGATCGGAGTTGCGGTATACAAAGACGCCGCGAAATGCATCGATGCCACAGTAAGGGACGCGATGGCCATTGGCGAACAACTTCCTGGCGTGTACACCGGCGGCTCCATCGGATTGATAACCAATGGCAATTATACTGTCAGGATCCAAATTTCGAGCAGCCTGCCGTTGAAACACTTCCGCATTCTTCATTTTTCTGCCGATCAGAAAATACCGGATTCGACCCTTCTTCACGAACAACATCTTATTGTCCAAAAAAATGAAACGCCAGAATCCAAATTGATTGCTCCTGCGTCGCCGGGAGTCATGGACAATTTTCAGCTCCGTTTTGAGAATACCTCTTTCGCCCTGCTGGAACGTAAACTTCGCTAAACCTCGTTCCCAACGAGACGTTGGGAACAAGATGATTGAATTTCCTTTCTTGCGTCCATCTCGTTCCCAAACTCTGTTTGGGAACGATAAGAACCGGGTGCAGGTTCTAAATTCTACTATTTTTCACTTCACGTTTTCCCTCGAGACCGCAATGTTCGCCGGAGTGATTTCATAATCTTTTCCGTCGCGAAGCGAGACAGGAGATGCTTTTGAATTGTTCGGCGCTGCAGTTCCGTGAAATCCTATTATTCTTACTCCGTCGAAATTATTCACCTCGATTCCGTTCGTGAAGTACGGTTCCTTCATCGCGTCCCATGTCAGGTCGAAGTTCTCAATCCGCAGGTTTTTAACGTGCTGGGCGTAGAATCCCGGTATGTCGTGTGAGAAAAGCGACAGCTTTGGATCCATAACGGGGCGCAAATCGAAATTTCCGCCGCTGACATCGTTCAGCTTGCCATCGGCCATATGAAATCGCACGTCGGAAAATGATACGTCTTCGATCACGCTTTCTTCGGTGCCATAAACAAATATTCCGGACTCACCTTTACAGACGACGTGATCGAACTTGATATTCTTCATCCTTCCAAGCGGGACATCCTTGGTCAAGCGGACCGATGAAAGTTGAATGGGTTCTCCATTTCCCCACCAGTCGCCCGTAAAGAGATGTGTCTCGATAAGGATATTCGAGAAGCTGACGTTCTCGATCGAGCCTTGATCCCGGACGAAGAGTCCGATACCGCGATTTGAGTTTGTGATAATAATATTGCTGAAGGTGAAATTGCGCATGGGGTTCTGGTCGAATCCGCCAATCCTTATCGCTGCTGAACGGGAAACCAAAGTGCAATTCGTCGCGGTGATATTCTCACAGACCCGTTTGAGAAATTTGTAACCCGGCAGATCGTAATGATGATTGTAGCCGGTGAGAACGATGCAATCATCCCCCGTCCGGATATCGCAATCGGAAATAATCGCGTTGCTGCACGAGGTCAGATCCATCCCATCGTTATTCGGAACGAAAAGGTTGCCCCAGATCCGCAGGCCTGAGAGGATAATGCCATCGCAATCGGCTAAATGGAGCGTCCAGAACGGCGAATTTGTGATGAAAACATCACGGATGGTAACCTTTTTGCAGTCCGAAAAAATGATCATTTGATACGGACGGTCTTTTGGCACGAGCGGTCCATCGCCGAGCCCCTCAGAGACATGCCTGAATTGATCCCCCTGCCTTGTCCACATCACACCGGCATGGTCCATTTTCTTCGCGCTGTCAAGCACCATGAACGAATCGCCGTTCCCATCAATAGTACCATGACCGCTGATAGATACATTTTCGGCATCCTGTGTAAAAAGCAAGCCGACCCTTCTACCGTTGAGCATATAATCACTCACGTTGGCGCTTCCTCGCAGAACAGCTCCGCTTTCAAGATACAAATTGACGTTAGTGCGAAGTTGAAGAGTCCCGGTGAGGTAAACACCCGGCGGCACATACACTGTTCCGCCCCCCAGCTTTGCCGCCGAATCGAGCGCGCTCTGAATCGTGCGAGTGTTGAGCGTCGTTCCATCTCCAACCGCACCCATGTCGCGAATATCGATCTGCTTTGCTTGAGCAAGACCGCATACTAGCGATATGAAAAGGAAGAAAAAAACCGAAATTAGTTTATTCATAGTGGTGGCCATTTTCTAAGAATTGTAAGTAGAGACTTCTGAATAATTCAAAAAGCGTGGCTCGCGCAAAGACGCACAATTATTCAAAAACACCGAGTTTTCACTCCTTAGCAGCTTGGCGAGAAACAATTTTGCAGATGTCTCAAATAGTTAAAAAGACTTGGTTTCTGCAGGCTCAATGCTGGATTCCCGCAGGCTCTTGATGCAGTGTCTTCGAAACAAGATCGTCCAAAATCACACTTTTGTACAAGTTCGGAAAATCATCCTGGAATAGCATCTTTTCTTTGTGTCGAAACTCAATGAAATTTTCCGCACTGGGATGTCCTTTGTACGGCGCATAATATTGCGCCAGGCCCGGGTTTCGCCAGACCATAACATACGCAATCTGCACGCTGTCATCATCCATCGCCTTGTAGAGTTGATTGGTCCACCATGTTGAATCAGGGATAAATAATGAGCCGGTTTCGGTGAAAGCGGCAATCTTGTTTTTCTTCCTGGCAATGGAAGAGATGATACGCAATTTCTTCGTTACAAACACCACGCTGTCGCCTTTCGGCGTAAAGTCATGGTAATTGTCCATACCGACAATATCGACGTAACCGTCGCCAGGGTAGCGTTCAAGATACTCTTCTTCGCTGTCAAACCAGCGGTCGGGTGAAAAGGCATACAAATAGTTTTTGATCCCTTTGTTTAATCGAAGATAGTCTACCGTCATTCTCCAGAGGGCAATGAATTCCTCCGGCGTGCAAAACGGTTTTCCCCACCAGAACCAATGGCCGTCCAATTCATGGTACGGGCGGAAGATGATCGGTATCGGCGTTCCTTCTTGATCGACAAGTGTGCTGCTGTATTCGGCAAGTGAGTCGAGCACCTTCAGATATTGTTCATGATACGGCCCTCCGGGAAGGATGTACTTGACGGCAATTGTCGTATCATAAAAAGAATTTCCGGTAACGGGATTTCGATGATGCCACGAAAACGTGTTGATGCCTCCCCGCTCGTACGCTTCCTTCACCAAGCGAGGGATCTTGTCGCGGACTTTTGTGCTGTCGTATTTCGGAATGCTTTCAAAATCCCAGCCATAGACACCGGGAAATGAACCGGTAACGTCCCTGATGTCGGAACGGGATGAATCTCCTCTCCATAAGACGCCGTATTGAGTTGAGTTCTGATGCCCGAAGATAATTTCCTTCTCGGAGATCGTCTTGAGGTTGCGGAACAAGAGGACTGTCTCCTTCGTTGCGAGGGAGTCGGCCAGCCGAACTCCGACTTCTTTCTGATACTCAACGCTGTTGAACGAAGCGCAGGACGAAAGTATCAGAGAAAAGAAAACGATGAAAGATATATTTTTCTGATTTGAGGCTGCTGTGAAGAGCGGGGCGGCCGGCCAACAACGCTTCGCGATAATTTCCCCATAAGTGCCAATGAGGTTCCGGATACTAAAACGATCCATATTACTTCTTCTCAGGGACGGATAATTTTTTCTCGTCCATCAAATTAAAATTCTTTAAAATATCATTTCATTATCTGCACGTTCACTGTGTCCGCAACTCCAAGCCGTTTCATTTTCGCGGCATGGTCTCTGATGATGCCAATCGTGGAGACATCGGAAATGAAAATTGAATTGCGCCCCTGCGGTTCCTGCGGCGGGTCGCCGGTGAACGGGTCCCCTTTCTTCCACATGAAGTCGGCGTTCTGCGACTTCCCTTCCCCTCCCCATCCCCAAAAATTCGACCCCGCAACCGGCGTACCTGCCCGAGCCGAATCATAGAGCATGGAAAAAACTATATTGTAGTACCGGTCTCGTGCGGTTGTCGGAGTTCCCTGTGCATAGGCGCCGGAGTCCCGACCCAGACCGAATTCTTCCATCACCATCGGTTTATTCAACTCCCGCGCGTATTCGATGTGCTTCGCAATATAGGCGGTTGCTTTTTCGATCGACGGCGGAAGTGTCTCTTCAAATTTCTGCGGGTTGAACCATCCCCAGTTGAGAGGCCAGAGATGAATGGTGAGATAATCGATGTTCTTGGACCGGTGAGCGGTAAGGACACACTCTGCGGATTCCAGGCTTCCGGCAAGCCCTTCGTTGCCGGAACAGACCAAATGATTGGTATCGAGGGATTTTACGTAACCGGCCGATTCGTCGATCCATCTATAATAGTATGGGAGAACGTTCGGCGCATCTTCGCCCCCGGTTCCCGGTCGAGGTTCGTTCGCCAATTGCCACGACATGATCGTCGGGTCGTCCGAATAATTTCTGCCGTTCACCGTGTTCCTGCGGGTCACAATGCTTTTTACGTAGGCACGGAAATATCCATTTGCTCTTTCATTCTGATAAAACGTGGCTGAAAAATTCATGAACTTTCCCCAGCCGTCGACCTCAGGGTCGAGTGCATGGGCGGTGTCGGCCCAGGCGACATACTCGGACATCCCTCCCGACCATTCCCAATAATTTGTCAGGTACAAAACTCCCTTCATGTTTCTTTTCGACATTTCGGCAAGAAGAAAATCCAACCCAGCGAGGAGCGAATCGTCTACGTCGCCCGGCTTGCGGAGTATTGCAGGTTGTATGCCCCGTACTTTTTTGGATGCTTCCGAGCCTGCCAATATCCTGAGGTTATCCAGCCCGATCGCATGCAGCGAATCGAGCTCACGCTGCAAACGTGGCCTGTCTCCCGTCTCACCGGGAGATCCGATATAGCAGCCATACCAGAGATTGGTGCCGGCATAATAATACGGTTTGCCGTTATAGATGAAGTGCGTCCCTTTGACTCTCACAAAATCGTCTTGCTCTCCCTTAAAAAGAAAAGTGGAGCATGAGGAAAAAGCTGCTGCAAGGGAAAGCAAGAGAAATGTTCTACGTACCATTCGCGTCTCTCAAAGACAAGTGGAAAATAGCGACGATAAAATCACTCTATAAGTAAGACACAAATTATGCCAACGATAGATAACCTGCAACAAGTTTTTTGGCAAATGCCGAATCATTTAAGCTCTTTCCCATCAACACCATCTCACCACTCCTATAATATTGATAAAGATTATTATAGTGATAAACAGGAATGATTTACGTACTTTTCATTTTGGGATTAATAAAGTCCACTAAGAACACGAAAAGACACGAAAGTTCAGATCCGCTTTGAAAGTGTCAATAATTACTCTTATGAAGAATTTGCCGCGCAACAACATGTAGAACTATGTTCTCTTAGTGTACTTCGAGATCTTTTGCAGAACTACCTTCTCTTGGTGTACTTAGTGAACGGAGCGGACAATTCAATAGATTGAACACAACGGTTGATTCATCTATGCGCAAATCTCTGCACGCGGTCTTCTTTTTTTCGGTCGTCTCGATTGCTGCCGGCATTCTTTTTCTCCATCTTCCGACAGCGCACCCGGCGACGACATTTGGGATGGTGTTTGTCGCCGCTTCCATCCTGTATGCGGCTATGTCGTGGACGCTGTTTCGTGTGGAAATATCCAGAGCGGCTCTCTTTTCAATTATTGCCGTCGCTTTTGTAGTACGGTTAAGTTTTATTTCAAGCAGTCCCATCGGTTCGGAAGATGCATACCGGTATATCTGGGACGGAAAGGTTCAAGCGAACGGAATTAATCCCTACCTCTACACCGCACTCGATGCGCGACTGAATTCTCTCCATTCCCCGCTGCTGCCGGCAGCGATGAACCACGCGGATCTAAAAACGATTTATTTTCCCCTGAGTCAATGGATTTTTTACTCCTGTTACCAATTGAGCGGCGAGACGCTATGGGGATACAAAGCAATACTGCTGCTTGCCGAAATTGGGTCGGTCGCTGCGCTTTCTTTTTTTCTCCTCATGCTCAACATACCACGGAAATTTATTTTGTTGTACGCGCTATGCCCTCTTCCTATCATAGAATTTGCCGTCGATGCACACCTTGATGCCGTCGGCCTGCCGTTGTTCCTCCTTTCGTTGTTGTTCTATCTCAAGGAGAGAAAAATTCTCTCGTACATCCTTCTCGGGCTTTCAATGTCTATCAAACCCATTGGGTTGATTCTGCTTCCAGCAATGTTCTTCTTTGAGAAAGGATCGCGAAATAAACTGTATGCCCTGCTTATCCCGTTGACGACGGTCGGCGTTCAATTTCTTCCATACGTCTTTACATCAAATCCGTTTGAGACATTGTTTGCATTCACAAAAGATTGGAGTTTTAACGGTGCGGTGTTCGAAGCGATATATTTATATTTTCAAGATAATCAACTGTCGCGGCTTGTCTGCGCCGGGCTCCTGGGAGTCATCATTCTTATAATAAATTTCCGGCGTAAAGATTTTCTGGAAACGGTATATTTTTCCCTCCTTGCACTTATGCTTCTTTCGCCTGTCGTGCACCCCTGGTATGTCGCATGGGTAGCCGTTCTTCTGCCGGTCGTGCGGCGGTGGTCCGGGATCGCTCTTGCTGCTGGCGTGAGCCTGACAAGCTTTACGGTAATGAATTACCGGTTGACCGGAAACTGGGAGCAATATCCAGTTGTCATGATGATAGAATATCTTCCGATGATTGTGTTACTGGCTATGGAATTGAGGGATTATTTTTTGAAGAAAGGAGAACCATTCGCGACGTGAAGATGAAGTAAGAATATTTCTCGTTCCCAAACTCTCCCGCTGCCGCGGGACAAGCCGTTTGGGAACGTACCAACACTAAAGCGAAATTTTTCGCCATTGCCTTCTCAATCAGAGATTGGGAATGAGAATTAACGGCTATTCCTTCATTAATTTTTGCTTGCTCTCTTCCAACTGCTTCAGTTCGTTTCGGCTTAACGATGGGAATTGCAGTTTCAAACCTTCCAGCGTTCGCACAAGTACTTCGGAGATCACCAAACGCGCAAACCACTTTTTGTCGGCAGGGACAACATACCACGGTGCTTTCCCGGTACTCGTTTTTGAGATGACCTGCTCGTAGCACTCCTGGTATTGATCCCAAAATCCTCTTTCTTTGATGTCCGCTTCGGAAAACTTCCAATTCTTTGATTTATCGTTGATCCGGTCAAGAAGCCGCTTTTTTTGTTCGTCTTTCGATATATGAAGGAAAATTTTTACAATAATGGTTCCGTTCTCGTACAAGTTACTTCTCAAAATCTTTTATTTGACGAAACCGTTGTTTCCAAATATCGGCGGTAATAAGCCCGTCGGGTATTTTTTGCGTTGTGATAAGGTCATGAACCCGTACAACGAGCAATTCTTCATAATACGACCTGTTGAATATCCCGAATTGGCCGCGCTGCGGCAGATTCTTGTGCGCCCGCCACAGATAGTCGTGGTTCAGCTCCTCTGCTGATGGCTGTTTGAAACTGTGCACTTCCGTTCCCTGCGGATTGAGGCCCGTCATCACGTGCTTGATCACGCCGTCCTTCCCTGCTGTGTCCATTGCCTGAATAATTATGAGAACGCTGTATTTATCCTGTGCATAAAACTTGCCTTGCAGCTCCTGTATTTTCAGGATGTTCTTCAGCAGAATTTTTTCAGCTTCTTGTTTCGACCGTATGTTGCCGGCAGAATCGGTTTTGATCTTTGCAAGATGAAATTTTGACTTGCCGTCAACCGTGAATTCTTTGATATTCATTGCAGGTGCTCCAATGGAGAAACTGAAATTAAGATCCGAACCGCCATACGAGTGTGTGTTTCAAGAAGCTCCCGCAGCATCATCCCTAACGGAGCGAAGGATCCACGACACTCAGGTCGCTTTCAATTTTAGATTTCCAATTTACGATTGTCGAATCAACTATCGTAGTAATTCCAGTCTTTCAAAATACATTGATCATTGTTGATTGTTCATTGAAGATCGCACTCCCGGCTCTTTCGGCTACCCTAATTCAGCTTCTACGGTATGTTCCTTGCCGTCATTAAGGACGGGAATCACGTTTCCGCTGACCGGCTTTCCGTCCAGAGAAAGCTTCTTCACACCTTTGCTCACGTTCTTCGGATTGCTGACCGTGATGTTGTACGTGCTGTTTCTAAATTTGCGCACAACGCTGAATTTTTTCCATGAGGTCGGAATGCAAGGATCAATAATCAATCCGTCATAGTCCGGCCGAATACCCAGAATATACTGTGAAAGCGTGACAAACGACCACGCGACAGTCCCGGTCAACCAAGAATTTTTTCCCTCACCCGGCGTCGGAGCATCTCTTCCGGCAGTCATCTGACTGTAAACGTACGGTTCGGATCGATATATGTCGATTTGATCTTCTTTGGTGGGAGGGCAAATGCTCATGTAATATTCCATCGCCCGATCTCCGCGGCCGATGATGGTTTCAGCAATTTGTATCCAGGTATTATTATGCGTAAAGATACCGGCGTTCTCTTTGTATCCCGGCGGATACGAACTGACTTCTCCCAGGTGCACATGATATTTTTGAAATGCAGGCTGCTGCAGAATGATGCCGTTCGGAGTGGCCAAATATTTTTGGACGCTGTCCAACGCTTTTTTGGCGTAACCGTTTTCCAAGCCAACTCCGCCTAGTACCACACCACCCCTGGCTTTCAATAAAAATCTTTCCCTCTTCATTTTCTGTCGAACCGAGTTTCTTGCTGTACGAATCGTAGGCGCGGAGAAACCACTCTCCGTCCCATCCGTGCCGGTAAATTGTCTCCCGCATTGCCGAGGAATTTTTCAGGTACCCTGCTGCCTGGTCCGGAAGATGAAGATGCTGAAGCAGCAGCGCCATCTCATCGCACGCATTGCAGAAGAGTCCAGCGATCATGACAGATTCTGCGACCTTGTCGTTCTCAATGTGCCCCGCCAGTTGAAAACTCTCTCCGGGAGTCGTCGAGAAACAATTGAGGTTCAGGCAGTCGTTCCAATCCGCGTGGCCGATGAGCGGCAGACCGTGCGGACCCCGGTGTTCCAGCGTATACAGGAGCGAACGATGAAGATGGTCGAGCAATGTAGCCTTCGAATCGGGAACGTCGGCATAGACTGTCCGTTCGTTCAAGATCGTTTGATCGCCGGTCTCTTTTATGTATGCCACGACCGACAAGATGAGCCACAACGGATCGTCATTGAACCCACCGCCGATATCGGCATTTCCCTTCTTCGTGAGCGGCTGATATTGATGGTAACATGTTCCATCTGAGAGCTGGGTGGCCGCTATGTCCAAAATCCGTTGGCGGGCTCTCGAAGGGAGCATGTGGACGAACCCGAGCACATCCTGGTTGCTGTCCCGATATCCCATGCCGCGCCCAATCCCCGATTCATAAAGCGAAGCTGAGCGGGACATGTTGAACGTGACCATGCACTGGTATTGGTTCCACATATTCGCCATTCGATTCACAATTGCATCCGGCGTGTCCGCATGGTTACGTCGAAAGCAAATTGTCCCAGTATTTTTTGTGAGCATCGAACGCAGCAAGCACAGCGGGTGAACTCGAAAATCTTGCCATTACTTTCTCGTACTCATCTTTTCGAATCTTGCCGCTGCTGAGAAATTTTTTGTCGGGGGGATTTTCCGCGTATCCCAGGATGAAGTTTACTTTCTTCGTCTCGCCCGGCTTTATCTCAAGATCAATTTGATGAACGCCAATAGGAAGCCATCCGTATGCCGTACTGTTCTTGCAGCTTCCTGCCAGAACGGCTTGCGGCGCTTCCAGCCCGTGATGCACGCCGACGAATGCGTCGCGACTCGAGTCATAGCCGGAAACCGGTTCGCTCGATGCAAAGTACGCGTAATGATTTCTCCGCTCTCTGTATTCCGTCGTGTGAAAGATCGTTCCATTCTCAATTTCCACCTGCCCCGTGGAATAGTTCCTTTGGAAATTCGTCATGTCATCGTTTGCTTCCCACAAGCACCATTCAATGTAGCTCCACAATCTGATCTTCTTCGTATGTTTTGAATGATTCGTCAACTGCAGATGCCAGACCTCATTCCGCGAATCCAGCGGCACAAAATACAACACAGAGGCTTCCAGATCATTCTTTACGCCGGTGATTTTTGTATATCCCAAACCATGCCGGCATTCATAGCTATCAAGAGCGACGCGCATCGGCTTCCACATCGGATTCCAGGTCGAATCGCCGTCCTTTATATAGATGTACCGGCCGTTGCCATCCATCGGGATATTATTGTAACGGTAGCGGGTCAACCGGCGCATTCTTGAATCCTGGTAGAAACAATACCCTCCCGCCGTGTTGGAAATAATCCCGTAAAAGTCCGACGTCCCAAGGTAATTTATCCATGGAAGGGGCGTATCGGGACGCGTGATGACGTATTCTTTTTCTTTATCGTCGAAATGTCCGTATTTCATGTAATTCCTCGGGTTTAGTCAATGTTTTTCTCTTGCTTGATAGAGTAGATTTCTAACGCGGGTCCAAAAGAAAGCCAAACAAATAAAGGTCTCTTGATGGTCGGTTGAAAACTCTTCGTGGCGACTCGTTTATTATTCTGCCGGCGCTGAGAGGAAATTCCGTGATTGTTCACCGGAGGGATCACAAAGAATCGATGCGATTCATAGAGCAGTTACCGACACATTGAAAGTAAGGTTTAATTTTTCAAAAGGCAATACAACCATAGTGAAGGTGTGTTAAAGTTTGGAAAGATGCAGGAAATCTATAGACTCATGCTACGCATCCTCCTTGACACACCCCCCGCTCACCTTCCACACAAGTTCGCGCTCAGAGGGGAATGGCAGTGGCAAGTCCCCTCTGTGCATAGCGCGTGCGATGGAGAGAGGGGATTTAGAGGTGTGCTATATGTGTGGTACAGGTACTTCCTTCATGAATTCTACTAAACGAAAGGCAATCTGTAACACCCCCCTGATGAAGCGCGCATGACAGCAGCGCAAGCCCCATTAACTCCCGCCCCGAACCGGTTTTCAATGTCTTTGTTCTGCACTTCATCCTTCTCTTTTGTCAACTCGTCGGAATTTCCTCAGTTTTTCTAAACGCGTGCCCTATCTTGCACAATGAAATTACAATAGCAATCATACCACATTTGGAGGAATGCCATGATTCAGAGAATGTTAACAGTTGTTATTCTCGCTTTTCTTTTTACGGGAATCTCACGGACTCAGGACAACGCAAAAGATCTTGAGGGAGTACTTGAACAAAAGCCGAATGACGTCGAAACGCTTATGAAGCTCGGAAAAATCTACCATGACCAGGGGGTTGCAGGAAACGACGATGCCGTTGAAAAAGGATTCACCTGCCTCGATAAAGTTCTTCAAATCGATCCCTCAAACGCCGTCGCGTTAGCCTACCGCGGAAGTCTCTGGACGCTTCGCGCCCGCAATGCATGGTGGCCGTTCACAAAAATGAAGGACGTCGATAAAGGTATCGATGAAATGGACAAGGCCGTTGACCTGGCTCCGGACAATATTTCGGTGCGGCTCGTGCGGGGAATCAACAGCGTGCAGCTGCCGTCGATGTTCCATCGGCTCCCTATCGCCTTGAAGGATTTCGAATACTTGATGAATGACTCGAAGTTTGCCGGATTCAATCCGCACCTTCAATCAACTATTTATTGCTGGGCGGGAATTGCCTATAACGCCGACGGTCAAACTGCCAAAGCAAAAGAACTCCTGCAAAAAGCCGTATCGGCGGACCCGAATTCCGACACTTCACATAAAGCCGAAAATGAATTGAAGAAATCTTCATAACCAAAATCCGGAGAGCATTACAATGGATTCACTTGTTCGCGCATCCAGCCTTTCGAAAACATACACACTTGGCAAAACCAAAGTACTGGCACTTCAGAGTCTGACGCTGGGAATAGCGGAAGGGGAATTTACATCCATTTCCGGACCGTCCGGAAGCGGGAAAACGACGCTCCTGAATATTATCGGGCTCCTTGATTCGCCGACGACAGGCCAGGTTTTCCTCGAAGGGTCGGAGGTCAAATACAATGGCTTGACGAACCTTCACCGCGTCCGTCTGGAGAAGCTGGGATTTATTTTTCAGACTTTTAATCTCATTCCAGTGCTGACGGCGTACGAAAATGTTGAGTATCCCCTCCTCCTCACAAAGAAGTCGGCGTCGGCCCGGAAGGATCGTGTTGAACGGGCGTTGAAGGATGTAAAACTTTGGGAACATCGCGATCATAAACCGAATGAACTTTCCGGCGGACAACGGCAGCGCGTGGCTATTGCACGCGCACTTGTCAACAGTCCCAAGATTGTCCTCGCCGACGAGCCGACGGCGAACATCGATTCGGCAACGGCGTCGGAAATACTCGACTTGATGCGGACACTCAACGAAGAAGAAAAGGTTACCTTTCTTTTCTCCACTCACGACCCGCTTGTTTTGAAATACGCCAGAAGAGTGGTTAAGCTTCATGACGGAATGATAATCAACGGCCAGCAATAGCACCCATAGGAGAACGACGTATGTTTAAGTTTATCAAGCTCGCGACAAAAAATGTTTTCCGGAATCGGCGCAGGACGATCATCACCGGACTGGTGCTCGTCTTCGGGGCGACTGCTCTCATCCTTGCCGGCGGGTTCATTTCCTTTTCGTTCAGAGGTTTGAGCGAATCGACAATCCGCGGACAGCTGGGACATATCCAGCTTTATACAAGAGAAGCTTTGCAGCGTGAAGAAGAACGCCCGCTCGAACTGGGCATTGACAGCGTTGATGCTTTGAAGAAAAAGGTACATCGTTCTAGATCACGTCCGCTTTACCATGGCGCGGGTGGAGTTCATGGGATTGATTTCGAACGGTGATAAATCGGCTGCCTTTCTCGGCAGAGGAGTGGAACCGGAGAAGGAAACGAAGCTCGCCGGGTTTGCACTCGCTGTCGACACGGGAAAATTTCTTGGTGAAAATCCGGCGAATGCTCAGGAAAACGAAGTCGTCCTTGCAACGGGGTTGGCAAAATCCATGAAGGCAAAGATCGGCGACTATCTTACATTGATGACGACCACATCGAAGGGGGCGTTGAATGCGATGGACGTTAAGGTCGCCGGCATCTATACCACCGGTATTCCGGAGTATGATGAACGTGCGCTGATGGTGAGCCTTCAGACTGCGCAGCAGCTGCTGAACTCCCAAAAGGTCTCCAAGCTTGTTGTCGTGCTGGATGAAACTGACAAGACCGAGGAAGTTGCATCAAAACTCGAGCAGCTTCTTCCAGGCATCAAGGCAAGACGCTGGTTTGAGATGGCGACATTCTACAACGCCGTCGTTCGCCTCTACAATGCGATCTTTGGATTCCTCGGCGTTATCATTTTTGTTATTGTGGTGCTGAGCAGTTCAAATACCATGATGATGTCCATTTTTGAGCGGACAAGGGAAATCGGGACCCAGCTTGCTGTCGGGACGTCCCCCCTTAGGCTGATGATCAACTTTCTTTATGAGGGCTTGATTGTTGGTGCGTGCGGGGGAGGCATCGGCCTCATCGTTGCATTCCTCTTTGCGACATTAATCAATGCGTCGGGGATACTCATGCCCGCTCCGCCGGGGAGTACAAGGGGATACCCTCTCATTGTCGATTTAGTTCCGTCTCTCTTCGTGGGTGTTTTCTTTCTTATTACTACGACAACGGTTATTGCAACAATTTTTCCAGCATACAAAGCATCACGCCTGAAAATTGTCGATGCACTCGGACATGTTTGATTGAAAAAGGAGAAAAGAATGAAAGAGCTGTTGAAGACGATCATCATCGCGATAGAAACGATCTCACAAGCACCGCGACCCGTCCCGCTTTCGAGGGACTTACCCAGGATGAACAATCAGTTTGTTTGCCCTGAGCAATCCCGTTCCGCTTCAGCAAAACGGGAGCGTCGAAGGGCGAGCATCAATGCATTTTTGATTTGCTTTCTCGTAATAGCTCCAAGTCTCTCACCGCTGCATGCGCAATCCGCCGCAGGGTCGAATCAGATCAAGCTCACGGGAGACGAAATTCTCCGACTCTCCGACATGGACCGGAATGGCTGGATGTCATACTCAGTCGTTACTACCATCCTCAACTATGAAGACAACGAACTGAAAGAACAAGGATTATTCGAAGTGAGCATCAAAGGAATGGACAAGACTCTCGTGAAGTTCATGAATGCTGACGTTAAGGGCCAATACCTTTTGATGGTCGATGACGACATGTGGATCTACATGCCAAACACCCGCAAACCGATTCGCATCACTCCGCTCCAACGCCTGTTGGGAAACGCATCGAACGGAGATGTCGCCCGCACACGCTACGCAGAAGATTACGCGGCAAAAGTGATAAGAGAAGAATCGGTTGACGGTGTTCCATGTTACCTCCTCGAATTGAATGCCAAACGGGACGGAGCAACATATAAAAGAATCGAGTACTGGGTTGAGAAGGAGACGAAACGTCCGAAAAAAGCCGAGATGTACCTTATCTCGGGCAAGCATTTCAAGTCGATCGCTTTCGACCGATATGAGGAGATTGCGGGAAGAGTACTCCTCACACAAATGACGATCACCGACAGGCTTCGCGACGGAAGAACTACGGTTATGAAATATGCGTCGTATGCCGAAAAAGAAATGCCGGAGAAATACTTCAACAAAGACTATCTGGAGAAACTGCGGTGACGTCGCCGGCAAGAATGGTGTTGATCGTCGCTGCCGCCTGCTTCTCCGCAGTGGAAGCGGGTGCACAGGGACTCGAATATCGATTTTCAATCGTCGACGAAGGAACTCTCTCAAAACTTAACCTCGCTACGCCGCTCAATTACAAGAATAGTATTCTGCCTCAGCCGGTGCAGGGCAACGATGCCATATCGAATCTTTTTCTGAGCTACGGCGGCTTGTCGACATCGCTGAACGTCAGCGACCTCGCAAACAATCTCAGCGCGCCGGACTACAATTATTCCATCCGGGAACTCTCGTATGATCTTTCTCTGACAGACAACTTAGACATAACGGTAGGGAGAAAAATCCTCAAGTGGGGCCCCGGTTACGCTTTCAATCCTACCGGTGTGGTCGAACCGCAGCGATCTCCGTCCGATCCCTCAGACCGGCTCGGCCAGAACGTTGGGCGTACGCTCATCTCCATGAACGCGTTTTTCGGAAAGAGTTCGCTGACATTCGTCTATCTTAACGATGCTCAGTTCGAGTCGGGAGTTTTCCATTGGGGCGAGCACGATTATGCTTTACGTGCCTACACATTTCTGAACGGCCTCGACCTTTCAGGAATACTTCACTACAGACAAGGCGACCGGCTTGAGGCTGGCACTAATTGGTCGTACGTCGTCGGCGAAAACCTCGAATTGCACGGAGAATTCCTGGCAAAGGAGGGGTCGTCGACGCTGTACCACGAGATATTGTGGTCCGACAATCCTGATCAAATATTTACATCGGATCCATACATTACACCCTATAACCATTCAAGCGAAATCTTCTACAAACTTCTTCTTGGAGGGCAATATACCTTCGAGGATGGCGTTAATATCGCGCTTGAATATTACCGGAACATGGAGGGATTGAGCAGCTCGGAATGGAATCAGTGGATGAAGTTTGTTAAATTTCAGAACGGCATTCAACAGGGTTCGATCCTTGTCCCGCCGGAAATGATCGGGCCTTCGCGAGACAACCTTCTTTGGGCATTGCAGACTCTGTCGGCCAACGGTACGATGAGAGATTATCTTTTCGGTCGAGAGTATTACTCTGCCAGGAGCTGGAGCTTTGAGTTCATCCAGCTGATGAATGCAGACGATGCGAGCATAGTCCTTGTGCCGACGGTTTCTTATCGGATATCGCAATTTTTTTCACTGTATGTACGGTTCACGGCGTTTCTCGGAAAGAATGATTCGGAGTACGGAGCCCTTTTCACGAAGAACAGCACTAACCTAGGAATCCAATTTCAATTATGAAAAAATACGAACTTCTTCGCACTTTCTATTTTTGCCTCATTATCACAGTGATCGTCGCCGCGGGTTTCATTTACAATGTACCTGCGCATTGGGCGGGAGCTTTGTGCAGCTCATTTATTTTCTCGATGTGCATCGGCTATTCGATCCATTTCCTCATAGGCTTCTTTTCACACCGCGTTGCAAAATTCGGAAGGTTTCTGAGGTATTCGATTTTTTTTCTCTTGTTCCTTTTCGGAGGGCTTATTGGCTCCGAGTTGGGAATCGGCATCGAAATTGTAACGCTCGGGTACAGATTCTCATGGAACGATCAGGTTCCGCTTCTGGCTATGAACTTCGTCCTCGCCGCTCTTTTTGGCACGATCGCCGTCATTTATTTCACCCTGAAAGCCAATGTTGAGCGCATGGCCGCGCAGCTAAAAGAGAAGGAATTAAACGAAGAGCGGCTTACGCGGACAAAAATGGAAGCGGAACTGCAGGCGCTCCAGGCAAAGATCAACCCGCATTTTCTTTTCAACACGCTCAACTCCATCGCAAGCCTCATATCGGAAAATCCGAAAGCTGCGGAATCGACGGTTGAGAAATTATCAGAACTCTTCCGCTACACTCTCAAGAGCGCTGAAAAAAACTTGGTCAGTGTCGCCGAGGAACTTGACATCGTGCGGACGTACCTTGAAATCGAAAAGGTCCGTTTCGGCGAGAGGCTTCAGTACGACATTACCTGCGGCGATGACATCCGCGATTTTATGATACCGGCGCTCATCATCGAGCCATTGGTAGAAAACAGCATCAAACACGGCATTGCCTCCGAGGTCCACGGAGGAAAAATCGTCATTGAAGTCACAAAGACCGGCAGAAACTGCCTCATCTCGGTGATTGACAACGGAAAAGGGATTGACGACGCGAACACGGCGAATGGATTCGGATTGAGAAGCGTGGAGGAACGGTTACAACTGCGGTACGGCGCATCGTCCTCGCTGCGTTTGGTCCCGGACGGGCATACGCATTTCTTGATTACGATCCCACTTTCATAAGGATTACCCATGCACCTTCGGGCAATTATTGTCGACGACGAAGAACTCGCCCGCAAGCGCCTGCGGAAAATGCTTCGGGATTATGAAGAGGATCTGGAAGTGGTGGGCGAAGCAGAGAATGGACAGGACGCCGTCGACAAAATTGAAGCCCTTCATCCAGACCTCATTTTCCTCGACGTTCAAATGCCCGGTTTTGACGGATTCGAAGTCGTGCGACGCCTGCGGGTCAAGCCGTTCATTGTTTTCACCACAGCCTATGATGAATATGCCCTGAAAGCGTTTGACGAAAACTCCATCGACTATCTCCTAAAACCGATTGAGCAGAAGCGGCTCGACAAAGCTGTCGGGAAACTCAGACGAGTGTACGCATCTTCCAAACTGCAGATCAACGAAAACGTCGAACGATTCCTTTCGCAACTGGCTTCTCCCCCACTTAAACGGCTACAGGTAAAATCCGGCGATAAGATCCTCCTTATCGATGCCGACAGCATTACATACTTCGAGGCAAAAGACAAGTACACATTTCTCCATACCGTTGACCATGAACACATCGTCGAGCAGACGCTTGCGGAGCTGGAAGAGAAGTTGGACAAGCTGACGTTCGTGCGTATTCACCGCTCGGTTATTGTGAACATTAACTTCATTCGTGAGATGGTAAAGTGGTTTGGGGGAAAATACAAAATCAGGCTGAAAGACAAACAACAGACCGAGCTTGTTGTAAGCCGGGGTTACGTTGACCGAATCAGGAAGTTGTAGCACGAAAGCAGGGAATGGGAACATTCCGAAGGCTTTAACCTCGTCATTGGTTTATCGTTAAAAAAAGCCTTCGGAAGGTTTGTAATCAATCGCAACGATCCTATTTCCCAATCTGAATTCCACAATTCGCCGAGAATTCGCCGTTAGGCGGCAACGGGATCAGCCCTTCACCGTTGTTGAAACTGTCAACATTTGAAGTCATTGGTTCGATAGCAACGGACTTTCTATCGGGCGGCGTATAGACAACGAGGTAATTGAATTTGTTCTTTCCGGTTTCCTGCCAGACACTTAGAGTGATCCCGCGATCTTCGGAAATTAATTGTGTCGCAGCTTTCCCTCCATTGCCATCCACTGCAAAACATGTATTAAACTGCCTGCTGCCGATTGCAACCGGAAACACATAATCACGGAATGGTGTTCTCTTTCCCGTTGGAATGTTTTTAGCGTCAACTTCAATAATATCCGAAACTGCTAATTTGAGTTTCAGCGCGTCAACTTCATCCCCCAGCTCAAAATAATGATGCCAACCGTCGCTCAACGGCATGATCGATGATGACCGGTTAACGACCTTCGTCTTGCAGATCAGTCCATCCGTTGAAGTAAGAATATACGATAACTCAAGAGTATATCTGAAAGGATAACCGGCAATCTCTTCATCGTAATCACATTTCAATGAACAGAGGGCATGGTCATTGGTGATTTCCGTCTTCATGACTTCGAACTTTTTGTTAAAGACGAAGCCGTGGCAGGCATTTCTTTCTTCGGGAAATGTGAGCGGTACATTGTACGAAACATTGTTGTGAACATAACGGCCATTCTTAATTCGTCCTGCAAATGGGGATAGCTTGGCATTTGTATATATGTCGTCAGGGACTTGCGAGTGTATATCTTTAATTTTTTTCAGCACGGAGAACGTTTTTTGTCCGCTGCCCAACCATAACTCTTTTAATCGTGCACCCGACTCGGGAATGACCGAAAAGAACTCGCCCGTTAGATTGTTTCGAACCGTAATGATTGACATGCCAGAGGCAGATCCTTTTTCAATCACAAAATTTGGAGATTTATTGCTCATAGAGTACCGTGATTCTTTTTATTTTATTCCACTACGTCGGTTGTTATTCCCCGGTTAAGAAAATCTTCCAAAAAAAGGAAGAGCTAAAAAACCATATACCACGATTGTAAATCTAAACCATCATGTTGAGGAAATAAAAATGGAAAGTGATGAAAAAGTTGTCCGGCGTTTTAGGGGAAAGAAGCTGCAGCGAATTGTTTCCGTTTACTGAATCGCCTTTTCCTTCCAAATTCGATTAATTCGATACCTGAGACCTCTCCGTACCCTCGCTGACACGAATTGGATGCAAGGCCTTTGTGGATTCCCTCACAATAAACTCAGCATGCAGGACGACGTTTTCTATCGGCAAGAGTTTGGGGGATTCGATATTCTTAATCAGGATCTCGGCTGCTTTTCTGCCTAATTCACGCAAGGGTGCGCGAAGCGTTGTCAGGTCAATGGGAATGTGTCGTGAGAAAGGGATATCGTCGTCGCCCACAACAGAAATTTCACCCGGCACTTTGATATTCATTTCGGCCAGAGCCGCCATGACACCGAGCGCAACAAGATCATTGTAACAAACGATGGCGGTTGGAAAATCTTCACGGCTTCTGTTCTGAAAATAATCAAGACATGCTGTATGACCATCCTCAAGATGAGCGCCGGCAGGGATAATCATGTCATCGTTAAATGCAAAATGGCTTTCACTGTATGCTCTGCGGAAGCCGTCGATTCTCTCATAAGTATGGGAAGCATGGGTCGGTCCGGCAAAATGCACAATTTTAGAATGACCGTTGTCCATCAAATACTTCATCGCTTCTTTCATCGCCCTGATGTTGTCTATACTGACGACGTTTGCCTGGATGCTCTTGACATTTTCCAGCATCACAAACGGAAAATTAATCATCTTAAGCCTGAAAAGATGTTCGATCTCGGCTGTCCCTTCCAGTACCGGTGCAATGATTGCCCCCTTTATGTCTTTACCTGTGAAACTTTGAGTGATCTTTTCTTCGTATGTGTGTTGCCCCTCCGAACTTGCCACCAGCACCAGGTAGCCTTTGCTGCCGGCATACTCCATTACTCCTAATGCGATTCCTGTGTAGAACGGATTATCCAGTTCGCGAACGAGCAAGCCGATACTTCGGGTACTGAACGGGCGGGTTTTTCAGATTTCGAGCACTTCCTCTCGGACGATAGTTCAGCTCTTTCATTGCTCTTAAGACTGTCTCTCTCGTCTCCATGTGGACAGTGTTCTTCTGATTTATAACAGCAGAAACCGTCCCCTTCGAAACTCCAGCTCGTTTGGCAACATCCTCAATTGTCACCATTTTCATCCTTATTCTCCAGTCGACAATTTACATCGTCCCCAAATAAAGCTTGATTCTTTGAAATAAAATTTTAACTTTATTGAAACGGTTCAATTTAACTTACGTTAGTTAAATTTAGCCCAACTAGCACCAAAAGTCAAGAAGCAGTTTAAAGCTTTCAAAATCAGCGTCCTCAATCTGCCGTATGGGGTAGTTTTCCAATGAACGATTGTTCTGCTGTTCCCCGAATAAACCCACACAACTTATCCAGTACCGATAGAATCCTTGGCAAGCATCGTGAAGAAGAATGCAACTCAGTTCCTCGGTCATACTTGCCTGGGCATTTCTGCAGGACAATAGTAATTTTTCTCAAAGGAGAATTTGACATGCGCACGTTCACGATCCCCATCGTCGTGGCATTCCTTTTTGTCTTCTTCACCGCATTCGCGGGGGATGAAAAGCCGAAGTATAAGAACCCCTCCCTGCCGGTCGAAGAAAGAGTCCAAGATCTTCTCCAGCGAATGACACTGGAGGAAAAAGTAGGACAGCTGCTTTCATTTACCTCGCGAGATACAAACGCATTTGACAGCAACGGAAATTTTGTGGGAGTCGAAGACACTTCCGTGCTGAACCGCGGGATAGGCGCATATAGTTCCCGTGAATTCCGGCGAGGCATCTCGGCCAAACACCGGGCAGAATGCATCAACGGCACAGAGCGATACATGATCGAACGTTCACGGTTAGGAATTCCGGTTCTAATTTTCAGTGAAGCATTGCATGGGTTGATGCAGCAGGGCGCCACCAGTTTTCCACAAGCGATCGCGCTGGGAAGCACCTGGGATACCACCCTGGTCGAACAAGTCTCTGCGGCAGCGGCACAAGAAGGCCGTTCGCAAGGAACGCGACAAGTCTTGTCGCCGGTGCTCGATTTGGCCCGCGACCCCCGCTGGGGAAGAACCGAGGAATGCTATAGCGAAGATCCGTATCTCGTTTCTCGTATTGGAATGGCCGCCGTGTTCGGCTTTCAGGGAAGAGAAAAAATGCTTGGCGACGATCATGTCGCCGTTACATTGAAACACTTCGCAGGCCATGGGCAGCCCGAAGGGGGAAAAAATATCGCTCCGGTGGATATCCCCGAGAGAACGTTCCGCGAAACTCACCTCTACCCGTTCGAGGTTGTGGTCAAACGCGCCAATGCGCAATCGATCATGGCATCCTATAACGAGTGGGACGGCGTTCCCGACCATGTCAATCACAAATTGTTGACCAGCATTCTCCGAAACGAATGGGGTTTCAACGGATACTTCATGAGCGATGGCGGCGGCATGAACGTCACCGTTCGAGACCATCACGCAGCGGCTGATTCAGCGGAGTCCGGAGTTCTCTCCGTGATGGCTGGGGTCGATTTCGATTTAAGCAACGGAGGATGCTTTATACCGTTGGTAGATCAGGTGAAGAAAGGAAATGTTTCCGAAGAGTATATCAACCGGGCAGCGGGGAATGTACTCCGCGTGAAATTCGTCGCAGGGCTTTTCGACAATCCATACATCGATCTCGAGAAAATGGACAAAGTTTACAATTCGAAAGAGCACAAGGCGCTGGCATTGAAAGCAGCCCACGAAGCAATGGTACTGCTGAAGAACGAGAAGAATATTCTGCCGCTCGATGCCGCGAAAATCAAAACCCTGGCGGTGATTGGACCCGATGCTGCGGACATTCACCTCGGCGGTTACTCGCCATGGCCAATGCGAGGCGTAAGCGTTTTGAAAGGGATTCAAGATTTTGCCGGCAATAGATTCAAGGTGGTGTACGCTGAGGGCTGCAAGCTGACGCTAAACAAGGAAGTACACTGGCAGGTAAATGAGAATCCAATCCTGAACAATCCTGACGATGATAAGAGGATGATTGCCGATGCCGTGAAAACGGCAAATGAAAGCGATGCTGTTATTTTGGTATTAGGTGAGAATGAATTGATCAACCGCGAAGCATGGAGTGAATCTCATTTAGGCGATCGTGACGACCTGGATTTGGTTGGGATGCAAAATGAGTTGGCGAAGGCGATCCTCGAAACCGGAAAGCCGGTCGTCATCCTGTTGGTAAACGGACGCCCCATTACCATTAACTACCTACAGAAACATGCCTCAGCGATTATGGAGTGTTGGTACCTGGGAGAGGAGACCGGTCATGCTGTCGCAGATGTACTATTCGGCAGCGTGAACCCGAGCGGCAAACTGACCGTCACTTTTCCGCGCTCGGTCGGACAACTCCCCTGCTACTACGACAAGAAGCCAAGTGCGTTTCGCCATTATGTATTGGCCGAGAGCTCGGAACCTTTATATTCGTTTGGTTTCGGTCTCAGCTATACAACATTCAAATACGATAATCTGAGGGTTGCACCGGAGGAAATTTCCGCTGATGATATGGCAAAGGTCTCCGTGGATGTGACTAATACTGGACCGGTTGCCGGAGATGAAATTGTCCAGTTGTATATTCACGACGTGATCAGCCTCCCTACCAGGCCTGTGAAAGAACTAAAGGACTTTGCAAGGATCACACTCAATCCCGGCGAGACCAGGAGAGTTGAATTTACAATAACACGCGAGAAACTCGAGGCATATGACTTGGATATGAAAAGAGTGGTGCAGCCCGGAGATTTCGAGATCATGGTCGGAAAAAACTCAGTGGAGTTACTGCGAAGCATGTTGAAAGTGAAAAAGTAAGAAACCGCTTAACGAAATAGTTCAATTAAACAGGACGTTCGAATGAAAACAAATGTTGTTGCTTCCATTATTCTATTTTTTTTCTTATTGAGCTGTCAATGCTGTACGATCGAGGCACAAGTAAAAAGCATCAAAAATGGCGCCGAGTTGAGTACTCCCGACCTCAACGTAAGAGTCCAGTTCTACGATGAAAATATTGTTCGGATCACAAAATGGAGCCGCGGGGGCACTTCTGAAAAGGTGAGCTTATCAGTCATCAAGGACTCAATACCGGACCTTGGAATCAAAACGGAACAAAGCGGCAGTGCAATACTTTTGACGTCGCCAAAACTTTCTGTAAAGGTCTCTACGCCAGACGGCAACGTTGAGTATTTGACTGCTGATAACAAAACTATTCTACGAGAAAAAGGAAAAGCATCGTTTACTCCCGTCATTTACAATTCCGATTCCGGTTTTACCGTTCAACAACATTTTCAGCTCACTCCCGATGAGGGTATCTATGGCCTCGGCCAATACCAGTCAGGAATCCTCAACTACCGCGGTAAAAAGGTCGTCCTGGTGCAATCCAATACCGAGGATGCAAATCCTTTTCTTGTGTCAACCCAGAATTACGGAATTCTCTGGGACAATTATTCCAAGACTGTTTTTGAAGACAATGAGGGGGGAACTTCATTCTGGTCGGATATGGGAAACAATATCGACTATTATTTTGTGTACGGTAAAGACATGGATGGGGTCATCTCAGGCTATCGCGAGCTGACGGGAAAAGCACCCATGTATGGTAAATGGGCCTACGGTTACTGGCAAAGTAAAGAGCATTACGCAACGCAGGCCGAGGTGCTGGCAGTCGCCGAGAAGTACCGCAAATTGAAAATCCCCATCGACAATATCATTCAGGATTGGGACTATTGGAATGGTAATGAAAACTGGGGCGGAATGTTTTTTGATAAAACGCTGTATCCCGACCCAAAAGAGATGTGCGACAAGCTTCATGCAATGAATTTTCACATCATCATTTCCATCTGGCCTGCGCTGGGCCCAAATACTCCGGTCTATGCAGACATGGAGCGGCATGGATTTCTTTACAAACCGGTCGGCTGGGCCGGGTTTAAATATTACGACGCTTTTAATCCCGCGGCAAACCAGCTCTATTGTCAATATCTCACGAACGGCCTTTACTCGCAGGGGCTGGACGGCTGGTGGATCGACTCTTCCGAACCTGACGTCATCAATGCAAGTACGGTTGAATCGAGCGAATACGAATTGAAAAAAATGGGGAGCAATTTCCGCGGTTCATGGGCTCGGTACCTCAATGGATTCCCGCTGGCCATGACATCGGACATCTACAAGAACTGGCGGGCTCAAACCTCGGACCGCCGCGCGTATATCCTGACCCGATCGATGTACGCGGGTCAGCAACGGAATGCGGCGACGACGTGGTCGGGCGATATCGGCGCGAGTTGGAATATTTATCGCGATCAGATTTCTGCCGGCATTAACCACTGCATGTCGGGAATTCCGTACTGGACGTTCGACATCGGTGGGTTTGTCCTCGGCTCCTACGGCGGAGTTTTTATGAATGGGGGAAAAGATCCGGCATACCAGGAATTGTATGCGCGGATGTTCCAGTTCGGCGCCTTCTGTCCTATTTTCCGGTCGCACGGATCGGAAACTCCGCGTGAGATTTGGGAAATGGGCGAATTCACCGAGCCAATCCTCAAAGCCGACAACCTGCGCTATCGCCTTATGCCTTACATCTATTCGTTGGCATGGATGGTAACGGATAAGGACTACACAATGATGCGCGGACTGCCGATGGATTTCCCGGCCGACAAAAAAACGTTACTCCATCAACGATCAATTTATGTTCGGACCATCGATGATGGTTTGCCCAGTAACGAACTATATGTACTATCGTCCGCCTGAGTCGAGTGTGTTGATCGGGCCCGAGTATTTCACAACGAATGACGGCAAGCCGGGTTTGCACGCAAAATATTACAGAGATACCGGACGAACAATTTTGAGCAAAGAAACGATTGACCCTAACATCGATCTTGTTTGGTACACCGGCCGTCCGGATTACGCAACTGATTCAATGTATGCAATCCAATGGACGGGGAAACTTGTGCCGAAAGAAACAGGCAAACATCAGTTTCATATGTTGAGTTACGACCCAAAACGCATCATTCTTAACGGCGATACGCTAAGAATAGTTTACAAAAGCGTTGAAGAGTATACAGAGCCTGTTGAACTGATTGCTGGGAAAGAATACAATCTTGTTGTTGAAACCGAGAATAATTCCACCGGCGCCGCAAAGATGCGCCTTTTCTGGAAAACTCCATCAATATTCGCCGAAGAGCAGATAAAAAAAGAGAGAGAAAAAGCGAGAGCGGTGTATCTTCCCGCCGGGCAGCGATGGTACGATTTCTGGACGGGCAATGTTTTTGAGGATGGAAAAACAATCAAGGCAGACGCGCCGATCGACAAAATCCCGTTGTTCGTGAGAGCAGGGTCGATAGTCCCAATGGGACCGTTCCTCCAATACTCAACAGAAAAACCCGCAGACCCGATCGAGCTGCGCATTTACCCCGGCGCCGATGCTCGTTTCACACTGTACGAAGATGAAAACGACAATTACAATTACGAAAAAGGAATCTACTCGACAATCGATTTCACATGGAACGATGCCCAGCACCTGCTTACCATTGCCGATCGTGCAGGTGAATTCCCGGGCATGGTGAAGGGTCGAATCATTAACGTCGTTCTTGTCGATCATAACCACGGAACAGGACTGAACATCACTGAGCGGTGCAACAAGGTTGTCAATTACAACGGAAAAGAAATGACGGTAGATGTGAAGTGATTGGGTTGAAGCACACAGGAAAGCGCGGATGATGTTGTTCGTCCGGGTACGCTAAATTACCCAAGTCATCCTAAGTCTGGTGGCCGGTATGTTGAAAGAAGTCGGCATCGGCGCACGATGTCGCCAGAACTTAATCAGACCGAGGCTTGGGATCTTTCCATACGCTGGCTGACTTGAGCCGGTGCCAGGGGTTTTGTGGATTCTCTGACAATGAACTCTGCGTGAAGAACGATGTTCTCTATTGATAATGTTTTGGAAGACTCAATGTTCTTGATCAAGATCTCTGCAGCCCTTCTCCCCAATTCGTGCAAGGGAGCACGAATCGTCGTCAGATCCACGGGAATGTGTCTTGAGAACGGGATATCATCATTTCCCACGATGGAAATCCCATCCGGCACTTTGATATTCATTTCAGAGAGAGCGGACATGACACCGAGGGCAACAAGGTCGTTGTAGCAGACGATTGCGGTTGGAAAATCTTCGCGGCTTCTGTCGCGGAAATATTCAAGACATGCTTTGTGGCCGTCTTCAAGGTGCGCGCCGACATGGACGATCATATCGTTGTTGAAAGCGAAATGGCTTTCGCTGTACGCTCTGCGAAAACCGTCGATCCTTTCGTAGGTATGTGAAGCGTGTTTCGGTCCTGCAAAATGTATGATCCTGGAATGGCCGTTGTCCATCAAGTATTTCATCGCTTCCTTCATCACCCTGATATTATCGATGCTGACAACGTTTGCCTGGATGCTTTTGACATTTTCCAATAACACAAATGGGAAATTAATCAGCTTCAGTCTGAAAAGATGTTCAATCTCGGCTGTTCCTTCCAGCACTGGCGCGATGATAGCGCCTTTGATATCTTTGCCGGTGAAACTTTGTGTGATCTTTTCTTCGTATGTGTGATCTCCTTCTGAACTGGCGATCAGAACCAGGTATCCTTTGCTGCTTGCATACTCCCTCACCCCCAATGCGATGCCGGTATAAAACGGGTTATCCAATTCGCGAATGAGCAGGCCGATGCTTTGGTGCTGAACGGACGGGTTTTTCAGATTGCGAGCACTTCCCCGTGGACGATAGTTGAGCTCTCTCATCGCTCGTAATACCGAATCTCTCGTGTCCAAGTGGACGATGTTCTTCTGATTGATCACAGCTGAAACCGTCCCCTTCGAGACACCTGCTTTTTTTGCTACATCATCAATGGTTATTTTTTTCAACTTTGTTCCTCGGCGATGAGATTGACTCTCGGTTCCACAAAATACTTGACTCTTATGGAAAAATTCCTAAATTAATTGAAGCGGTTCAATCAAATTTTAACCAATTCAGTATTTCTCAATAACAATCGAATTTACCGAAGATCTTAGCAAAAGTCAAGGAATCATTTGAGCTATTGGATGCGGCAGGGCTCGTTTAGGCTTAACGGAAATTTCGGAGTTTTTTCAGACCTTCCATCGATAGATGTTCAAGATTGGCACTTGCAGCGAGCCGCGCGCCGACGAGATGAGAATATGCAAGAAGCTAATCGCGCGTTGGCAGCGGAGTTCCGAGCGGCGTCTGTTTCGGCCGCTAGCAATCCGGCAGTATCACCATCACGAAAAAGTTAGTCTAGTGATCATAATGCAGCGGTTGTTTTCATCTTTCTCCTAACAAAACGCCTGCAGCCGGTTTTTGGGCTGCAGGCGTTTGTGTGCGTAACAATTCGTACTTTGAAAAACTCCGTCTCAGCAGTTCCTCAAACGCACGGGACAACAATTCGACCGTCCGCCAGCACGCACGACCTCGGCGGCACGGATTTTACTCTTAGCTCCTGAAAGGAGACACGATCATGGAAGACAGCGTCGGGAGACGATCATTCATCAAGAAGTTGACCACGCTTGCTGTCGGCCTTGGCCTCACAAAAGCATCGCGGCCGGAAAACGCCTTTGCGGATATTTTGGCCGCTCCGGCCAATTATAGAGCAGGAACAGATAAAACGGATTTTTCGTCGCGTGAAATTACCGGCACGTACCAGATTCCCCCCGATTGTCCCGAATGGGTTCATCGGGCAGTTTTCTATCAGGTGTATCCTCAAAGTTTCTACGATTCAAACGGCGACGGCATCGGCGATCTGCAGGGAATCATCAAAAAGCTCGATTACATCAAGAGCCTTGGAGTTGATGCTGTTTGGATCAATCCCTTCTTCGAATCCCCCTTCGGAGATGGTGGATATGATATTTCAGATTATTACAGAGTGGCTCCCAGGTATGGGACGAATGAAGACGCGAAGATGCTATTCGCGGAGGCGCACAAGCGGGAGCTGAAAATTCTTTTTGATTTTGTTGCAAGCTACTCTTCGATGGAACATCCCTGGTTCAAAGAGTCATCACATCAGGAAAAAAATAAATATTCCAATTGGTATATCTGGACGGAGAATGTCTGGCTCAATCCCCCAAAGAACTTTGAAGGGGCGTTTATCAAAGGGTATGGAAGACGAAATGGACAGTACATGCAGAATTTTTATTTTTCCGAACCCGCATTGAATTATGGATTTGCCTCCCCCGATCCGGCACAGAATTGGGAACTCCCGACCGATCATCCCGACGTCGCTGCAATGAGAGAGGAAATGAAAAATGTCTGCCGTTTCTGGCTAAGCATGGGAGCGGATGGGTTCAGGGCCGACATGGCCGGAGCGTTGGTCAAATCATCCGGCATCACGGGGAATCAACAATTCTTTACAACGCAGGAAGAAGAGACCAAGCGATTCTGGCGAGGCATTAGAGCTATGCTCAGAAAAGAATTTCCCGAAGCGTTCATGGTCTCGGAGTGGTCATACCCCTCCTCGGCTCTCGACGGCTGCTTTCATGCGGATTTCTTTCATTGGTTCGAAGGGTACAACGACCTTTTCCAGAAGGAGAGCTGGAGGATTCTCAACGGTTACTCCGAAGGCCACAGCTATTTTGACGGAGAAGGCAAAGGCGATATCACGTTCTTCTTAAGCAAGTACATGGAGCAATACAATCTGACAAGAGGGAAAGGATACATTTCGCTTCCCCTGGGGAATCATGACAACGCACGATTGGGAAACAAACGAAGCGATGACGATCTGGAAATAATCTATGCATTCGGGCTTACCATGCCGGGAGTGACTTTCATCTATTACGGGAATGAAATCGGAATGCGTCAGTTGACCGAGGACTGGCCGCAAATTGAGGGAGCCTACCGCCCGCGGAACGGGGCCAGAACGCCGATGCAGTGGTCGCGTGCGAAAAATCTCGGCTTCTCGACCGCTCCCGCCGAAAAACTCTATCTCCCCGTCGACCCTTCCACCGATGCCGCGACCGTCGATGCTGAGGAAAAGGACTCGAACTCGCTCCTCAACAGGACACGCCGGCTGATCCAACTGAAACACTCGGAGCCGGCTCTTGCCGCTTACGCAGAGTTTGTTCCGCTCTATGCGAAGAAGAATGTGTATCCGTTTATCTTTGCCCGAGCGGCGAAAGACGACGTTGTTCTGGTGTTTCTGAATCCTTCCGGGCGGAACGCAGATGCAGAGTTCACTTTGAACATTCCTTATGCGGAACTCACGCTTCTGGCCGGCAAGGAAATCCAGGTGAACAGGTCGGGAGACAAGGTCTCAGCGGCGCTTCCCGGACGAAGCTACGCCATTTACAAGCTGAAATGAACAATACAAACAATCCGCATTGACAAATCACGAATGGGACAAACAATGAAAAAATCATTCCAAATTATCCTTGCCTTATCTTCTGCACTCGCGGCGTTCAGTTATGCCCAAACAGAAAATACGGTTTCGGGCGTGGAACCGCTAGCCAATTCCGCGCAGCTTCCTCACCTTCAGAAACAGGGTACCGCTACACAGCTCATCGTCGAAGGGAAGCCATTCCTCATGATTGCCGGGGAACTGCACAATTCAACCTGTGGCGGATTTGAATACATGAAGCCCGTATGGAAAAGGTTAGCCGCGAAGAACCTTAATACGGTCGTTGGCACGGCCTCCTGGGAACTTGTAGAACCGACAGAAGGAAAGTTCGATTTTTCCCTTGTGGACAGCGAGATCATCGGTGCGAGAGAAGCGCATCTCAAACTAATACTGATTTGGTTTGCCAGCTGGAAAAACGGAAGCTCTGTCTATATCCCTTCATGGGTGAAGGAAGATTACAAAATGTATCCCAGAGCCAAAGATGAAACCGGAAAGCCGCTGGAAATACTATCCACATTCGGAGAGGCTTCTTGTGAAGCAGATGCAAATGCTTTTGCAGCGTTGATGCACCATATCAGAGAAGTGGATGGTAAGGAGCAAACAATTGTCATGGTGCAGGTTGAGAATGAAGTCGGTGTCATCGATAATCTCGGGAAAGCGCCAGGCAATGCGAGGAGGGATTTCAGTCCCACGGCCAATGCAGCATACAGCGGCCCGGTTCCGAAGAAGTTGATGGACTATCTCGTCGGACACAAAAAGAGTCTGTTCCCGCGGCTTCATGAAGTATGGGCCGCAAATGGTTTCAACACTTCCGGGTCATGGGAAGAAGTCTTCGGCAAGAGCGAATTCAAGCCTGAGAAGAAGGATTGGAAATTCTATTCATATTATACCGAAGAGCTGTTCATGGCGTGGAATTATGCCAAGTACGTAGAGAAAGTCGTAGCTGCCGGCAAGAAGGCGTATCCTCTGCCGATGTTTGTAAACGCATGGCTTAAACAACCCTTCAGTTATTGGCCCGGACGATATCCATCGGGCGGACCGCTGCCACAGGTACTTGATGTTTGGCGGGCAGGCGCGCCTTCGATCGACTTCATTTCACCGGATATGTACCTGGACGAGTATACATGGGCATGTCAGGAATACACGAGAAGCGGCAATCCGTTGTTCTCGCCCGAAACCCGGGGGGGAGAGTATGGCGCTGCAAGGTCCTTCTACACATTTGGCGAATTCGATGCAGGATGTTTTTCTCCATTTGGGATTGATGACGACCGCTCTGCGAAGAACGACCCGTTGGATGAAAGTTATGCCACGTTGAGAATGATGGCTCCAATCATTCTCGCTAATCAGGGCAAGGGAACCATGAGGGGAATACTTGTTGATACATTGGCGCGTGTCCAGCGGTTTGATTTGGGAGATTATACCATCGAAACAAAACTTGAAGGCGAGAGAACCCCGGTCATCGCAGGAGGTCTTATCATACAAACGGGTCCGCAGGAATTTATCGCTGCGGGCAAATCCCTTGATGTTTATTTTATTCCAAAGGCTGACTCTTCTCTGCGCGTAGGAGTAAACGGAGTGGACGAAGGGAGATTTGAAGATGGGACATGGGTGTCCGAAAGAAGGTTGAACGGAGATGAAACACATGCAAGCACATCGGACGGGACGGGGTTGAAATTCCGCGGAAATAAGGTAAGTATACAAAAAATATCGTTATATCGATACAAGTAGCTTTAGCCGCGCCTTTTGGGCGCTCCGCATGCTATTATTGCAATACACATCCTTCATGAGCGAGAATCTCATACACAATTTAAACGGGTGGCTTTATGAATACAAATTCAGCAAAGGTTAAGATTTTTTTTAGCGCCGTGATAGTTATCTCTCTTACTCTTATAAGTACTGCGAGCGCCTCGGTGGTCTCCTTCACCAAAGACGCGAATGGAGTCACTTTTGTCCTGGATAAGGGATCGATGAAAGTTATTGTTTGCAAAAGCGACATTATTGAAGTGAAGTACACTGCTCTTGCGACATTGCCTTCAAAGACATCGCTCGTTGTCTCAAATCCCTGGAACGTGCCGCCTGAATTTAAAGTTGCAGAAGCCGTCGATAGAATCGTGATCACCACCGACAAACTGAAGATCGAAGTGAACAGGTTGACAAATGCCGTTTCGTACTCCGATCTGCACGGTAATCTCAACCTGGCCGAAGATGGAGCGAACGGTACCACAATGGCTGCTGATACCGTCGCCGGCATCAAAACGTACACCTGTTCGACGCAATTTCTTTCGCCCCTCGATGAAGCGCTCTTCGGTCTCGGCTGCCACCCGGAAGATTCATTGTCCATAAACTACAAAGGCCGTAATCAGGATTTGATCATAAAATACATGACGGGTGCTATTCCGGTGCTTTTGTCCAACAAAGGCTATGGACTGATGTGGGATAATTATTCCGCTTCAAAGTTCTATGGCGCCGAGGCAAGTAACACCAAATATACTTATGTATCGGAAAGCGGAACCATGGTCGATTACTATTTCTTCTACGGTCCGGAATTCGATCATATCATTGCGCTCTACCGAGAGACAACGGGCGAGGCCCCGATGTTTGGCAAATGGGTATTCGGACTCTTCCAGTCGCAGGACAGGTATCAGAGTCAAGCGGAGGTCCTGTCAGTAAAGGACAATTATCGCAAGAATCATATACCCATTGACTGCATTGTCCAGGATTGGTTTTACTGGGAGCCGAATGTCATCGGCTCGCATGTGATGTATCCAACAAGGTATCCCGACCCGAAGGCGATGGTTGATGAACTACACAAGGCGAATATTCATGGAATGATTTCCATCTGGCCTGTTTTTGCGAAGGGGACGCAGAATTTTGATGAGTTAAAAAATGCCGGGGGACTCACTGTCCTCACATGGGACAACGTGATGACTCACACCTTCGACAGTTATTATGATGCTCATGATTCAACAGCCCGCGATCTTTATTGGAGAGAGGCAAAAGACAGCTTGATCGCTCGAGATGGCTGGGACGGGTGGTGGGTAGACCAGTGCGAGCCGGAGAACGGAGACCTCCTTGACGCCCGAAGACAAGCTACGTTTTCTATCGGCAGAGGCATTGACTTTTTTAATACATACTCGCTTGCACACACGATCGGCCTCTACAAGAACTGGAGAAACGATATCCCCGGAAAACGTGCGTTCTTTCTTGTGCGCCAGGCATTCGCCGGTCAGCAGCGGAATTCGGCAACGTTGTGGTCGTCCGATATCACATGCACATTCCACTCATACAAAGACCAGGTAACTCAGGGAATCAATGCGTGTGCATCGGGTATTCCATACTGGACTTCGGATATCGGCGGCTATCATTTGCATGGGATGCCGCCCGATTGGTCTGCCCTTGCCAACAGAGAATTGTTTACTCGGTGGTTTCAGTTCGGGACATTCTGCCCGGTTTTCAGAATTCATGGCAAAGGCGAGAGAGCATTGTTCTCGAATAACTGGGATGCAAATACGAAAAAAATTCTATTACACTACGACAACCTGCGTTACCGCCTGATGCCCTATATCTATTCATTGTCGTGGAAGGTCACCAGCGAAGGCTATACGATGATGCGCGCTCTTGCCTTCGATTTCAGGATGGACCCTGCAATCGACGACATTCAGGATCAATACATGTTTGGGCTGGCGTTCCTAGTGAATCCTGTTACCCGAGAGATGTCCGAGACCGCAGCAACTCCGGAGAAGAACACACGAAAGGTCTACCTCCCGAAATCATCTGATTGGTACGACTTTTGGACGGGGAAGACTTTTGCGGGTGGAGAAACGATCGACTCGCCCGCACCGATCGAGACCATCCCGCTGTACGTAAGAGCCGGGGCAATTGTGCCGATGGGGCCATTCCTTCAGTATGCCACCGAGAAGACGGCCGATCCGTTAGAGCTGCGCGTGTATCCGGGGGCGAACGGGCGATTCGTTTTGTACGAAGACGCAAACGACAATTACAATTACGAAAAGGGGGAATATGCGACGATCGAGTTCGAATGGAATGACGGTGCAACGACATTGACAATTTCAGACCGGAAAGGGGACTTCCCCGGAATGCTGAAAGAGCGGACGATCAACGTCGTTCTTGTTGGACCAAATCACGGCACAGGCGTCGACATTTGCCCGCGGCCCGATAAAACGGTGAAGTACAATGGAAGGAAAATGGAGATAAACGTAAAGGAGAACTAGCAGATCATAAGAATGTTCCGGCGCGTGAGGTCGTTCCTTTCATTTTTGCTTAAATGGCCTGGTTTATTTAGAAGACCTGCAAAAACAAAATGGTCATGTCGATTCCCGGATGATCAATTTTGACTCTATGATGAATGTTTTTGGCTTTGTTCTTTTGCCCTCAATCATTTCGATTAGCATAGAAGCAGCTTTCTTTCCCATCTCGAACGGGAACTGATCGATGACTGTGAGCGTCGGAGAAACCATTGTTGTCAGGCGACTATTTGAAAATCCCAACACGGCAATATCCTCTGGAATTCTGAGACCCACTTCCTTGATTCTACGGAACGCGCCCATAGCAACAATGTCGTTTACGGCAAAGACTGCATCCGGGACATTTTTCTTTTGAATGAGTTCGTCCATCGATTTATAGCCGTGAGATTCATGCAATTCACCGTCGATCACAAATCCGTCAATGAGAGGCATATTTGCCTGCTTCAATGCATCGGTAAATCCCTTCATTCTTTTTTGAGAAATTTCCAGCGTTTGGGGACCGGCAAAATGAGCAATTCTCTTGTACCCCTTAGCAATAAGATACGCCACAGCGTCGAATGCGCTTCTATAATCGTCGATGATAACTTTATCGGCGATTACGCTGTCGCAGGAACGGTCAAAAAATGCGATCGGAATTCCGGCGTTCAACAGATCGTTAAAATGTCCTCCGACCCTGGTGTTTTCTGAAACCGAAACGATAACACCGGCAACCCTCTGATGCATCAAGAGATTCGTGTTGACAACTTCGCGTTCATAATTCTCATCCGATTGACACAGGATAATTGTATAGCCTGATTTATAGGCAATTTCTTCGATGCCGCTAATCGCAGAAGAAAAAAAATCATGTTTAATCTCCGGGACAAGAACGCCGATCGTGTTTGTTCGATTCTTCTTAAGGCTCTGTGCAATCGCATTCGGCCGGTAATTGAATTCTACCGCAACCTTTTTGATTTTTGCTCGTGTTGATTCCTTGATATCAGGGTGATTATTCAACGCACGGGATATCGTGGATGGAGATAATTTGAGTTTCTTGGCGATATCAATGATTGTTTTGTGTTTCATTCCTGCAGCCGTTCCGATGAAAGTTATGCCGCTAATAAAGATCAAAGGACCGAAAAGATTGCCTTTGAAATTGAACCGCCACGCCTCAATACCGGCGTGCTGCGTGTTATGCCCCGCGCGCGGGATTTGCTTCTGCGGCAGCAAAAGCAGAGTTATTTAAGCAATAACATTTTCTTCGTGATAGATTCTCCGGCACCTTCTAATTTATAGAAATAAATTCCGCTTGGCAAATTCGCACCGGTGAAGAGAGCTTCATGCAGACCTGGAGTCTCTTTCTCCTTATTCACCAGAACCGTCACTTCCCGGCCCAGGAGATCGTACACCGAGAGGCGTACGAATCCTGCGCTTTTCAGGCTGTAGAGGATCTCGGTGCTCGGGTTGAAAGGATTAGGGTAATTCTGTGCCAGCGAAAAATCAAAAGGACGTGCGCGGGAATCAACAACCGCATTCGGAGTATACTGAAGCTGTGTATCGATCCAGTCCAAACGCGAGGAGAGAAATGATTCCAAATAATCGATTTCTTTCTGGTACGTGTTGCGATCCTGATACCCTGTTGTTTCACGCCAGATAAATACTCCGAGGACGGGCCATTTTACAAAATTCCTTTGCTGGGCTTCGTTCAGGTAACCGGCACAGGAATCAATGAATGCCAGTATCTTTGCGGTTGCGAATACACTTTCCCTCAAATCTCTCCACCGGCTTTGCACTTTAGACTTGAAATGAGGGTCAGAGTAAAGTATTGTCCAGAAAAAAGGCGTATCGTTCGTTCCGGGATTGGAAAACATCCAGCCGTCAACCACCCCATCATCGGGATAATTAGAGTTTCCCGCAGACTGGTCAAAGTCCCATACCGGACCGGCAGCAAGCTTCTGGTTTTTGTCCTTGTGAAAATAAGCGCTCCAGCCGTACGCATCGCTGTTGCGCATTGTTTCTTGCACGATCAGTTCATCGATAAATGCATCTACATCGATCCATTTTGCATATCCATTCACTGTATCGGCGAAGTTGGGGAGGGCCATCGCGTATCTAAAATTATTGTCATAATTCTGAATATACTCCAATTGGACAGGGACGACATCCTCAGGCTTAGGATACACAATCATCCGGTCATCGCCGAAATCGCCCCCAAAGCCATCGACCTCATAAATGTATCCTCCAGTGAGATTGTCTCCTGAAGTATCGGCCGAAGTAAGTTTACTAAGATCCAGCCTGTTTTTCGTCCTCTTTATTTTCTCCAGTATAATATATACGCCCTCGTACTCACCGTTGAGAATAAGCTCACAAAAGCGGCAGCGACTTGACCATCTTCCGGTCAATGTTGATAAATAGTGTGCCAGGGGATCTCGTATAAAGGTTCTGTCGATATACGAGGCTAAAAACGTCCAATCATTTTCTGCCGGCATACCGAGAATCGACACATCCAAATTGGCACCGGTGCTGTCTTGTGTCTCAACAGCATATGGCTTTTTCGGAAACATTTGGGTCGAATTGCCGCGCAACTCGATGCCGATCTTACCGCTATAATTATTGAACGGATCCGTCACGTTATTCCTTACTCCTTCTCCGTTCCAGATAATTCCCATGTCTGCCATGATTTTAGGATCGTCGGGAATCACCTGCCCATTGGTGTTGATCACCACAATCGGCAGATTTGATGAGGTAAAACTGATAGAAGAGGAATCGTCCTTCGCCGCATCGGACGTCATATTTTCTTCTCCGCGCAAGATTTGAAGATTCAGGAATGCGACGACACACGAAAAAGTTACGGTTGATCTTAGAAACATCTTAACACTTCCCTAGCAATCAGTTATTGGAATCAGAATATGCGCTCCGATCCGCGCCAAAACTATTGGTAGTGGGCTACTTTGCCTAATTGCCCCTTCGACGCGTCCCGATAAAAAACATCGGGACTTGCTCAGGGTGAGCAGACCATGTTCATCCTGAGTAAGTGATCCTCGCCGAGTCGAGTCTTCGACCGCTCGAAGAGCGGGAGAACGCATCGTCAACGACCCGATGGGTCGTTGACCCGTCGGGAAGGAACATGTCGCTACTTTCTGAATTAAAGTAGCCCCCTACCAAACTATTTGATCACCACCATTTTGTTCGTCTTAACAAAGCTCTCCGTTTGAAGGCGGTAGAAATAGATGCCGCTGGCAAAACTTGCGGCATTGAATGAAACCTCGTATTCGCCGGCAGGCTTTCTCTCGTTGTTTACCAGGACTGCTGCTTCCCTGCCCAGGATATCGTACACCGAGAGGCGCACGATGCTGCTGCTTTTCAGCGTGTAGGTAATTTTCGTGGCCGGGTTAAAGGGGTTCGGATAGTTCTGCATGAGCGCAAATTCTTCCGGTGCCGTGCCCGCGCCACGCACTCCGGTCACTGTAAGGTCGGTTCCGGTAAGAACAATTTCTGTTGTCCCTCCCGATGGGTTAACCGTATTGGCGCCGCTTGGCCAGATGCCGTCGGCATCCTTTACAACTGCGACGATTGTCCCATTGGCGTGCGAACGCTGTTCGATCCGGCGTATACCGTTGGACAAGATGTTCGGGAGTACCAAGCCGAATGCTCCGTTCACTGCATCAACGCTGCTGCTGTAGAATGCCGCATAATTTTCGGCGACCGAGTTTTCCGTACCGTCGCTCTCAACAAACGAGCCCGAGATCGGCCGGCCGGATCCGGCCGTGTCGTCGTAGGCAAAGACAAAATCCTTCGGGTTCGCAGAACTCACGGCTCGGAGTGCAGTTCCTGTGCTGTCCCCGGACGACGAATCCAGTTTCACGACACGAACGGAGTCTGCGCTTGTGCACAGAGTCGCTGCCGTTGTTCCTCCCATGCCGTCATTCAGGGTGATCCGCATAAAAACGTACTTGCCGGGAACAAAGCGTCTGTTTCCGGTTGGTTCAGTGATGAACCATCCTTCATACGCGCCGGCTCCGTCGGTGACAAATGTGCCGTAATTTCTCGCTGTCGCAAGGCTCGGGTTGCCCGTGCGGACGAAGTCTCCCGACGCCGATGCAAAAACGCAATTTCCCGCGCCGTTCGCCGTAATCGTATCTGTCGAGATGACCACCTGATTATAGAAGCGGTATGTCGTGTCGGGGAGCAGGCCGGTCAGTCTCGCCCGGTAGGCAAATGGAATACGGTTGGAATTGGTCCCGTTGATCCCTTCGATGTATCTGGGAAGAATGACTGCTGTTAATTGGGGGCCCATCAGGGTGACTGCATGAGCCGCCGGTATTGTCCCATTTGTCTTATAATTATATGTGCCGGGATGCGACCCATCCCAGGCATATGGCAAGATCGAGTAATGATACGAAGTAGCAGCTGTAAGCCCAGCAATGGTGACAGAAGTGGCTGCCCCCGATGGGATGAGCGCAGCGACCATTCCGTCGCCGATCGTATCGCCGACCGCATAGGTCGCCGCATCCATTGGCAAGCCGGTTGGATCGGAGCCTGTGCGCTGAAGTATGATGTATCCAGTTGCCCCCGAAGCGGCAATCCAAGAAAGATGTATTTGACTCGCTGAAACTGCGGTCGCTATCAGCGAATCTGCATAGGTAGACGGCTCAAGGGAAAGCGTATAAAAAGCCGCGTCTGTTGAATAGCCTGTGCCGGCGCTGTTGATCGCATAGCCGCGAAAGTGGATCAATGTCCCGGCCGGCAAACCGCTTACGGCAACCGTGAACACACTCGACGTATCCGGTACGCTGACTTTGGTATCGGACGTTGTGGGATTGGCGGCCGTTGACCAGACGATACCCCGCTCGCTCACTGAGTCGTTTCCGCGCGAGATAATTTTTGAACCGAGGGTTGCCGTGGTCGACGTAATGTTTGTAACTGTCGGCAGTATCAACGTTGGTGAAAAAGTGTTGAGCGCAAAATTCGCCGTGAGAACCCGATTCTGGTTCATGAGGACGGTTAGAAGAGTATCGGTTTCATGTCCTGTCGGAACATCTCCGGTCCATGAAACAAAGTGGTATGCGCTGTCCGGAATTTCTTTCAACTGAACGCTTGCGCCGAACTGATAACTTTGTTGATCCGGCGTTTTCATGACCGTTCCGTGGGAGAAACTTACGGTCAGCGAATACGAAAGCAGATCTGTCCCAGCCATGACGATCTCAGTCGTTCCGCCGGACGGGTTTATCGTGTTCGCGCCGCTTGGCCAGAGGCCGTCGGCATCGGAGGCTGAGGCAACAACCGTTCCGGTGACGAAAGAGCGCTGTTCGATTCTGCGCATGCCGTTGGATAACATATTCGGCAGGACTAAACCGAACGCTCCGTTTACACCATCGACACTATTGCTGTAGAATGCCGCATAGTTGTTGGTTGCGGAATTGACCGTTCCATCACTCTCAATGAACGACCCCGAGAGAGGGCGGCCCGTGCCGGCGGTGTCGCCGTAGACAAAAATAAAATCCTTCGGGCTCGCAGCAGTTGTGCAGCGGAGACCTGTGCCGGTGCTGTCGGTGATCGCAGGGTCGAGTTTTACCACCTGCACGGAATCCGATGCCGTAAGACGTGTGACCGCCGTTGTTCCGCCGGCACCGTCGTTCAACGTGATGCGCACAAACACATACTGACCGGGGACAAATCGCTTGTTCCCGGTTGGCTCCGTAATGAACCACCCTTCATAACTTCCTGTTCCGTCGGTTGTGAATGTGCCGTACGTTCCGGCTGTCGAGAGTCCTGGACTGCTCGCGCGAACGAAATTACCCGTCGCCGAAACAAAAATACAATTCCCGGAACCGCTTTGGGAAGCAGCGTCAGTCGAGACCACAACCTGATTATAAAAGCGATATGTACTGCTGGAAAATAATCCGCTTAGTCTCGCTCGGTAGGCAAACGGAATGCGGTTGAGGTTTGTCGGGGTCACGCCTTCGATGTACCTGCGGAAGGACCACCGTCGTCATCGATTGCGACAGCGACACTGCATAGATACCGATGGCAAAAAATACTATGACGATGCGTTTCATCAAGACCTTTTTCCCTGGAAAAAAAAGTCGCGACATTTTTTCACTGCGACGAACATTAACAGTGTATTCATGGATGACATTCCTTATCAGTTAGAAACACCTGCAGGTGCTTTGAACTGCAAGTGTGATGCGCCCCTTGAGAAGGAAAGAAACTCGTGACGATCTATTTCATCAAAATCATTTTCTTAACGTCATGAAAATTTCCGGCACTCAACACGTAGAAGTAAACACCGCTCGAAAAATTGGCTGCATCCCATTGCACCGAATGATTTCCAGCAGACTGATTTCCGTTCACCAGGCGGGAAACTTCCCTTCCAAGTTCATCGTACACTTTCACCGTCACAAAACTGTTTACTGCTAACTGATAACTGATTACCGTCGCAGGGTTAAACGGATCCGGATAGTTTTGCGAGAGTGAGAAAACCTGTGGAACGGCCCCAACTTCAACTTCGGCCGACTGAGAATACTTGAACGAGCCGTCCCGGTCGATTTGTTCCAACCTGTACGTGTAGCGCCCGGAAGTGATGTTCTTGTCGGTGAACGAATATTCTTGCGGGGCGTTGGTCGTCCCTGCACCGGCGACAAATCCGATCTTTTGCCAGTTCATTGTCGGCGCGGTATTCAACATAGTGACATCTCTCCACGTCAAATCCAGTGTTGTTCACTTCGGTTGCTGTGCTCCATTTGAGTATTGCCATCGAACTTGTTGCTGCGGCGGTAAAAGCCGTCAATTCAACGGGCAGATCGACGTTTCCAGAAGAAAGATTCGCGCCAGTAAAAGGTCCACTGAGTGAAGCATTCGTAAATGTGAGTGCTGTTTGATCAGCAAGCGAAGCCATTGCCGAACCGGTGGCGCCCGAACTTAGATCTGCCGCAACATACAAATACGCGCCTGATGTTGGAATCAGTTGAGGGGTAGAAGAGAAATCGAATGTCGCCGGTGATGACGGCGAAGCGACGGTTGCCAATAGTGTGGATGTCCCAACACTAAATGTTGCAGCAGTAGAATAGTAGAGCTTTAGATTTATGACACCGCTGTATGTTCCAGACAATGTAATGACAGCCTGGGTGAGCTTACCGCCGGCGATATTCCCTGCAAGCTGAAATCTTCCGATCGGATTGTCGTTAGAATTGGGAGTTCCTGCCGGCGGCGTATATGACGTTCCGTTCGTAAAAGAAATGAATGGAATCGGTGTGAATGCAACGCCGTGCAAGTATTTATTTGTTGCTTTGGGAACGAGCGTTGTAAATGGCGAACCAAACCCCGCATCAGTAACTTTGACTAAATTCGTGTCTGTCGTTGTAGTATAGATGACGGGATTGGAGCCCGTCCAATCGACAACCAGCCCAGTAGCACCTGTCGTTGCGCCGGGTGCTAACAAATAGGCCAGAGACCAAACTGAACCACTGTAAGTCCATTTTTGCACTCCTCCTTTTCCATTTGTTCTGTCATCAGCAACATAGATCGTATTACCATTTAGTGAGAATCCATTAGGACTTGAAGTAGATGTCGGAAAACCGCTTAATAAAGTAATAGTTTGACCTGACGTAGTTGGCAGGCACGATCCGACCGATGATATTCCGAAACATGAACTCTTATTACTGGAAACATATAATTGACCATCAAAAATATTTATTACGCGAATATTCGTAACCGTCGTTGATAATTGCGTTGACGTTGTTGCTCCGAGCGCGGCATACCGTACACCGCCGGCGGCACCGGCAACCCAAAACGCAGTTCCATCATTCGTAGCGGCACCGCGAACATTGTTTCCAGTCGATGCATCTATCAATTTTGTTGTTATGTCCACCGATGCGCTGGCGTCAATTCTTGCAATAACTCGATTGACGCTTGCAGATGTTGTGTTTGCAATTGACGCCGTACCTGGAGCAGCACCATACCCGGCGATAGTGAGATAACGTCCGTCAACGGAGCCAGCGATCGCTCCTTCACTTGATGCCGTTCCCGAAAGTGTCAACGGCGCATTGCTTCCCGAAGCTAACGTTGGTATCGCGATCGATTGCACGAACGCGCCGCCGGTGGTATATTCATCGAGAAAAACAGCTGTTGAAGCATTGGTGAGACTCCCGGATCCATCGCCAACCCGAACTACTATTATGTTCCCCGCTGTAAATGATTGCGCGGCAAGGGAGAGCCAGCCCGCAATGATGAGAAAGAATATCGATAAGATTTTTTTCATAGTCATTTCCTTAACAAATACGAATGCGTTCAGCTGCGATTGAAAGGTTGAAACATGAATTGAATCGTCACTTGATCAACTCCATCTTTTTTGTCTCTTTGAAACTTCCCGATTGCAAACTATAGAAATACACTCCGCTTGGCATCAAGTGTGCATCGAAAGGAACCTGATATGATCCCGCTGGTTTCCGTTCGTTCACCAATGTTGTCACTTCCCGGCCAAGCATATCGTACACTTTGATCACGACATGACTGGCAAGGGGTACCTGATAACTAATGACTGTCGTCGGGTTGAACGGATTCGGGTAGTTTTGAGACAGCACAAAGTCTTTGGGTACAGCAGCCGTGGCCTGCACTCCTGTTCCTTGACTGACTTTTCCAGGCATGTTTGCATCAAGCCAGGTCAGCCGCGTCGATATCCAGTTTTTAAACTTGGTGATCTCACCGTCGAACGTTGTCGGCTGCGCGTCCACTTCAGGAGTGCCTACATCGATCCCTAAAATCGGCCATCTCTGGTAGTGACGAACTTGTGCTTCATTGACCAGTGTATGAATGGAATCAATGTAATGATTAATAGATTCTTCACTGAGTATGGTATTGCGCAGGAGAGAATAACGAGTATGTAATTCATTAGTAAAGGTTGTATCGTCCAATAATCGTACCATCCAACCGGGCGGGACCGGATATGACTTGCAAACACTGCTAATCTCGTAAGCCCATCCGGAACCGTCTATTGCATTGACCTCGCACTCGTTTATATTTTTCCATGCCCAATCAAAGTCCCACACGGGGCCGTCATGCAACCGTCCGTCTTTACTGTCTTTGTCTTTATAGAAGAAAGCGCTCTTCTTATATGTATCCACATTCCGGGATACTTCACCGACAATAAAATAATCGATAAACGATGGCACGTCGAGATATTTTCTGTAGCCATTGACAGGATCGGCAAATTGTGAAGTAATCAGAACGCTGTCAAGCGATTTTACAAACCCTTGTATATATTTTTTTTGTGGATTTAAGATATCCTCCGGTTTAGGATACACATAAATGAAATATGGATACCCTCCGGGGCGGTCTAGCGCCTGATCTGTGCTGTTCCAGCCGTCTGTCCCTGTGCCATCGTTGTTATCAATTTTTATGATATACCCGCCCGTAACATTGTCTCCCGACGTATCTGTCGCAGTGAGTTTTGCAATATCGACGCGATTTTTATCTCGTTTGATTTTTTCCGTCAGAACATAGATTCCCTCATAGACGCCGTTTGAATCCAATTCACAAAGTTGAGTGTGCGGCTGATAATGTCCCATTTTCGTGAAAAGGTCAAAAGCGAGTGTATTTCGCATAAAGACCTTGTCATTATAGTTGGCAATCAATACCCAGTCATTTTCCGCAGGCATGTTTAAGAGCGGCACATTGAGGTTGTTTCCTAAGCTGTCCCTGGTTTCAAAACCGTACGGCTTTTGAGGAAGTGTCGCAGAAAAGGAGCCTCGTATTTCAATACCCACATAACCATCGTAGACATTCGCCGAGTCTGTCGCGTAGTTTCTTCGGAGAGGTTCATAATTGATAATTTTCATTCGTGCAGTGATCTTTGTCCCATCCGGGATCGGCTGACCGTTCGTATTGATCTCAATGATTGGTAAGTTCGATGAGTCGAGAACAACTGTCGCCGTGTTCTGACCGAACGTTTCTGTTGCAACGAGAAACATACATGCAATGCAAAAATTATTTAGAATCGTTTTCATGGTATCTCATTCAAAGTTGTTTTTCCAAGAAGTATTTAGAAACCATCTCAAAAATGGTTTCCACGCAGAATTTAGGCGTCATTGTCATGCTGAGCGTAGCGAAGCATCTATACTGATCCAGTTGGATAGATTCTTCACTGCGCTTCGCTCCGTTCAGAATAACCATATAAGTGGTTTTTGAGATAGCTTCTAGTCGCAATGGGAACGTGAATCTAGTAGGGCAGCCTTGTCCTCGGTAATTTCCAATATTCAACTATATATGCAGCCGACATCGGAAATGGTTGTTGGTGATGGGTCAACAAGCAGCGCAAACGCAGAAGACACGAAAGACCTCAAATTGATTCTGTCGCGCCAGCACAAGAATGTAAACAAATAGTGCATAGCAACATTGTTACCGTTGCTCACACGCGAATATCACTGAAGACAAGATACGCAATTATCATTTCAACATCATCATCTTTCTCGTTAATACTCCCCCCCCGGATTGCAGTTTATAAAAGTAGATCCCGCTGGTCAAACCGGCGGTCGAGAATTTCACTTCATGCGGTCCCGCGGCCTGAATTTCATTCGCCAGAACTGCCACTTCTCTGCCCAGAATATCATATACAGAGAGATATACTTTACCACTATACTTCAGCGTGTAGGAAATGGTGGTGGACGGGTTAAATGGGTTCGGATAATTTTGAAAGAGAGAGTAGGAAGCTGGAACGAACGATTTTTGCTGAACGCCCGATACGCTGGGCTGGAGAATAGCCACCCGGTCCGGCACAACCCATGCGTCAGTGCTGCTCGGGTTTCTGTTTCCGGTGACACGAAGCTTGAACACATGGTCGCCTGCGGGGAGAACCGGGCTCGTCCACATCAATTGATTGCCGATACGCGTAGCCTGATAGAAATCAATATCAGTTTCAGCACCGCCGTCTATGGATATCGCACCGATGCCGTGCCGGGGATCTCTGACGCCGTAAAACTTGATTTGAGTGCTATTGAAGGAAACCGTTACATAGTCGTTTGTAACATTGTCCCACGAGTTGCTCTGGTCGTACAGTTCCGTTCCGCACTCTGTGCAGTGCTGCCAACCGGAGCCGACATAGTTGAATTCGTCAACAGCTGCACCCGACGCGGCGTCGTCTATGGTGAACCATCCTCCCCCGCCTGTGCTGACGACCGAGAAGTTGTCAAATTCTGCATTCTGCCATTTACTCGTCAGCAAACCTACCTGACCAGATTCGTATGTGCCATCATCTACGGCTGCAACCAACAATGAATCGATGAATGCTTTTATGCTGTCCGCACTGAACCAAAGAGAAAAATTGTGCCAACTGTTCAGAGGGAACGGCTTTGTTCCGGACCCCAACTGAGTATCGTTCCCGCTGATATCTTCTTTGAAGAGAGTCCAGCTACCGCCATTCGTTATGCGTAGATGATAACCTTGAGAGGCTCCCGGTGATCCTTCCGATTGTGCTCCTAAATGACCGATAAGATCGATATACCCCCCCTGTTCCAGCAACGCATCAGTGCTGACCATGTAATTAGACCATGCGGGATCTCCGACAACAACGAGCGGCGGCGTCGGTGAACCGCCAGGCCACTCGAGTGGTGCAAGATTAATCTCCTGTCGCATGCAGAGTCCACTTCGCCCGCCTCGACAACTATCTACTTCAAACGCTCCCTGGATCGAATCGAAATATTTTGGTATTTCTCCTAATGAATCCTCTTCAAAATTCTCTGTATACGGCAATCCCAATGATGCCGACGCCGGCGATGTCGCCGTTCCTTTCGCTTGACCGGTTGCGGTGCTTAGGGTGTAAACATACCCCGGTTGAAATGTGACGCTGTAACTCCCACCGTTCGGAACGATATCATTGTTCTGCACAAGGTAATCTGATAAATTTGATGAAGTAAGATTTGTTGACCACACATGCACCGCGCCCGCCGGCAGCCCGCCATTGACAGAGAGCGCTGCTGTTTGGGGTGTGGTCGCGTCCATTGTTTCAACGATAACACTATAATTTTTATTGTCGGGTGATTTGAGCGTTACGTAGCTGCCGTTGGCGCGGTTCCCTCCAAAATATCCGCAGCCGCTGTCCACGTATTGCCAGCCGACCTGAACGAACTGAGCAGTGTGCGCCATGACCCAGATACTTTTCCCGACATGGTAGTATCCCGACCACGGTTGATCTGCAAGCATCAGCCCATCACCATAGTACGGCAATGTGTTATACCATGCGGCAATCAAGCTCCAGTTGATATACGCGGTCATTCTGCTGTCGATATAGTCGCGATTGAGCGCGCGCGCGAGGGGTATGGCTCCGAGGTCATAGTTCTGGGATCCGCTCTCGCTCGCCCAAATTCGTTTGTTCAATCCTTCTGCAACGGAGGTGTAGGTGTTGTCGGAGCAATCCTGTTCCGGCGCCATCCAACCGCAAGGATAGTGAACGCCCATAATATCCACGGCAGACTTAAACGCAGAATCCGCAGCCAGGTCAGCAGCGACGTTCCACCCGTTGTCCGCCGCCACCACTTGCGTAGTCAATTCATTGTTCTGCAGCGCATTCTTCAAACTTTCAAACCAGCTCTTATTCCATCCAGATTCGTTCCAGCCGCCGATGTAATCGATGTGCAAATTATGGTCGGACTGTGCATGTTTAATCCAGCTGATGATATAATTGATATTATCCTGCGACCACATACCGCCGTTAAACCAACCCAGCCCTCCCCACTCCAATCCATACAGTTTGATATTGGGATTGCGAAGTTTCGCCTGTTCCATGAGCCACCACTCATAGCCGCGGTTATAGTTTGAATCTACTCGGGACCGCATGTGGCTTGCCTCCGCTCCGTTCGTGCTGTTTGCATCATCGCCGATTTCAACTTTCAAAATCTGCAAACTCGCGCCGTAGTTCGGCTTGAAGAGGTAATCCAATATTTCATTCCGCTGCTGAGCAGGGTAATCCCAGAGCAGGCGGGAGGTCCCGCCTCCACCGCTCAAGCCGCCAACACCGTCGAAAGCCCGGCCTGTCGACGTGCCGCTAATGCCAACAATTGTTGTATCTTGCGCAGCCGCCCGTGGGAGGTCCAACGAAAACAAAAGGAGTAAACAGAAAAATAGAGAAGGACGAGATAGGATTGAGCAAAGAACTCTGTCGGGATTTGATTGGGAAATCTGAAATTTCATTTGAGGATCCTCACGAAGTATTGTTAGGCCGTCTCCGTCTCGAAACGCACGGGTCATTCCTTCTCTCGATTCTTCCATGGTACCTTGACGAAAGACCGTCAACAATATCTGGACCCCGAAACGAGTTCATTTGGACTGGATCAGCACACTCGATCCTTCCAGTCCATCCGATGACGCTTCGAGCGTCGCCGTTCCCGCTTTCCCGGTTGATTGCACCACAACGAGAGCCAGACCGTTGAAGGCTTTCCGGTAATCTGCTTTGAACGGGTCAAGGTCCGTCTCGGAACCGTTATCGACACCGGCTATTTTACCTTCACCCGAAATTTTGAAGCGGACGAGATTCGCAGCATCAGGTACCAGCGTCCCTTTATCGTCGAGAACCTTCACCGTTATGAATGAGAGGTCCCTGCCGTCTGCGGAAATTGCCTTTCTGTCCGGCTGAAGCACGATCTTTGCCGGCGCGCCCGCAGTTTTCATTTCGTCCGACAGTACGTTGCTGCCTCTTTTACCGACGGCTTTCAAAGTGCCCGGTTCGTACGTGAGCCGCCACATCATGTGCAGTTCATCGCCAGTTTTCTTCCTGACCCCCGCCGATTTGCCGTTGAGGAATAATTCCACCTCGTCGCAATTCGTGTACGCCCAGACGTCGATCGTCTGACCGTTCTTCCAATTCCAGTGAGGGAGGATGTGCAGCACCGGCTTTTTCGTCCATTCGCTCTGGTACATATAATAGGCATCTTTCGGGAATCCCGCCAGGTCAAGAATGCCGAAATAGGAACTGCGGGAAGGCCATTCGTACGGAGTCGGCTCACCCAAATAGTCGAAGCCGGTCCAAATGAACATCCCCGACAGGAAATCATATTTTTTTATTAGGCTCCAGGCTTCTTCGTGCGTCGCTCCCCATGGCACGCGGCAGTTGTCGTATGCGGAGCACGAATGATCGGAGTTACCGCCGGTGATCGGCTTGTCCCAGCTTGTCGGCCACACTCGAGCGCTGTCGGACGGCATATCGTAATTCCCGCGGGACTCGAGGGCGGAAGTTGTTTCGGAACCGATCCATTTCTTGCCGGGGTACATCACCGGGAAGAGGTGATAGTCGTTCTGGCCGTAACTGTAGCCGATGAGGTCGAGCACGCCGGAGCGAATGACCGGGTTATCTGGGCTTTGATCGTTCGTGTTGGAGGTGATCGGCCGCGTCGTGTCGAGGCCTCTTATAATACCAACCAAGTCCTGTGCGATCAATGCGCCGCTGTTATCTTTGTGGTCCCATTGTTCAGCGACCTCATTACCGATGCTCCAGATGAAAACGCTCGGATGGTTCCTGTCGCGCAGGACCATGTCCTCTAAATCCCGCTTGTGCCATTCTTTAAAATCGCGATGATAGTCGAATTTCGTTTTTTCTTTCATCCACATATCGAACGCTTCATCCATCACGATAAATCCCATTTCGTCGCAAAGGTCGAGAAGTTCGGGTGCGGGAGGGTTATGCGATGTGCGTATGCCGTTGCATCCCATCTCTTTCAAAAGCTCGAGCTGCCGCTGCAGGGCTCGTGTATTGATCGCTGCGCCGAGGCAGCCGAGATCGTGGTGATCGCAAACTCCCTGGATTTTCATCCGCTTGCCATTCAGGAAGAATCCCTTCGCGCTGTCGAAGGAAAACGTTCTGATTCCAAAAGCCGTCGTCGCTGCGGCGCTCACCATGCTTCCGCGCTCGACGGTCGTCGCCGCACGGTACAAAACGGGAGAGTCGACCGACCAGAGTTTCGGGTTCGCGACGGTGAGGTTTTGATCAAATTCGTAAACGGATCCCTTCGGGACGACGGCGTTCGACTCCGTCGATGCCACGCTCTTGCCGTTCTTGTCGATGATCGTGGTCCTGAGAGTGACAGTCTGATCCTGCTGCAGCGCATTCGTCACTTTGGTTTTGACATCCACTGTAGCCGACGCTTCGGTTACCACGGGCGTGGTAACGAAGGTGCCCATTGATCCACGAAAACTTTTTCGGTAGTTACCAGCCAGACGTTCCTGTAGATTCCCGATCCGGAATACCAACGTGAGTTCGGCTGCTGAGAATTATCGACTCTGACCGCGAGGACGTTTTTGCCCCCACCAAAATTAATAAACGGCGTCAGTTCATATTGGAAAGAAGAGTAGCCGTACAGGCCGCTTGCCAAGATAGTGGCCATTGATCCAGACCTCGCTGTTTTTATAGACACCGTCGAAGCGTATGAACGTCAGCTTGCTGCTGTCAGATTCGGGCACAGTGAATGTTTTTCTATACCATCCTATCCCGCCGGGCAGGGCGCCTCCACCAACACCTGCAGGATTGTCCGGGCTGAATTTTCCTTCGATGGCCCAATCGTGCGGCAGGTCAAGCATTCTCCATTGCGAGTCATCCAACATAACGCTTTCACCATTCTTAACATCTCCAAGGAAAAAACGCCAATCATAACAAAAAAGCCAATTCTTGGGAAATGGTTCTGCCTTTCCGGGTTGTGCCGATGGGAGACCGCCTGTGAACAACACGACGAGCGCGACAAAAACGCTCAGGAGGCCGAGGCCCTTCGCGACATTCAATGACTGTGTTTTCATGGATGACATTCCTTATCATTTAGAAACACCTGCAGTTCAAAAGAACTGCAGGTGTTTTTCCTGATAAGGAATGTCATCCATGAAAACACAGTCATTGAATGTCGCGAAGGGCCTCGGCCTCCTGAGCGTTTTTGTCGCGCTTTTCGTGTTGTTCACAGGCCGGCTGTTGTCGGCGCGACCCCGGAAAGGCAGAACCATTTCCCAAGAATTGGCTTTTTTGCAATGATTGGCGTTTTTTCCTTGGAGATATTTAGGATCCGTCAAGCGTTTGTTGGATGACTTCGCAATGGAGAATGCTTGACCTGCCGGGCGATTGGGCCATCGAAGGAAAATTCAGCCCCGGACAATCCTGCAGGTGTTGGTGGAGGCGCCCTGCCCGGCGGGATAGGATGGTATAGAAAAACATTCACTGTGCCCGAATCTGACAGCAGCAAGCTGACGTTCATACGCTTCGACGGTGTCTATAAAAACAGCGAGGTCTGGATCAATGGCCACTATCTTGGCAAGCGGCCGTACGGCTACTCTTCTTTCCAATATGAACTGACGCCGTTTATTAATTTTGGTGGGGGCAAAAACGTCCTCGCCGTCGAGTCGATAATTCTAGCAGCCGAACTCACGTTGGTATTCCGGATCGGGAATCTACAGGAACGTCTGGCTGGTAACTACCGAAAAAGTTTTCGTGGATAAGGGCACCTTCGTTACCACGCCCATGGTAACCGAAACGTCGGCTACAGTGGATGTCAAACACGAAAGTCACGAATGCGCTGCAGCAGGATCAGACTCTCACTCTCAGGACCACGATGATCGACAAGAACGGCAAGAGCGTGGCATCGACGGAGTCGAACGCCGTCATCCCGAAGGGATCCTTTACGAATTTGATCAAAACCTCACCGTCGCGAACCCGAAACTCTGGTCGGTCGACTCTCCCGTTTTGTACCGTGCGGCGACGACCGTCGAGCGCGGAACATGGTGAGCGCCGCAGCGACGACGGCTTTTGGAATCAGAACGTTTTCCTTCGACAGCGCGAAGGGATTCTTCCTGAATGGCAAGCGGATGAAAATCCAGGGAGTTTGCGATCGCCACGATCTCGGCTGCCTCGGCGCAGCGATTCGATTGCACCGAGCCCTGCAGCGGCAGCTCGAGCTTTTGAAAGAGGGATAGAGAAATGAGAACGGCATACGCACATCGCATGACCCTCCCGCACCCGAACTTCTCGACCTTTGCGACGAAATGGGATTTATCGTGATGGATGAAGCGTTGGAGTATGTGGATGAAAGAAAAAACGAAATTCGACTAGTCGTCGGCGGGAAAGAATCGCACAAGCGGCATTAGAGGACATGGTCTTGCGCGACAGGAACCATCCGAGCGTTTTCATCTGGAGGCATCGGTAATGAGGTCGCTGAACAATGGGACCACAAAGATAACAGCGGCGCATTGATCGGCGAGGACTTGGTTGGGATTATAAGAGGCCTCGACACGACGCGGCCGATCACCTCCAACACGAACGATCAAAGCCCAGATAACCCGGTCATTCGCTCCGGCGTGCTCGACCATCGGCTACAGTTACGGCCAGAACGACTATCACCTCTTCCCGGTGATGTACCCCGGCAAGAAATCGATGGGTTCCGAACAACTTCCGCCTCGAGTCCCGCGGGAATCTCGATATGCCTGCCGACAGCGCTCGAGTGTGGCCGACAAGCTGGGACAAGCCGATCACCGGCGGTAACTCCGATCATTGGTGTCCCGCATACGACAACTGCCGCGTGCCATGGGGAGCGACGCACGTAGCAGCCTGGAGCCTAATAAAAAAATATGATTCCCTGTGG
>CAWJKX010000131.1:0-35699 GCA_963843065.1 uncultured Bacteroidota bacterium
GAGATATGAACCGTCGGGAACAGTTTCGCCACGACTTCCCGCCCAATGAAGAAAAAAACACGCGGTATCCGCATCAACCACGAGCAGGCAACAAAGAGTGAATCACGTTCAGCCGCAGTCAAACTCGCTACGTAACAGCGACCATACTTTTCCTGTATCGTGAAAACCTCGGATACGGTTTGGAAAACGTTTGAAAACTCTTTGTTGCTTAAATCCTTTGCTTTGTAATACACGCCAAGCACATCCTCGACCTTTAACAACGTGTATTTCTGAGCAACAGCGCAGGTGAATTCATAGTCTCCTGCGACTTCCAATTGCTCATTAAACCACAGTTTGTCGGCGGAGTGCAACGATGCTCTCCACATCGGCTGTGATCCGGCAAGAGAACCCTGCAAAAGGGCAATACGAGAAAAAGGGGGACGACACAAACGATGACGGTCATGAACATCGGCAAAAAGTTGATTCGGGATATGAGATATATACTGATCGGCATACACCATTGCCACGGCGGGATTGGCATCGAGAGCCGACGCCAGAACTTCCAGTGCGTCGTTTCGAAGGACGTCGTCTGTATTTGCGTTCGTGATATATTTCCCCCTGGCAATGGCAATTCCTCTATTCCATGCGCGATATATTGTCTCACGTTGTATCGTTGAAGTATACAAAATGTTTGGATACGCCGCCACGTACTCATGCACTATTCTCTCCTCATTCTCCCTGGAACCGCTATTGACGACTACAATTTCCGTTTTGTAAAAGATGGTCTGGCCGATAAGGTTCTCTAATCTTTGTCTAATGAACCTCTCGGAGTTATAGGTTGATACGATCACGGAAACAATAGGTTCACTCATATGAATGCACTCTTCCACTCGATGAAAATCGGGCCCGACGACAATCTACTTTTTTCTTGTTCAATATTAAAAAAATTACGACAGTATTAAACATTGTAAACCACCACCATCAACGATGGTGGCTTTTGAAAAGAACAAGCAAGTCATTCCGCGCTTGACGCGGAATTCAGAGTCATTCAACGGAACTGGATTCCGGTTCTTCGTCTCGCCTAGGCGGGCATAGCCAACCGAACATAACCACCGCCACAGACGGTGGGTTTCTGCTTCGCACTAAAAGCGAGTGAGAATTCTTTGAGCATGATAGTATTGCACCCGGTAGAGATTAAGTTTACTGCCGGATGAGGATTTTACTAAGGATTCTCCTGGCTGCAACTCTTGGGCCAACATATCTTTCAAGGTCGTCTTCATCAAATACTTTTAGGAGGTTAAACATAGCTATTGAAAAAACGAAATTCGCAACGGCAATACATAATACTTTGAGTGGCAGATTTTCAATGGACGCGCTCATCACGAAGTCAATACAACATAACACAAAAGCAATTTCTACAAGTTTCAGAATTTGCTCAAACGAATCGAAGATAAGGCTATCTAAATATTTGTATTGAAAAAAAAGACATATTCCGAACGAAATAATAACAGCAAAGGTGTATGCACCGACAGCACCCAGATATCCAAAATGCGGAACCAATAGAAAAAAGAAAGTACACGTAATCAGCACGTTTGAAGCTTGGATGAATGTCGTCTTCCCAGGATAGTTCTTCACCGTAAGAAATTGGTAAATAGGAAGAACCGGGAGTACACTCAAGTATCCAACCACCACCAATATAGTGCTGAGAGCGATAATTTCAACATTACTGCCGATCCAGAGGGAGATGATTGGCTTTATAAGAAATACCATGGATACACCCACCGGGACAACAAACAAGAACAACTTTTGGCTTACATCATGAACCACCATTCTTGTTTCTTCTTTTTGCTTAATCTGCGCGAGAAGGGGAAGAATCGGATATAACAATCTCTCTGGCACGCTCCAAAAGAGCGCTTTAACCTTTAGTGAAATATCAAAAAAACCGACTTCGGTCAGACCGATATACCGGCTTATCAATATCTTCGTGAGTGGCTCATAGCAGAATCCCATAATCCCGGTCATGTATATCTTCGAACCATACACAAAGTGTTTCTTTGCAATGCGGGGAAAATTCGCGAAATAATCCTTAACGGCGAATGAACGCCATGTGTGCAGCGCAGAAACCACAAGAATTACAAACCATAAAAGCGTAGAGAGAAAAAAAGCCACCCCAACCCATTTCAGCGTCGTAGAAAAAGAAACGATAAGAATCGTTGATGCTTTCGATAGAAGATTATAAATAACCTGAGCAACATTAGAGACATACACTTTCTGCTGCGAGTCTAACATAGCGCCCGGCACTTGACCGAGCACCACGAACAAGATAGAAACAGTAAAAAAGTTGAATAAGCCCCGAGTATCATCGTTTATGTGAACCGACGTAATGCGTAAAATATTCGTCAGAACATAATCATTAAAATAGATGATGCATGTAACAGATGGAATTAGTATACCCAAAAGAATCACGAACACGGTAATGATGTCATAGTTCGATTCGATTGTCTTCCCCTGTTCCGCAAGATATTTAATTAAGGAATAATTGAAACCAAGGTTCGTCAGCACGCCGAGACTGCTCATTACGGTGATTAAGGAATAAACCCCGTACAATTCCGCCCCCATTTTATGAATAAAAATTGGAACGGTGGCGAGAAGCAATACCGCGCCAATAATAATCTGAAGCCCTCCCGATAAGGAGTTTATGACAAAGAGTTTTCGCATTCCTTTATGATATGTTCCTGGCTTAATGAGTGTCAAACATTTGCGGTATCGAAACCGCGCCGAACGTTGCCAGTTCTCACCAGCTTTATTTTTTTAACTCTAACTGGATTTAATCCGACATCTTTCTTATAGGTCAACACCTTGAAAATCAATGACGGAGGGATCTAGATATCGATCATCTTTCGATCACTGAATTTCTTGCGCATTAGTACGTTGTTCTTCACCCTCCTCTTTCAGAGTCCCATCTTGCAAATCAAACGTCAGCATAATCCCGATGAGAATGGACAAGAGCACAATGCCCCGCCCGTACAGCCATGCATCGGTTGTCCACATCGATACAAGACAGTAACAAACCGACCACACAACGGCCAATCGCAGTTTATCCCTTGCACTACCCTCATAGCGCGACAAAAGCCTGGAGATTACTCTAACCAGTGCAACGAGAAGTACACCAAACCCAAATAAACCAACGATCCCAGTTTCCGTGAGCACTGCAACATATGTGTGGTGGGGGGTCAAATCTTTCACATATTCATCGTAAAGAAGTTTGGGTATAGTATAGTATTGATCGGAAACCAGGGGAAAACCGTACGAGCCAACGCCAATAATTGGATGAGCCTGGAAGGCTTGATACGCCGTGTGCCAAACGAGCAACCGTGTTACGAGAGAATTCGATGCTTTGCCGCCCTCATCGATTGCATCCGAAGACGAATCCCGCAAGTTCCGTCGTACGCTGTCCTACACTGGGATTCACAATGGTGATGAGAGCATACGAACCCATCACGATAATGAGCGATGTGATTGCAGCTAGAATTAATCGTGTTCGCTTAAAATGGAACATCGGCGCTTTGATAATGAGGTAGCTCATGAAAAAGATTGACGTCACTGCCGTCGATATCCATGACGTTCTCGTTTGCGTCATAATGAGCGCGCCGCCAAAGAGAATCACCAGCCCAATAAATGCATACCGTTTCAATCCCGAATGGAATACCGCCAAAACGGTAGCGACAACAACGGATATCCCCACATAATCTACGAACATGATTCCACCGAACCCGAATTGTCGTTTGTGCAAGAGGATACCCTGGACAATGACTTCAACACTATTGAAACCGGAAAGGACGAGAAAAACAACCAGAAGGCGGCGGACAAGTAGTTCGCTTTTCACCGACACGACCACAATTGCAATTAACATTATCTCCGCGGCAAAATTGTAAAGCAAATATAGATTCGCCAAAGGAGTAGGCGCATTAACAAGAGAGAGAATTTGGGTGGCTCCGTATACTAACAATGGATACCATAGAGGATGTGAAAAATCCTTCCTGCGGAGATTCCGGTACGTAACAAAAAAGCCGATGTAAACAAAAAATGTAAACCAGATGCTCGCATCAAAGCCATAAATATGGACATTCAAAAACAAGCTTGCCACAATCGCACAAAGCATCAATGGAAAATCTAACACCAACATCCCCATCACAGAAAGGGCGGTCAATAGAATAACAACGGCAATTTTTCCCGAGAAGAAATCAAAGAAGAAGACAAAGAGGAGTGAAAGCGGCAAACTCCAGAGCAAATATTTCCACTCACCCGGGTTGAGAAAGATAAGACTCTGTCCCCGAGAGAGTCCTCGATTACCTGATGCGAAATCGGCCAAGTTCTTCCTTCAATTGAGTGATTTTGGGATTTGCGGTTGTTGCAAGAATTTCGCCTACGACGAGTGCAGCAATTGCCGCAAAATTTACCCCAATGGTAATCAAGAGTGAAAAGAGTGTGCGGGGCGGATAACTCTTTTTGGCTGGGGGAACGGCATAGTCAATGATTTGCAGAATTGGAGAATCCTTTTTCTCATCAAATCTCGATTGTTCATAGAGCGGTGTAACAAATTCCAAAAGCTCGTTTGCGATTTTGACATCTCGAAATCGCCGTAAATATTCCATCGAAGTACCGGGCAGGTGTTTCATTGCTAAAGTCACTCCGCCCGGTTGTCCGGATGACTGCAATTCATGAGTCTTTTTTTCGTACTCTTGAAGTTCAACTTGTGCTGTTTGGAATTGCCCCGACTCCTTTCCGTAAAGCCTCTCAAGAATATTTTTTTCGAGTTGTTTTGCGATTACTTCCGATTCCAAAGAGGAATACTCCTTCAATATTTCTTTGAGCTGTGATTCAATCTCGTACATCTGAGAATGCTCCTGGAAAACGCGCAATGAGTCTTCTGCCTCTTTAAGGTCAGATTTTATTTCCTTTATTCGGTTTTCGAGGAACAATCTATTATCGCGAGACTTGCCAATCCTTAAATCAATAATCCTTTGATTGAGTAATTGAACTACATAATTTGTCATTTCGGCGGAGCGATTCGGGTCATTCGCCCGGACTGTTATCGTGAATGCCTTTCTGGTCTGTTTCTTTTGTGATAATATTCTTGGCAAGGGTCTTCAATGCCCTTTCACGATAATCTACGCTCGTCGTATCTATTTTATAGATTCTATACAAATTGAATTTGTGAACAACATCTTCGAGGGATGTACGACTGTACACAATCGTCTCGAACATGTCCATCTGATCACTGCTTGAGCGAGAAAGTCCCAACGGTAAACCCCGCAAACTCTTCATCATTCCCGTTATCCCGGATGAGCCTTCTTCCTCAACAGGAACGACCGTCGCCGTAGCTTCAAATTGGTCTTCAATAAACAAATAAATCGAAAGATATGCTACGATCATCGTTCCCAGCGTTAGCCAGATAAAAAAAACCTTCCGCTTGGCAAGAAGGAGAAGAAAATCAAAAATATCTTTACCTTTGTATTCCGCCATGAGATTTTTAACCTTGTATCGTTAGAATAGTTCGTCCGGCTGCGTGGCCGGACTAATCTTATCGTTGAATCAGCACTTTCAATCGCGCCGATCGACTCCTTTGATATGAAAACATCTTATGACATGGTTCAATGGTAATAGATTCAGCAGCATCCATTGTTTTAGTTGCGCCGCAAAGATGGCGATCGCTATAGGTGTTGCCAAGAATCTTGCCATTAACCAGTTCAACAGATCACTTCTTCAGTTGCACGACCAGCACTACCACGGTCACCATGGTTCCCACGATGCTAAACAATTCTCCGTACAGCTGCATGTAGTAAGCAAAAGGTCTGTACGGCTCTTTCGGAACCCAAACATAGTCTCCTTCTTCAATTGTCGTTTCATCAGGCTTGAGCCATTGTTTGGTATTTGCCTTGATGATTCGCGTGTCGCCTGCGCGCGCATATTCAGTATAGCCGCCCGCCAAATTCACATAGAATTCGTAGCTTTTGCCGCTAACATAAACGACATGCCCGGGGTGAACAACTTGGCCAAATACATAGATAGTCTTCTGTTTAGAAGCGACGACAATTTGATCGCCGTCGCGCACGTATACGTCTTTCGATTCATCGTTGCGTAAAAACAAAGAAGTGAAATCGACAACGACTAATTCTCTGTTGAGACGCACGTTTGTCTCCAAATCGAAATATGCGCTGTCTTCCGGTGTAACACCTCCCCGAGCGCTTTCCAAACGTTCCGAAACAATTTCCTTTTCTGTCACCGATCGTCGAAAGACTTTTGACATGCTGAGAGAAGCAAAATCAGTAAAGCCTCCAGCCGCTCTGATAATGTCGCTAAGCTTTGTCGAATCTTTTGTTATTGGATAATGTCCCGGATATAAGACCTCGCCCTCTACAGTCACCTTATCGTCGCGTCGCAATTCCATCTTTTCTCTCACTACAATGCGGTCTCCGCGCTGCAAGGGAACATCCGGCGAAGCACCTGATGCAATTGCTTTCATGTCCGCTGAAATTGTCTGAAAGGTATTTCCTTCTGCGTCCGTCCGGGAAATTGAAACATGACTGCTATCCGCCAATGGTGAACAGCCCCGTGCAATCCGTATCATCGACATCAGGCTGTCGCCATCGACGAACTCGTAGGCACCCTCACCATTGACAGCTCCATAGACGCCAATAAAATTTTTCAAAATATTTTTCGCGGGCACAATCACGACATCGCCATCGCGAAGAAGCGGGTTGCAGTTGCGTTCCTTTGTTGCGATGAATCTTTCAATATCCGCCGTCGACTCCGTTCCGTCTCTGTGACGAATCTTTACATTTCGGAGTGAGCCTTGAATTGACAACTTCTCGTTCTCTTCCTTCGAAAGCTGTGTTACTTCATTGGTTTGGCTCATAGCCCTAAGTAATTCGTCGGTTTGGCTCTTGGCCAGAGATATTGCGTCTTGTGCTCTTTGAGTTGCTTGCACATATACTGTCGCCTCCATGAAACCGAAGCCGGTAACTCTCACGGCAAAAATCCTGGGAGTCAAAAGTGTAAAAGATACGTTTCCGCTGATATATTTTTTCCGGACCTCTGCTGCTACTTTCGTTTTAGCTTCGTCAAGATGTAATCCCGAAACTGAAACCTCACCAACAGTTGGAATGATGACGGAACCTTCGGGAGTGACGGGAAGTTGAAGGTTGAGCGGCGGGCTGATCCAGATGTTTACGCTGTAAATGTCTCCAGGACCAACAATATATTCTTTAGGGTCTACCGGACCGTCCATGACAGCCATTTTGATATTTTGCAGGCTTTGCTGATATTGAGTTTGACTTTGGATCTGCTCTCTTTGAGAAAATGGATCATCTTTTTTCTCTTCCGATTGCCCGTGCAAAACGGTGATGGCGGTACAGCTTAGCCAAAGAGTAATCGCGAGCTTTTTTGACAGCGTTGAAGTCATTGTTTTGTTTCTCAATTTAGTAGAAATTTATTTGCAATTTCCTTTGTGATTCTCTCCGCCGTCTTCCCGTCCCACAACTCAGGGATTTTCCCTTTTTTATATTTTCCTTGAAATACCGTCTCAGCTTCGACTGCGGTTTTCTCATAATCGAAACCCATTAATTTGTTTGTCCCTTCGGACAGAGTGACGGGGCGTTCAGTGTTTTCCCGCATTGTAAAGCATGGAATTCCAAGAAACGTCGTCTCTTCCTGAATACCGCCTGAATCGGTGATAGCAAGAGCAGCCGATTCCAGCAGGCAAAGAAAATCCAAGTAGCCCAGCGGGTCGCAGAGAATGATGTGTGCATTCAGCCGCAGTTTTTCGGCCAGCTTGAATTCACCGATCATTTTCCGGGTCCGGGGATGGATGGGAAAAATAACGGTATGCCGCTGTGAAATTTTGTCCAGCATCGAGAGAATACTCGTAAGGTTCTCCTGAACATCGACGTTGCTGGGCCGGTGCAGGGTGACGAGAGCGTAGGTTTTCGGCTCGACACCGAGTGTTTTTTTTATCGCCGAGCGACGTGCTTTTTCTTGAAACTGGATAAGGGAATCAATCATCACATTGCCGACAAAAAAAACTTTCGCGTCCGGAACACCCTCAGTGCGTAAGTTCGTCAATCCGCTTCTTTCAGACACAAACAGAAAGTCCGCAATTGAATCTGTGATGATTCGATTGATTTCTTCCGGCATCGTGCGGTCAAAACTGCGAAGTCCGGCTTCGACATGGGCCACTGGAATGAGGAGCTTAGAGCAGACAAGCGAACATGCTACCGTTGAATTCACGTCCCCCACGACGATCACCATGTCCGGTTTTTCTGCGAGAACGATCTTCTCAAACTCGATCATAATTTTTGCAGTCTGTACCGCGTGCGACCCGGAGCCGATGCCAAGGTACACGTCTGGATGCGGTAATTCCAAATCGTCAAAAAATACTTTGGACATGTTCGCGTCGTAATGCTGCCCGGTGTGCACGATGCGATGCGAAATTGACGGATACATTTGAAATGCCTTGTGCAGCGGTGCGACTTTCATAAAATTGGGCCGCGCGCCGACAACGCTGATGACTTTTCCTGAAGGGATGGCTTTGCTCACTTCAAACAAATTCCTTTTTCAATCGCTCAGAATATTGCTTCGAGTAGTACCTGCTGGTACTCCCCGGACAGGATACGTTGCCACCATTCTTTGTGGTTTAGGTACCATCGAATTGTTTCATGAATCCCTTTTTCAAAAGTATGCGTTGGCTTCCATCTCAAATCATTCTTAATTTTTGAGGCGTCGATCGCGTACCGGCGGTCATGCCCGGGCCTGTCTTCAACAAAAGAAATCAGCGATTCCGGCTTGTCTAGCTCCTGCAGGATCAACTTTACAATTTCGATATTTTTCTGTTCGTTATTGCCGCCGATATTATAGATTTCTCCGTTTTTCCCTTTGTGCAAAACCGCGTCTAGGGCGGAACAATGATCCTCCACGTACCAGCCAATCGCGCACGTTCATACCGTCGCCGTACACAGGAAGAGCCTTGTCATTCATCGCGTTGGCGATCATAAGGGGAATCAATTTCTCAGGAAATTGGTACGGCCCGTAATTGTTTGAACATCGAGTAACAATGATCGGGGTGTGGAAAGTATGAAAGTATGCAATGGCCAGCAAATCGGAGGAAGCTTTGCTCGCCGAATAGGGGCTGTTCGGATGCAACGGGGTTGTTTCGGCAAATTTTCCTGACGCGCCCAACGAACCGTAGACTTCGTCGGTCGAAACATGGACAAATCGTTCGACGCCAAACTGCCTTGTCGCTTCGAGGAGGATACTCGTTCCGAGAACATTAGTCTGAACGAAAACGGAAGGTCCAAGAATGCTCCGGTCAACGTGCGACTCGGCGGCAAAGTGAACAACCGCATCGATAGCATGTTCACGAAATACCTTGTCGACACTCTCCTTGCCACAAATATCGGCTTTCACAAAAACGTAGCGGGGGCTTAAATCCACACCCTCTAAATTTTCCAGATTCCCTGCGTACGTCAGCAAATCAAAATTGACGACGCGATACGCGGGATGGTGTTGCAAAAGATAGCGAATGAAATTACTCCCGATAAAACCTGCGCCGCCGGTGACAAGTATGTTCTTCATCCGATCAATTAATCTAATTGGAAAACTGTGTCGGGACGATTTTCGTGACGGATCTCGTCGACCGGTTCTTTCTTCCCTTTGCCCGCAAAAAGTTTGTTCGGCAAATTCACCACCGTGCCTTCCGATGTCCCCACATTTTTATAGGCGTGAACAACTCCCGGCGGAATGACGACCGATTTCGGAGCCCCCTCACCGGCAATAAAAAAAAATTTATTCTGGAAGGTGGGTGAGTTTTTTCTAGTATCCCACAAATAGACCTTGAAGTCCGAAGGGCCTATAAATGCGAACATGTCGGCCTGGTCTGCGTGTTCGTGCGGTCCGCGGGCAACTCCGGGATGCGTTACGGAAATGTACGACATTACCGGCATGAACTGCTGCTCAATTTCGTCTTCGCGAAATAGCTCTGCGAGCCATCCTCGGTTGTCAACAAATTTCTTTAAATCCCGGATGACAACGCCATGAATTTTTCCCTCTTGAAACATTGCCTCGGTACCTTATGGTGTGGATAAAAGAACGCCCACTTCTTGACAAGATAAGTTTTAATTTACAAAAACAGTCGTGAAAAATCAACGAACAATGGCGCTAAGTCGTTAAAAGATAAAGCGATCGTGAAATTGAAGCGCATCCGTTTATCGCGCTCTATTCAGAAGAGAATGGTTGAAAAAAAGAGTAGCAAATGAGATGGGACGATATTCCTTTTGTGTTGGTTATTCCGCTAAAATATAGGTAACGGCGAAGAAAGAATCAACTTACATTTTCTCCGGCGCGGAGACCCCCAAAACGGAACAGCCATTGGCAATAACGATCCTTGCCATTTGGCAGACGGCAAGCCTGGCCTGCATCAAATCTTTATTGTCGCCGATCACACGATGCTGATGGTAGAACCGGTGAAACGCCTCGGCCACTTCGCGAAGATATGTCGTCAAGCGATGGGGCTCGTACGCCGCGGCACAGCTGAGAATTACTTCAGGGAAGTCCAGCAGGATTTTGAGAAGGTCGATCTCTTCTCTTTCTTTAATCAATTCAAAACGGGACGTTGTGAAAAGAAACGGCAGGTCGTCGACCTGTATGCCCTGTTCGGCCGCAAACCGCAGTATGCTGGCGATGCGGGCATGAGCATACTGCAGGTAATAGACCGGATTCTGTTCGGATTGCTCTTTTGCCAATGCGACGTCAAATTCAAGATGGGTGTTCGCACTCCGCATAACAAAGAAATAATGAACTGCATCCGTACCGACTTCATCGATTAATTCGTCGAGCGTGTATACCTTAGCGCTTCGTTTGGACATTTTCACCACTTCGTCCTTATCAACAAACGAAACCATCTGGTGGATGATCACTTTCACCTTGTTTGTGTCGTACCCCAGCGCTTTCACTCCCGCGAGAACGTCGGGAATCGTCGCGATGTGGTCCGCACCGAAAATGTCGACAACAAGCTCAAATCCTCTGCGAAATTTTTCCCGGTGATACGCGATGTCCGGCAGCCGGTAAGTCGGCTCCCCCGTCCTCTTGACGATGACGCGGTCCTGCTCCAGCCCAACGGCGGTCGCTTTGAACCAGACTGCTCCCTCATTGTCGTAGGCCAGTCCTCGCGACCGAAGTTCTTCGACGACCTCCTTTATTTTGCCGGATGAATACAGCGAGTCTTCATTATAGAACACGTCATGGCGGACGCCAAGTCGTGCCAGCGTTTTCGTGATCTTATCAAAACACCACACCTCTGCTTTTTTCTTGAAGTACGTTTTTTCGTGGTCAGTTTCTCGCAGGCTATCCCCTTTCTCCGCCTTAATTTCCAGGGCAATGTCTCTGAATATATTCACCCTGGTAGCCTTCAGAAGGAAACGGATAATCGTCGCCGAGAGATTGCCGGTACCGCGAGTATACGCTTTCAGCAAGAGTGCGCATTTGGTTGCCGGCGTTATTGAAATAATATTCACGCGTTACAGCGTGTCCCGTCCACTCCAAAAGATTTGCAATCGTAGCACCCAAAATGACCTGACGTCCATGGCCGCTGTGCAGAGGCCCGGTCGGATTTGCGCTCACCCACTCAACATTCGTTTTCAGTCCGCCGGCGACTGCAGATCTCCCGAAGTTGACGCCGTGTTGAAGGATAGATTTTGCACTGTCGAGAACATAGTTGTCGGTAAAATGAAAATTGATGAACCCCGGACCGGCAATTTCTGTCGATAAAATTTTTGTAGAGTCGACGGCCAACACACCGACAATGGCTTGAGCGATCTGGCGCGGATTTTGTCCGACCGATTTTGCGATGACCATCGCGACATTGGTCGTCAGGTCGCCATGGGCGGCAATTTTTGGTTTCTCAAAAATAATGTCGGCGGCGGGATAGTGGAGGGAAGTGAGGGCGCCGGCAACAGCGTGATGCAAGTACTCTTTCATTGATGGGCTGTCTTCTTCACCAGACGGGCTTTTCTTCTTGCCGGGACGGCAGCGGGCTTATCCTCGATGTGTTCAAACTTGGCATCGCCCCAGAGCTTTTCTAAATTGTAAAATGAACGCGTTTCTTTGTGGAACACGTGCACGACAACGTCCACAAAATCCAAAAGCACCCATGTCGACTCGCCCTGTCCTTCATCATGCCATACTTTTTCACCGGCACTTTGCGCCCCGTCGCGAATCGCATCCGCGATTGCGCGGACCTGCGTGTCGGAATCTGCCGAACAAATGACGAAGAAATCCGACATTGTCGTCAATTTCCGTAAATCGAGGAGGACGATGTTTTGCGCCTTTTTTAAGAGCGCGAATCCGGCGATTTTTTTAGCAAGTGCTTTTGAGGTCAAGATATTCCCTTTCATACTATGAATGATGGCGTGCGGTCAGTTCCACGCGCGCAAGTTTTTAAAATCTTTTCCAAGAACCACGGAAGCAGTTACAAAATATTCCGGGCTTATTTGCTGGATGACATGTGCCGGGTCAATCCCCAAATCCGAAGCGATCTTCTTTGCGATTTCCGCGTTGCCGCTCCTGTCGATAACGAGCGATTGTTTTACGTCGAACGTCTTGTAGTTTCCCATATCGACGACATCATATCCGGCAGCCCGCAGAAAACTTGTCATCTTCTGTCCCGTCCCCGAAACGCCGCAGCCGTTCAGGACGTCTATTTGGATTACGCTCTTTGGTGAAACGGAGGCATCCGCGAGAGTCGGTTTGGTACGATCGCCGGATCCGTTTGAAGAAAAACCTATTGCATACGCCTGGTAGAGAATAAATGCGGCAACTACGGTGAGAAGGAGATTGAGAATCAATTTTTTGGAAGGGCGGGATGTTTCTTTTTCGGTCATAGTGCTCCACTGATGAAGGGGCAAAAAAATAACCGAGTGTGCACTCTGGCGCAACCTCGGTCATTCAATCGAAACAACAACATCTTGCCATGTGTTCGTTTCAATATCCCTCGTCGTTCCCCATTCCGTGATACATGCCGGCAAACGGCGAAAACATGCTGTTTAACCCGAAAGGAACTCTCTGATAGGAAACCCGCAACAGCATATTATCCGACGGCCGATAGTTTATCTCTGCGCGGTTCAGAAAAACACCCGTCAAGCTGCTTTGCAAGCGCTGGCCGAGTGAGCTGTACGGTGAACTTTGAATGCTGACATCAGCCCGGGCATCGACTTGGTTGGAGAGTTTATACATCATGCTGTTCGTATACGTCCCCAACGACAACCCTTGCCCGCCCATCGTCATATAGTCCATCGAAAAACTCTGACGCATCTTAAAATTGTCCGGGTTGAAGAAACTCAGTAAGTCGGAGTCGGTCTCCGGACTAATGAACGAATCGGAGACCTTCGGTTCATCATCAGCCGTTCTCTTGAATTGCGAGTAACTTTTCGATGTCGCCAGCAAACTCAGTGCAACCGCACATGCTACAAAAACACGATATCCGCTGCTCATAACATCTCCTTTAGGCTACTCCAACAGTGATAATAAAAAAATTTGGAGTAATTGTCAATACAGTCATATACTTAAACATGAGAAACACGGACGGGGTTCCTTTTTTGAAGGATTTCATTCGCCTCCTCTAACTGTCCGACGGTGTTAATTCCCCGGACTTCATCAAAGTCGGCCGCCTTCTTTGCGGCGACCTTCATACCGTGTTTCCAATAATATCCGAAAACGTCGGTCAAATAATATTCATGCTGAACGTTGTGTGTGGTGATATGACCGAGCGCCTCAAACAAATGTGCATTATCGAAAATATATATCCCTGAGTTGATTTCCCGCACTTTCCGTTGATCGTCTGTGGCATCCTTATGTTCAACGATGCCGACAACATTGTCCTCTTCGCCCCGAAGGACTCTCCCGTAGCCGGACGGATCTTCAAGGTCTGCAGTCAGGATCGTTGCAACGGCATTCTTTTCACGATGAACTGATATTAGCTCGCGAATTGTCGGCTCGCGAAGGAGCGGAACGTCGCCCGAAAGCACCAGGACATCGCCGCGAAAATCCCCGAGCAAGTTCTTTGCCTGCATCACGGCGTGGCCGGTGCCGAGCTGCGGCTCCTGAACGGCAAATTCTACGGTCGGCGTTGTGCGGTGTACATAGGTTGTCACAGACTCGCGGTAAAAGCCGACGACCGCAATAATTCGTGAAGAGTTCAAGGCAACAGCCAGGTCTACAACGTGTTGAATCATCGGCTTGCCGGCAACTTCGAACATGACCTTCGCTTTTTCCGAATTCTTCATGCGGGTCCCTTTTCCCGCAGCCATGATCACCGTTGCAAAGTTCTTCTCCATAACTGTTCAGCGTATTTTTATCACTGTGTTGTCAATAAGCCTTGTTGAGCCGAAACGAACTGCGAGCGCAACGAGCGCAGGGATCCCCCGTTCAAGCGAGTCGATATCGGTAAGCGATTCGGCATCGACTACCGCTGCATAATCAATTTTTGCGGAAGGTTTGGTTTCAATCATACGCCCCACCTCTTCGGTAATCACCGCGGCGTTCCTCTCTCCATTATCGGCCATCTCCTGAGCGCGGCGGAGCGAGGCATGCAATATTAATGCTTCGGAGCGTTCCTCCGCAGACAAGTAGACGTTGCGCGAACTCATTGCAAGGCCGTCCTTCTCTCGCACAATCGGCGTGGTAACGACTTCGACCCCTAAATTCAAATCCTTCACCATTTTTTTTATTACAACACATTGCTGCGCATCCTTCTGCCCGAAAAAGACTTTGTGGGGTTTAGCCAACGAAAGCAATTTTGCGACCACTGTCGCCACTCCCCGGAAATGCGTTGGACGAAATTTTCCTTCCAGGATTGAAGACAGCCGCTCTACAGCGACGTAGGTAGAATATCCTTCAGGATACATTTCATTTTCATGAGGCACAAACAGCACCGTTGAACCTGCGGACTTGCAGAACTGCGTGTCCCGCTCAATGTCGCGCGGGTAGCGTGCAAAATCTTCATTCGGAGCAAACTGGGCGGGGTTCACGAAAATAGAAGTGATAACAACATCACACGACCGTTTCGCTTTTCCGATAAGGCTGAGATGCCCCTTGTGCAAGTATCCCATGGTCGGAACCAGGCCGACAATTTTTCCCCGAAGCCGGGCCTGTTCGGAAAATTTTTGCATCTCAAGGGTAGAAACAATGGTCTTCATGACGCCTAGCTTGAAGTGGCGATACTACTCCTGTATTTCACCGCCAAGATCGCAAAGAATATTATTATTGATGTTACTAAACCTTCTTGGCGGTAAATACTATGCAGAGTCATTTAATTGAGACAGCACCAGGTAACAGCATTATGCAGAGATCATTTCCAAAAGTTTCGAGAGCGTTTCCCGCAGATCTTTTCTATTCACAACGAGGTCGATGAATCCTTTCTCTTGGACAAATTCCGCCCTTTGAAAACCGGGGGGCAAATCTTTTCCGATCGTCTGCTTGATCACGCGCGGGCCGGCAAACCCTATCAACGCACCCGGCTCGGCAATGTGGATGTCGCCGAGCATTGCATAACTTGCCGTTACTCCGCCGGTCGTCGGGTCCGTCATGATGGAAATATACGGAACGCGCGCATCCGAAAGCCGGGCGAGTTTCGCGCTTGTCTTTGCCATCTGCATAAGCGAGTAGGCAGCTTCCATCATCCGGGCGCCGCCGCTCGATGAGATGATGACGAGGGGCGCTTTCGTCTTGAAAGCTCTGTCCACTGCACGGCTGATTTTTTCACCGACAACCGAACCCATGCTTCCGCCAATGAAGGCAAAATCCATGCATGCAATGACGATATCCTTCTTTTTGATCTTCGCGGTTCCGCAGCGAACGGCGTCACTCAGTCCGGATTTCTTGATCGAATCCTTCACTCGGTCTTTATAGCGTTTCGTATCCGTAAAGTTCAGAGGGTCTTTCGACGTCATCTTCCGGTCCATTTCCCTGAAGGTCCCCGGATCGAGCAGAAGTGAAAAATATTCCTTGCTCCCTATACGAAAATGAAAATTACATTTTGCGCAGACCCAAAGATTCTGTTCGAGTACTTTTTTGTGGACAATTTCACCGCACAATTCACATTTCGTCCACAATCCTTCCGGTGTATCTTTTTTTTGCGACTCCGAAGAAATACTTTCTTTTGATCGTCGAAACCATGCCATGGACTATCCTTTGAATGAATGAGCAGACGTTTGATGCGCGGCAGGAAGCGGCTGAGATCCTTTATCGTGTTTCCTGCCCGGATGTGTAGCGACAAAATCCCTAATGTAGAGCGGCTCCAGAGTTGAAATCACTTCTGCAGATAGTTTATTCCCTTCCCTCTCCGCGATGATGCCGACCGAAGCCGGATTGCAAATGATTTCCGGATTACTGCGATGGTTCGCTTTCAGTCCCGGCATTTTTTCCATTTTCCGGGCTCCGTCGCCGACAAACACCACAGAACCATACCTCTCGGCCCTTTCGCCGACCTGTGCTATGGACTCAATACTATACTCTGAACGGCGATTGATGCCGGCCGCACGTACCTCGTAGAAACAATAAAATACTTCATCTCGCTTTGCGTCGATCAGCGGGCATACGATACCGGCTGAATTCTTCGAGTTTGAACGGTAGTACTCGTATGCAAGAGCATCCAATGTCGGAACCGCAATGATTCCCTTGTGCTGTGCCATTGCCAATCCTTTTGCCGTGCTCAACCCGATCCGCAATCCGGTGAACGAGCCGGGTCCAATCGATACGGCAATTGCGTCGACATTTTTCAACAGCAGCGATGCGTCGGATAAAACATCATTGACCATCGGAAGAAGCTTCTCTGAATGGATGTTCTTCTCCAGCGTGCTTCGCTGTGCAACGACTTCACCTTCGTGCACAACAGCAGCACCGCATACATCCGTCGCTGTCTCGATGGCTAAAATCATTCCCTGTTTGCCTTAGCAATGTGAATGACCCTTTGGTTTCGACCTTCACCCAATTCCAATGCGACGTCGTAACGGTTTAGCGGAAGAGCCGATGCAACAATGTTCGCCCATTCTAAGAGGCAAATCCCATCGCCGAAAAGATATTCTTCAAACCCAAATTCCGCCAACTCGGAGAGAGAACGGAGCCGGTAGAAATCGAAGTGATAGACCGGATATTTCCCTTCTGTGTATTCGTTCAGGATCGTGAACGACGGGCTGACAACGTGATTGCGTACTCCGAGGCCGAAACACACGCCTTTGGCGAATTGTGTTTTCCCGCTTCCAAGGTCGCCGTAGAGGGCAACAATATCGCTGCGCTGCAACCCCGAAGCGAATTCTTTTCCGAGTTCGAAGGTTTCATGTGCGCTGTGTGTCGCAACAACCTTTTTCATTCATCGCCGATCAGCTGCTCACTTTTTTGGTTCGAGCGTTATCACGGGAAGAATCATCTCTTCCATCGAGATGCCGCCATGCTGAAAACTGTCTCGGTATTGATTCAAATATTTGTGGTAGTCCGTCGGATAGACGAAGTAATAATCTTCTTTTGCAATGATGTAGTTTATCGTCACTCCCCGTTTCGGCAGTTTGTAGTCCTGCGCATTCTTAATGAACACCGACTGTTTATCGTCCGACTTGAGGTTCCGTCCGAATTTGTACCGAAGATTGGTCGATGCTTCTCTATCGCCAATAACTTTTGAGCCGCGCAGGCACCGCACGCTGCCATGGTCCGTCGTAATGATAATCTTCACATCTTTTTTCGTCGCAAGCGTTTGCAGCATTCCGAACAGCGACGAGTGCTTAAACCACGAGTCCGTGAGCGAGCGATACGCCGATTCGTCCGGCGCGATTTCCTTCAGCAGGGCTGAGTCGGATCTTCCGTGCGCCAGCATATCTACGAAATTCACGACGATCGACGTGAGCCTATTCGAAGCGTAGGACAGGATATTATTTTCTGTTTGCCTGCCAAAATCTCCGTCGAGAATTTTAATGTATTTCGGTTCCGGTTTCAAGTCAATGTGCCGGCGTTCCAGCAATTTATCCAGGAGCTGCCGCTCATACCTGTTATGGCTGTTTTCGTCGTCTTCTCCCTGCTGCCAGATTTCGGGAAAACGCTGCTCGATTTCAGCCGGGAAAAGCCCGCTGAAAATGGCATTCCGCGAATACGGCGTCGCCGTGGGAAGGATGGAGTAATAGTATTCCTTTTCCATCGAGTAGTATTCGCGAAGATACTTTTCCATCACAAGCCATTGGTCAAGCCTCATGCAATCGATCACAAAGAAAAAGACAGACTTCCCCTCCTTCAACTGCGGGATAAGGTACTTGTCGACGACATCAACAGAGAGCGTAGGCTTTTTACCTTTTTGCTGAAGCCATTCGGGGTAATTCCGTTCGATGAACTTTGAGAACTCCGCGTTGCATTCGCGCCGCTGGTCATCAAGCATTTGGTGCAGCCCGAGTGTCGGATGAAGGTCAAGTTCCATTTCCCACGAAACCAACTTGACATAGAGGTCGATCCATTCGTCGTAATTGAGCGGATTCATCAGGGATCGGGAAATGGAATTGAATTCCTGCACATAATCTTTCGAGACCTGCTCGCTCTGAATTTTTTTCCCTTCAAGAAATTTTTTACAGGCAAGAAGAATCTGGCTTGGATTGACGGGCTTCGTGAGGTAATCAGATATCTTTCCGCCGATGGCATCTTCCATCAAAGATTCTGCTTCGTTTTTCGTGATCATCACGACAGGAAGCGATGGGGACAGATCCTTGATCTCAGCGAGCGTCTGTAAACCCCCTTTGCCTGCCATCATTTCATCAAGAAAGACAAGGTCAAACATTCGGCTGCGGACTAATTCGATTGCGTCTTCTCCGTTTGTTGCCGTTTCAACGTCATATCCCTTTTCTTTGAGGAAAAGAACGTGGGAGCGGAGCAGTTCAATTTCATCGTCCACCCAAAGAATATTTCCTTTTTTTCCCGAATCCATAGATATTTCTCTCTTTAGTTAAAACTGATGTTACGCAGAGTTTAAAGGCTGTGCCACGAAGGCACCAAGACACAAAGACTTTTCAAGGAAAGCTTTATTCTGTTAAATCCATTAATAAAAAAGGTTGTTTTTCTTAGTGACTTTGTGGCTTCGTGGCGATAACATTGGGCTTTTGCGTAACATAAGTTAATAAAATACAAATTGGACTTGCGAGAGTCAATTTGCTGTAAATTGCCGCGGCATTGCTTTATTGAATGGCAATGTGTACGTCCAACCCTCCTTCATTCGTCGTCGACCCTGGAATCGTAGAGCCGCCCGCATCCGGCGTGACCTTCGTATACCGATAGAACAACGAGGCTGTGACTCGCGAACTGAGAACGTACCGAATGCGGGGCTCTGTGACGCTGCGCGAGGACCCTTCACCCGGCACTCCGCCGTCGAGTCCTGTTCCTGAGCCGGTCTCAGTCAGCAGCGATGTAAATGTCTGTCTCGAATTATTTGAGTATGTATAATTGAGGCTTATGTCGATATCATTCGACAGAGAAAGACCGAAAAACGGGATTTCGAACCCTGTCCGCCCAAAACTTCCGGTAATTGAAATATCTTTGGTATCATTTTCAACAATGTTCTCTGCCGACGGCACCAGGTCGTAGGTTGCAGATGTCCCGTACCGGACAGTAGCGCTAATGTTTCCTTTGAGGAATTCTTTAAAAGTAATGCTGAGCCCCAGCAACGGCGAGAACGCGTAGCCGATATGCTCTGCATCGACGATCTCGCCGCCACCAGAAATGTCTCCGTGGTAGGTGGTTTGGTACGACGAGGTATAGGCATGATCCAAGCTGACACGGGTCGCGATATTTTTGAAGAGGGAGAATTGTTCCAATCCGTCCCAATGGATCGAATAGTTCAAGCGGGGCATGTATTCCCCCAAAATTTTTTGAAAGAGCGGAAGCGTTTCAAAACCGCTTTCAAATGCCTGCGACAATTTCTGATCATCGGTGCGAGTGTCCCCGGTATTGTTTTGCAATGCCGCGAATTCTTTGCTCACTTCCCCGATGCCGCTTTTGAAGGCAGAGAAAATAAACGTCGGAGGCAATGTGAAGAATGAGCGGTCGATGCTTCCCGATGTTGAGACGCTCGTCACTGTCGACTGACCGATCGAATCCGTCTGGATTGTCTCGTTACGGGAATACTTCCAGTCGATATTCCAGTTCAAATCAATGCGAGCTCCCGACCACAAATCGCGGGACGTACGCAGCGTAACTTTATTGTCTTGCATGTACGAATCGTTGATTTGCCCGTTCGCCGCACGAAGACCGGTGCTCGTGGAAAAGTTGAAATACGGAAAAGAACTCTGCGAGTGAATACCCGTTATATTCGCCGTCGGGTCCGAGACGAAGCCAAGCTGATATGCGCCGGTTGGACCGTATTCCGGCTTGCCATCCGTGAAAAACACTGGCCGACCGAAGAGATTCGCAAAACCAGGCCTGCCTGGGACTCCCCCGTTCGTCGAGTTGTTCGACTCGTCGAATGCGACATTGATTTTATCGTAATCGAGGAAGGGCGTTTTAATGAGCAGCCGCGCCATTTCAATGAAGGTTTCTTTCGGCGAGAAAGGCTTTTTAGGTAGCGTCCCTTTTGGGACAGCTCCTGTTGTGTCGCGTGCTTTGGTAGAATCCTTCCCTACGGATAGATTCTGCACATTTGCTGTATCAACCTGCTGCGGGCTGGGCGTCGGCGCTGTCAGATCCTGAAGTTCTTCATCGTCCTGATGGCCTCTTCCGCGGCCCGCCAGATGCGAGCGGTTTTGCGTTTGTCCTTGCGGCCCTTCCCCCCCTTTCTTTGTCGGAAACCATGTTTCGACAAACTGCTTCAGACTGACTTCGGTTGAAAAAGAGATGCCGTTCGACCAACTCGTCCCTTTCCCCAAATCTCCCAACTGCAAACTGTTCTGCCAATGGTATGACACGGAGTAATGTGTCGCGAGCGTGAAATACTTGTTGAGATTAAGAATTTCAAGAATTCTCGGATGAGTCTGAACGTCGATGTTCTGTCCGTACGAAACATCGTGCCCAAAGCCAATCACCTGGTCCTGGAAAAACAAATCGCGAATCATTGACGAGAAATCCCTTTGATTGCCAAGGCTGTCTGTCTCCAGATGAACGAGGCTGCTGCCAACAGTCAGAGAATAAGTTCCGGAAAGATTGAGAAGCCCATATTCCGTCAGTTTCCAGGCGAACGAGAATGTACGGTTCGCCGTAAAATTGCGATTTACCGGACTTTCTTCCGCATCGCCCCGCATAAGCTGATGTGTTTGAGAACGCATCATATCGAGCGTTAAATTAATATTCTGGAGAGGATAATACAATCGAAAGTCCTTTAAGCCTCCGAGTAAAAATACACTCCCAAAACCTGCGAAGGGAACAATAAAATTATCAGGAGCAGTAACATATGCGTATGCAAGGTGCCCGCTCCATGACCACTGAGTCTGATATTCTATCGTCGGGCTTCGCACTGTTGAATTGTTGGTCGAAAAACCGTACGTCAGTTTATCGAAGAAATCCCGAATGACCCAACTTTCCGACGGGATGACGATTCTGAACGTCGGCATGGCATACGTGCTGCTCGTTGTCAAGGTTTGCGATTCGAAAATAAGCTCCTGCTGCGCAGCATTGGCTTCTTTGACAGACCCGCCCGCGTTGCGTACAAGCAGCCACTGCTGCGCTGCAGCTGCTCCTATGTTGATATCTGAGCTCGGGAGGTACTCCGGAGAGGTGCTTCCCTCCTGGTGAGAATAACTGAACGGGAGCGAAGTCCCTGTCCATGTCGGCGGCAAAAATCGATCAAGCGCAAAGTTGGTCGCAAGAGTCCAATTACGATTGGTTGTACGGCTACCAAATTGCGATTCCAATTGATGGAAATTGGGGTCGACGTCCGTATACGAAAATGCAACACTGCCTATGTCGGCAAGCTTAATGGTTGAGGTCACATTATACGCTCTGCCCGGGGTATTGTCCACGTGGCACAATCGGAGTTCGTTCACCCATACGGTCGCAGAATCGATAGGCCGTCTTGGAGAGAGGACTGTATCCGGATTTTCTATGCCGATGGAAATATACTGGATGTTGGTCAATGTTGGATTACCAAGGACGCTGTACGTTGAACTTGGCGGGCCGCCTGGAACCGCTTTCCGAACCACGGAATTTATTTGTGCGGAGTCTCTTCCTTGCTTAATCGCAGTCAGGTCTGAAAATACGATGTCAATGTTATTTTGAGGACTCCAGATAAGGGGTTCATCACCGGCCTTGGGCAATGGAATATTTGCAGACGGCATGATCGGCTCACGATACTCATAGTAGTTCAGGCTGTCTGCCCCCAATCGAAGGAAGAGTTTTGCGCTCGGATTCGTCGCACTCGCTCTAAAACTCGGATCGCCCCTCACGAACATTTTCAATTCCTTATAATTGAACATATCGAGCGGCTTGGCGCTAAATTGCTTAATCGCCTGCCTGCTCTGACCGGGCTTCAGGTTCCGAATCTGCATTGAGAGCGCTTGCTCGTTTTGGTAGACCGTCTGGTCGGGTTGAGTGAGGTCGCGCGCGCGGGAGACTCCCGGAGGACTAATGTAATCGGGATTGTCTTCAATATTCTCGACTGCGAGAGAAAAAGTGCTGTCATGCTGGACTAACTCCTGCCACTGATTTCCAACCAAGTCGAACTGTGCGATAGCGATGTGCACCTCGCTCGTCCACCCAGTGAACCACATTCGTGCGTATTCAACCAAAGAAAAATCCGGTGTGCCGACTTTGTTTTTCCAATTGATAAGCGGAATTCGGTACTGATACCATCCGTTTGCGCCCCCCCCGACCCGCTGAGGATTACTCGCCGTGGTGTCAAGATTTAATTCATACTCGAAGTAGCTGTTTGTTTTGTCCAAAGTGTTGTTCCGGTTTAAATCGTCCGTATCCGGGGTGAGGCCGGTTTCGCTCTTCAGCACATAGTTGTTCTCTGTTCCATTGATATGAGAATAGTCAGTGGTCGTTGGAGCGATATAGTCATCGCCCGCCGGGTCGTTTGCGATATCAGGAAAATATTGTCGGTTGTCAGCTATCCATTGCTGGTATTGAACGATTTCCTGAGCATCATTCAGTCGATCGATGCCGGTGTCTTCGGCATTGTCGATAATCCCGGTCGGAACTGTTTCGTTGTCTTCAGTATGTATCAGCCCGGCTTTGCTCCTCGCGTCGGTGCAAATAGCATCTTCGTTAATCGCACCGAGGTCGATGAACACCTTGTTCCGGGCCGTGTCGATCGGGTTAGTACTTACAACCTTCACCCAGATTTCGATAAAATTAATGTTCTCCTGGACAAGATCGACAACGCCCGACGAAAGGAGCCGCTGCATCCCCCCCCAGTTTTTTTGAGGGGCAATTAGCAACGAGTCGTGCAAATTAGGTGCATAGTTGTATTCCCCACGATTGAGCGGATTATAGTCAACATGGAAGATTGACGTATACTGGTCAGCAGTTGGCACAGATTTGTTTGGCCAGATGTCCGTTACCAATGCGCCGTTCGGTATCGTATACCAGTACGTTTTTGCCTTATGGGACATCTTGATTGAGTCGGGCATAATACTTGACAAATCCGTACTTGCATCAACGCCTTCCTGATACGCAGGTGGGCTTGGATAATGCCACGTACCATAGCTCACACCGAACGGGATAGTCTTTTTTGCTCCCTCAAAATCATCGACGTATGCAACCGATTGTCCGTTGTCGATCGGGATTGTACTCTTCGACGTGTTCGGATCGGGGGACATATACGCCATCTCTCCGCTAAGGGAAAAGTCCGATTTTGCCTTCGTCGACACAAATGGAAGAGCGTCGATAGCTTTCGTCAGAAAATCGAGGTTTGCGCCGGTGTGTCCGTCCAATCCGTAAATAGTATTGCTTATCGGCTCTTCATTGAGACGAGCCTTCTGGTCAAGGGTTTGTTCATTCAGATTCATCAGCGTAAATCCGAGCGCCGTCCTGTCCGAAAGCTTCAATTCGCCCCTCGTCCCCATCAGCGTCTTTGAAGCAATTTGGAACAAATCGTTCTGCTCATACTTCACCTGAAGATTTGCGCCCGGAACCAATGCCGCCTGATTCTTGATGGTGATCTGACCGACAATGTAATCAACCGTGTAATCTACATTCACTGTCAGCGGCTGCCCGTTGAGCAAAACCTGGACGCTGTTCTCAACAATATTAAATCCGACATTAATGACGTTTGTACTTCCGGCCGTTGTTTGTCCCACGATCGTGAACCGGTCGCGCAATGTGTTGTTTTGCGCTCCATAGACCGTTGTATCATACACATCGGGATAACTGAAGGAATCGGCCGGGACGGTCATTTTGTACTTGTCGAATGCTTCCTTCAGTCCTCCGTAGAGAGGCCTCCCCCCCGAAGTATCGGGTCGCGTACCCAAAAATGGTTCGGTCGTCCCAAAAATAATTTCACCGCGCGTCTCGTCGACGGTCCACGGGGGGATATAATCAAAAACGCCGTCAGGCCCGGAAGAGTTATCGGAGTGGAAATTATCGAACCCGAATAGTTGCAGCAGTTTTGTCCCGTTGATATTATCGACTTGGTTTTGTCCCGGAGGGTTGTAATAAATATTGAGTTGGAACCCTGCCTGTTTTATGTCGCGTCCCCCGAGGGAATAAATATTTTTCATCAACATTCGCCACGCCCTCCCGTATAGAGGGCTCGGTGATTTCGGTTTGATCAGCTTCAGGACGAGCACGTTTGATGACTGTGTCGTGCCGGTAAAAGTTCCGAAGACCTGATCATTATCATGGCCGGCAGGACTCTGGACTCGATACGCTATAGCAACCGCTTGCCCCGTTTGCAGCGGTGTGTTCAATGTGATATATCCGGCATACGGTTGTATCGTATAATCTTTCAACGGCGTCAGCTTTGTCCAGCGCCCTGATTCGCTATAACCCGGGATGGCGGGGGTCGTATCGTTGCGAAACTGATTGTACGTTGTTACATCGTTAGGCAAGACCCAGGGAAGATCAATACGTGCGACACCTTGGAATGCAGTCGGGTCGGCAGGGTTTTGGCTTGTGACCCACACTTCCTGCTGAATGATCGTCTTGTAGACGTTATCGGGCAACTGGTGCGTCGTAAAATACCCCTCGAACAACGATATATATGACGTGTCGACAAAATAGTGGTCCGTATTATATTGGTATGCATGCAGTGTAAAGTTAGTTACCGAACTGCCGCCGGTGATATTTTTTTGTTGAATAGTTCCCTTCTTTTGCGACGCTATCGCGGTCAGCTTCAGCGGCCCAAATTGGAATACAGATTTAATTCCGAATAATGCCGAACTGCTCGAAATAAACGAGGAATTTGTCGCAAGGGAAACGTTGCCGGCTTCTACACTTTGCACAATTTCGTCGTCGTAGCCCGTGTATTTGATTTTCAACTGGTTTTCATAATCGAACGTCCGCTGCGTATTCCAATCAGCGAGAATATTAAGCTTATCGCCAATCGTGCCGCTCACGTTTATCTGCACCTCTTGTGAAAAGTCCGGCTGGTTAATGGTACTCCCGAGGCTTGACAGTGTCACTTGATCAGTTTGCGTATTGGTAAACGCCGCGTGGATATCGACTGCGCCCGAGATATGGAGATTGATTTTCGGCGGACCGAATATGCTGAAGACGGGATTGGCTGGAATGGGAATATCGATATTCGTAAATGAGCCGAGAACATCTCCAAGGTCGTTTTTCTTTTTCACCGCTTCAAACTTATGTACTTGGTCCTCAATACTCCTGTTCATCTCATACCGGGACCGAAGTGCGACGTATTCACTCAACGGTATTTTTTCCGGGATTTTTATATCTGCACCGTTGACTCTCTCCCTAATGATGACGTACTGACCGGTCGAATCCAAATCAACAGTCCGGATGATCAGCGAAGGAGATTTCCCAAACATCGCATAGGTTCGTTCATCAAAGAATGAGACAATGGGAGAATCGGTGCGATGGTAGAGGAATTGGGCAATCCGGGCTGTGGAATCGCGCGGTATTCTTCGGATCGAATCAGCGCGAGCGAGCGAATCTCTCGTGCGTTTCGGAAGACGAAGCAACGAGTCCCTTCTCGATGATTCATCGGTAGCGCCAAGTTTGGGCAACGGAACAGTTTTACTGATCAATAATTCGATTCCGGACATTTCCTGAAAATGAAAGCCGAGTGATTTAGGAAAGAAGACGAGCGAGTCTCTATTCGCCGAGGTATCGCGAACACCACGGTTGAGCCCGGTCGAATCTGGCGACGCAGCAATCTTGGCCAACCCACCAGTCCTGATTCCTAATGAATCGTTCCCGGACACGTTTTGCGGACGGGAGTCAAACAATTTGGAGAGAATGATCGTAGTGTCTTTTTTGGCGGATGTATCTCGAACGCCAATTTTGGTTCCGCTGGAGTCGTTAGGCCCTGCAGTCCTGGGCAAAGGACCAGTTTTAATTCCCATTGAATCGCTCGCATACAGAGCGTGCGGGTCAGAGTTAAACGGAAGAGAAAGCGAAGAGCCAGAAAAGAATAAAAATGCAATCAGGGCAACAACAACGACGCCGAGCAAAACGCGTCTCTTTTTGGAAAAAGAGACTATCCTGGCAAATATGGACGTACGTATTGGGTTCACTACCGGAATAGAGAATACAGTCAATCGCCCGAAAGCATTTAAGTCAACACGGACGGAAGATCGTTCGTGTTGCGCGTTTATTGATCAAGTATCAAAGATCCGCTGACTGTTCTCCATTATTTGATTGGACACCAATGAATGGTACTACAAAGTAGAAAAAAGCTGAAAGAATTGCAAGCAATAGCGACAGTTTGTATATTGCATCATGATTCTCTTCCGTCATATCCTGCGGGCCCACTTCGCACCGTTTATCGGCTCGTTTGTCGTTCTCATGTTTCTGTTTGTTCTTCAATTCATGATGAAGTTCATGGACCAGCTCGCAGGAAAGGGATTGAGCGGTGCCGTGATCGTTGAACTCATGGTACTCAACCTTGCATGGATCGTTGTGCTCGCTGTACCGATGGCAGTACTCGTTGCAACACTGATGGCCTTCGGCGGGCTTTCCGCAAACAGCGAAATTACCGCGATGAAAGCAAGCGGTGTCAGTTTGTATCGAATGATGTTCCCCGTTCTTATCGTTTCCGGACTCCTGACGTACCTGATGGTGCAGTTCGACAACAAAGTTCTTCCTGAAGCCAACCATCGTTTGAAAACGCTCACCATGGATATCCGGCGCAAGAAACCGACATTCACGCTTGTCCCCGGATTGTTCTCTCAGGACCTGCCCGGCTACAGCATGCTCGTTCGAAAAACATTTGCCGAATCGAACAACCTCGAAGGCGTTATCATCTACGACTATACAAATCCGAATAAAAACGTATTGATTACCGCAAAGCGCGGCGTGCTTTCCTTCTCGTCCGATTATCGCCGGCTTATCATGGACCTGTATGACGGCGAGATTCATGAACTCACCACGACCGACAACATGTCGTACCGCAACATCCAATTCCAACGCCAGGTGCTCACGACGCAGGCCGAAGGGTTCGACTTCGAGCGCTCCGGCGAAAACACGTTCACCCGGGGCAACCGGGAGCTGAGCGCCGGAGAAATGCTGTACATCGTCGACAGCCTCCAGGGACAAGCCAACGCCTCGCGCAGCCGAATTAACGCTCTCATCGACGGCCTTCAGCAAAAACTCTTTACCGGCTCGATTGCGAAGCAATCAGATTCCTATGCTTCCTGGCGCGCGATCGAACCGTTCACAAATATTTCGAGCCAACTGATGATGCTCCGCAACGCCCTCGACGGCGAACTTGCGAACTATTCCTATATCGACCGAACGATGAAACAATACTGGGTGGAGATCCACAAAAAATATTCAATTCCAGTCGCTTGTTTCGTGTTCGTCCTCGTCGGCGCGCCGCTCGGCGTCATGGCGCGTCGTGGCGGATTCGGCGTCGCCGCTTCATTGAGCCTCGGCTTCTTTCTCTTGTATTGGGCGTCGCTCATCGGCGGGGAAAAACTCGCCGACAGGGAATTCATCGCGCCGTGGCTCGGGATGTGGATCGCTAACATCGCCATCGGTGCGCTGGGGATCATACTCACATACCGGATCGCAAAAGAAAATGTCGAGCTCCGTTTCGATTGGATGAAGCGGCTGGTGCCGCGTCGGCTGCGCAATACACTGTAAAAGCTATTCACCATCATCCCATTCATGAAGCTTCTGGACCGATATATCATCAGGCAATTCCTTCTCACCGCACTCTTCGGCATTATTGCGTTCACGATTATTTTTATCGTGATCGATTTGATGGAGAAGCTGGACGACTTTCTCGACCGAAAAGCGGACGCGATGATCATCGTCCAGTACTATATCGCGTTCACTCCGGAGATGGTCAAGCTCATGACGCCCGTTGCTATTCTTCTCTCGAGCCTCTTCACGACGGGCAAACTTTCAAACAACAACGAACTGACGGCGATGAAATCGAGCGGCGTTAGCATGTACCGCTTCATGGCGCCGATGCTGATCGTTGCACTCATCATCAGTGTCGCCTCGGTCTACTTCAACGGCTGGATCGTTCCGTATGCGAACCAGCGTAAATTCAACATCGAACGCGTTTACCTTCAGCGCAACTACGAATCGACTGCACGTTCGAATATTTATATCCAAGATGGATTGCGCCGGATCGTATCGATTAATTTTTTCGACCGCGCTACGAATTTAGGGGGCAGAACGTCGATCCAGGATTTCAGCGATTCTAATCTTATCAGCCTTTCTCAACGTATCGATGCGCGGCAAATTCGCTGGGACACGGCTTCAGGGAAATGGACTCTTTTCGGAGTCACAAAACGTACCTTCAATCAAAAAGAAGAGAAAATGAGCACAGCGGATAGACTTCTCATTGACACCCTTCATTTTGTCCCCGCCGACATTGTCAAGAAAGAAGAAAATCCCGACGAGATGAATTATTTCGAACTCCAGCGGTTTATCGAACGGCAGCAGCGGACAGGAACCGATGTCGCTCGATTGCAGGTCGATTACTATAGCAAGGTGTCATTCCCGTTTGCGAGTTTTATCGTGGTGTTGTTTGGCGTCCCCTTCTCGTTCGGAAAACGCCGTGGTGGTTTAGCGGTACAGTTCGGAATTTCGGTGGCGGTCTGTTTCATCTATTTAATCTTCATGAAAACAAGCCAGGTGTTCGGATACAACGGAGACCTTCAACCGTTGCTCACAGCATGGCTCGCAAATTTGATCTTCCTTGCCGGCGGAATCGTGAACATTGTCCGGATTCAGAAATAAATCTGTACCTCAGGCTACGCATTGGCGAGTATCCACGAAGAACACGAAGGGGCACGAAAAAATGCATTCAAAAGGGTTTTGAGTCCAAGCTTCGTGTCCTTCGTGGATCATTCTACAAGCTTACCTTCACCGTTAACTCCGTTACAACAGTCACTTCTCCTCCGCCGATATCCTGGAAATGCATGCCCATCGAAGAAGTAACTTCTTTGTTGTAGTTTGAGGTCGACCAGGCGGCATCCAAAGCGCTTATCACGTGGTTCGCAACAACGAGAATGGTTGCTAACTCTGCCGTATAATAGGAGTCGTTTGCTTTTCCGCGACTGTCGGCGTAGGTCAACATTTGTTGAGGAATGTAGGCGACATTGTACCCATCGTCCCCGGTATGCGATCCGTTGTATTCATAGGTATCCCACCCGTACTTGAACTGCGAATATTTTCCGATCAATTCATAATACTGCTGCGTATTATACGTTGGCAATTCATGAGAAAATCCCTCGTTATGGGGGAGCGATTCCCAGTTATTGATTTGAGTGAAATCCACTCTCTGCCATGAAGGGAGAGACGTATTCGGGTTGATGGATATCGTCGGATACGTTGTCCCGGACACTTCGTAGTTTGCGCCGTTTTGATTGATCCACGTCGCATAATCGACAGCACTCCAATGCTGGTTGGCGTAATTTTGAAATGCAGTCGTCTGATTGTTTCCTTTGTTGTTATAGGCGATCGCACCGGTAATGGCAGCAACTTCAACCGCAAAAAAGATCGCGCTTTTGAGAAATCGGTCTGAATAGAATTCGCCGGCTCCCGGAACCAACAACGACATCGCCCCTCCGAGCAACGGCCTTTTCAGCTTTGAACGTTCGTCTTGACTTTGGACCATGACACTTTTCGACTGAGGGAGTGAATCGGACAAGGATGCAGTCAACAAATCCATTCGAGCGTTGCCTGTAAGTTGATTATTGCCGGCGGCGGCCGTTAACGGAAATAAGAGACAGACGAGAAATGTTTTCATAAACATAGCACTCCTTCAATTGATGATGCCGGTGAACCTCAATGACGATAGAAAATCATTTCCTGAAAAGAATCGGTGTGCGTTCACACATCAGTCGAGGTCGAAGTCGAAAAGAACGCCAAAATAGAATCGCCATTCTTTGCCGTACTGAATCGGATTGCCATCGGTGCCGGTGATTGAAAACGAATCAAATCCGTATGTTCCGTTGAAAAAGATTCGTGTAGGATAGGCATAGAAAGAATACGATTCCAATCGCAATTCGAACCCAGCGTCGTTCTTGAATGAAGCGATGACCGGGTCTCCGTTCCATGCATTGCCGTAATCATAATGCACTGAAGCATATAACTTGTCGAAGTACAAGGGAAGAAAACGAAGATCAATGTTGTCCCACACGGGAAAACGATATGTTGCGTTTGCCATAGCCATACTGTTTCCCTCGATGGAGTAGAAAGGATACCCCTTCATTCCGACCAATCCGCCGGCATAAAAATCAAAAAAGTCCGGGACCGGAGGGCCGAAGATCGTTCCGCCATGAAGCGACAGCGTCAACGTGTGTTTCCACCAGGGGAGCTGAATATACTCGCTGTATTTCACTTCAGCCTTGGGAAAATTGAACGGCGAAAGCACCGGCGATTCACCCGTCTCCGTATTGGCATACTCATTATTATAATTGAAGTGATCGAGTTCGTAATCAAACCGAAGAAAGAGTTTTCTTCCAACAGGATTGATCTCTTCGTCGCGCGACCGTTCGACGCCTTTGAACTCCCAGGTTAATGAAAAATCGTTCCCGGTGAAATACAAATCGGTTGACCCGGGAATTACTTGTCCCTGAAACAGAGTCGTTGCAATGTCCTGACTGTAGCGCGAGTTGGCGTACCCAAGCGTCAAAACGTCGGCCGGGGAAAAAAGGTTTTGTCTGAAATTAATGTCGAACTCCAGCAAGCCGTAGCTCGGGTCGAAAAGCACCGTATCCAATCCAAAAACGCCCGGGACGGACTTTGCATTCCTCGTAACATTATAGATTTCGAGAGAGACAGCGGGGGAAAGCCCCAGCTGATACAGTCCGGGAATTCTATCCTGGTAGTCGAAGATGAAAAACAAATCCCGCTCAAACTGATCGTTCATCGCGGCACCGCCAAAAATATCAAATTTGTCAACCACGTCGGATGACGTGAAGTAGAACCCGGGCTTTATGTAATCGATTGCTTTGTCCACCGAGCTGTATTCGTCGATCCGGAGGAACGGAACAATGGAGAGACTCGTGAAAATGTTCTTGTACGGTCTCGGAGTGGTTTGCGGAAGCTGTGTATCGTCGTACGAACGGAGGTTGGCCCAGTATCCCGCGCTGTCGGCGGGAGCCGCTGTCGACAGTGCAGGGGGATTGGCGGGGCCGGGCACATAACTATTTTCAACAAAACTTTGGGGCGATGGGGAGCGGAGCAAGTTCAACTTGAATCCTCCGGAGGTGTACGATGCAAACGCGACATCGCCGGCCTGATTGACAGACGGCATGAACGCCCCGCCGAGCACGTTGGAAACCTGATTGACGGCTTTTGTTTGAACATCGTATGTGTAGATGTCGAAGATGCCCGTTTTATCCGATGCAAAATAAATCTTTTTTCCATCCGGCGAGTATACGGGGTTCCGCTGGTCTTCGCTGCCGGTGAGAAGCATTTCAACTCTTCCGTCGGCCACAGCAACTTGGGCGACATCCTGTGCCTCGCGCAAGGCGTAACCGAACACAACCGAACTGCCGTCCGGCGACCACTTCGGTGTGAACACCTGCTCGCCGTTCTTGAAATTTGTCAATAAGCGAAAATTCTTCCCGTCGCTGTCGACCAGGCCGACGTTCATCGTGGCATCGCCTTCCGTGGCGAAGGCGATCGTTCTTCCATCCGGCGAGACTGACGGATTCAATGCACGGAGAGCGTGGGTCAGCCTTGTTTCTTCTTTTTTGTCGAGGTCGTAGACATAGACATCGCCTACTTTAGACCAATGAGGATTATCATACGTAATTTTCGAGTAATAGATTTTTTTTCCGTCGGGCGACCAGGAAACAGACGAAAGAACTTTTTCGTCAACTTCTGTTTCTTTTTTCGAATCAAGGTCATAAATGTAGACGGAAGATAGTCCGAAATAATCGGAGGTTTTGTTCGATGTGTAGGCAATTTTTTTTCCGTCAGGAGAGAATGCAGGATAAAAATTTCCAAAGCCGACAGAGCCAATCGTCTCCCCTTCTACTCTGTTGCGGAGTATCGGCTCCGAACGCTCCCGGTACTGCGCAACGATGTGCCGGCGCCATTCGTTATACAACTCTTCGCCGCTTATCCCTAATGCCCGTTCAATCGCACCGTCGATCGTCATTGCGGTCAAGTTCGAGAGGTTTTTTGCTATTCTCGGTATTGCGTCGGCGCCGTACGTCTCAGAGATATATTTTACCAGCGAGAAGCCGGCATTGTACGAAGACTCGTTGCCAAGGCTCGTTTTTCCGAATACGCTCATTTCGCTCCACGTAAGCATATTTCCGTCCAGCGCATACATGCGAAGAACCATGTCGCGGTGCGAGTCCCAATAATCGTAACTCAACTCCGGACGATTGTACTGCGCCACGCCTTCAGCAAACCAGCTCGGAACGAGGAAACCCGAAACCGGATACGAGACAATGACGTTCGGATATCCATAGAGGACGTCCTGCCGCCGCTCGGCCTCGTAGCCGAGCCATTGGAAATAAATTCCCGGCACATGCCTGCCGAATTTCATCGACGTCTGGATCTGGACGATGTGCGTAAACTCGTGCGTCACAACATTCCGAAACCAATTGTGTGTGCCGCGAAGGTCAAAATCGAGAGGCGGCGCCCAGAGTTCGATTTTATTGTCATAGAAATACGAAGCGCCGTTTGAATAGTCGTCGTAATCTTTCAGGATGATGCTTACTTTCTGATCCGGCTCGTGATGGTAGAGCGACGTCACCGGCCCGTAAATATCTTCAGCAACCTTCGCAACGACCCGCGCGCTCCGTTCTTCACCGTTGTGGTAGTGGACGAAAAAATGGGGAGTCTCAATCGTGAACCAATTTAATTCGGTGTGATTAAAATATTCGTCCTGGGCCCGCAGCGGCATCGGCAGAAGACCGATCGCGAGAGCAGAGAGAGAGACCAGATGGAAAACAAACAGCCACCATCGGTGTGAGTTCCGCAGGCAGCGCGGAAAGCTCAATCCATTTTGTTCGATGGCTCCGTGCATGCCGGTGGCTTTTTTCATCACTTCACAACTGCGATTTTTATTATCACATTTTTTTGTTCCCCCGAGGCATTTGCACGGATCTGCGCGAAGTACACCCCGCTCTGTACTTTCGAAACATTCCATTGCACTTCGTTGTCAATATTGCCAACACCCGGACCTGCGAATTGGTCCACCAGCTCGCCTGCCATATTATAGATCTTTATCGCGATGGTCGCGGGCTTGCTGAGATAGTAGCGGATGTTTGTCGTCGTGCTGTACACGGGATTGGGCCAATTATATGCCAACGAGGTCGGCAGAAGATCCGTCGATCTTTGCCCGAGCGGGGCAGAGCTTGCAACATAGTTCGAGTGGTATTCGTCGGCAAGGAATCCTTTCCAAAATACTTTCGAGGAGTCGAAAATATTGTCGACCCGCCAGACATAGATCGACGAATCGGTCGAAGCTGCAGCCAAGAGGCTGCCGGAGAACGCGAGAGATGAAACTACTCCGCCGGTTTGAAGGGGAAATCCATTAAGCATTTTTCCATTTCCGTCGTAGCCGTATATTTGCCCGTTGGAGCTTCCAAAGATAATTCCGACGGTACTGCTTCCGACAAGCCCGGCAATGATGGGGCTGCCTGCAACCTTTCCGCCGTCGAGAATTTTAAGCGGAAAATTGTCTATTTGTGCGCCGTTCCAATTGTAGGCATACAACCCGTTGTCCGTCCCGATAAGAATATCCTCCTGCCCGTCGCCATTGACGTCTGCAATCGCGAACGAACCCGTCGCGTTTCCGTTGACACGGAATACACCTGCGCTCGTCAGCGTTGCTGCGTCGAAAACGGAAAATGTATTATCATCAAATAGGGCGACAGAGGATGTCCCGGAGGATTTCGCGCTAACCTTCACCGTTCCGAATGCTATGATTTTTTTTCCCCGGACAATTGCCAGATCATTTTGATTAATCAAAGAATCATGTGTGGACGCCGTCCATGTTTGGGAGGGTGCGACCGACAAGGAAGTAACCGGAGAGGATGCAATTCGACGCTGAACGAGACCATTCGACGCTGAAAAATCGTAGAAATTTCCATTGTTATCGCCCAGATAATAGTGAACGTCATTCGAGGCCACTGCACTAACGGGCGTTGAGATCGGAGCTCCGGCGTTGAAACCCACAATTGCTGATGCGAGGCTATCCGTATTCGCATGGGTGCCCAAAACTGTAAACAGGCTGTCTCGGCTGCACGCAAGACCTTTTGCGGGCGAGGGGACACCAGCGGGTTGAAACTTTCCGCCGTAGGGTGAAAAAAGTCCGGTCGTGTTATTGAGATACGGGGTCAGGTCATTCTTCAACACATAAATCGAATCGCCGGACGTGTAAATGAATTCATCCGAGCCGTTGCCGTCGATGTCTGCGAAAAACGGAGCATCGTTTTGATTGAGCTTGACATTATTCCGTTTGATGATTTTCAGCAATGAAACGCTCGCGTCTCCTACCATCGACTGAAATGTCATGACCGGGCCCATATCGCTGAAATTGTTCAGCGTAATATGAGTACGCGCGAGCGAATTGCTGAGCGAATTCGGATGAGTCGTCTCACCAAATTCGTTTGTGTAGACCGTGTCGCTGTTGCTTTTAAACCAGAAGTCGAGGGGCCAGCCGTCTTCGGTGCCGAGGCCCGGATCAGTGGCACCGTACGTTTGACCGATGTCTTGCGACCCGTCCGCCTCTTCGAGGTTGACGCCGCGATGAGCCGGGTCCGCGTTGATCGTGTTCGTGGCGAGGTTGTTGTCGATAACTGTCTCATCGATATGCCAAATGAGAATCCCGCCTACATACCCTACGGCGCCGGGAAGGCTCCAATCCAATTCCGTAACATTGATAACATCCCCGTAGATCGAATCCACGTCGAAAGCATTGAAGTCAGGGTCGTCCTGCAAATACGTCTTCGTGAACTGCTGGCCGTTCCATCGAATGGTAAGAGTCTCCCCGTTGGTGTGCGCGTTGCGGTTTCGGTTTTCCACGAGAAAATATTCTTTGGCGCTGATCGGAACTCTGAACACCGTGTCTTCTCCGGTTTGATACAATCCGCCCGCGGGGG